>NZ_BAAAJK010000027.1:0-75969 GCF_039526905.1 Pseudonocardia kongjuensis | reverse complement strand
TGCTCGGGGCGGCGACCGTCGGGTTCCTGGTCACCTATCTGCTGGTCTGCCTGGCCGCGCCGCTGTTCCTGCGCCGGATCGGGGAGCTCACCCCGGCGGCGGTGGCGACGGCCGCGCTCGCGGTGCCGGCGTTGTTCGCGGCGCTGGTGGCGTTCGTGCTGGCGGCCCCGCTGTCCGGGCTGGTGCTGGCGGTCGCGCTGCCGGCCGGCGCCGGCTGGTCGGTGCTGCAGCGCCGCCGGGGCGATCTGCCCGCGCTCGGCGTGTACGACGAGACCGTCGCCTCCGACGTCTGGCACCGCGTCCGGTGAGCGACCCGCCCCCGATCAGCGGCCGCCAGCCACGCGCCGTGCGGACCGCGCTGGCCGTGCTGGAGGAGGTCGTCGCCGCCGGGCCGGGGGTGACCGCGAAGGAGATCTCCGCGGCGCTGCGGCTCCCGCCGGCGACCACCTACCGGGTGCTGAACCTGCTGGTCGGCGAGGAGTACCTGGTGCGGCTGCCGGACCTGCGCGGGTTCGCGCTCGGCCGGCGCGCGGCACGGCTGGCACCGGTCGGCGTCCCGCGGCTGCCGACGGCGGCCCGCGGGGTGGTCGACCACCTGCGCAGCCGGGTCCGCTGGGGCGTGCACCTGGCCGTGTTCGACGGCGGACGGCTGCACCTGCTCGATCCCGATCCGGATCACCCGCCCAGCGATCCGGACCTGCTGGCCCGGCTGCCGCAGGCCTCGGCGCTGGGCAGGCTGCTGCTGGCCGACCAACCGGACTGGCGGGCGCTGGTGCGCGAGCTGCGCCCGGTCACCGAGCACACGGTGACCGACCCGGACCGGCTGTCCAGGCTGCTCGACGACGTCGCCGAGCAGGGCCTGGCCGGCCAGACCGGCGAGCTGCGCCCGGACCGGGGGTGCCTGGCGGCGGCCGTCCGCTCGCCGGCGGACGGCCGCCTGGTGGCCGGGCTGGCGCTGTCCGGCCCGGCCGCCCGGGTGGCCGATCCGGATCCCGAGCTGGTCGCGCTGCTGCGCGAGCACGCCGGGTCACTCGGCCCGCTGCTGGGCTGATCCGCTCACTCCTCCAGCGCGGCGAGCGCCTTGCGGGCCTGCTCCAGCTCGGCCTCCAGCTCGGCGACCCGGGCGGCCTTGGCCGACTTCGCGCTCTCGATGACCTCGTCGACCGGCCCGGCCAGGTCGGCGTGCAGGGTGGCGGCGGCCGCGGACACCGCCGACGCGCTCACCGGCAGGCCGCGGGCGACCCAGCTGGAGCCCTGCTTCAGCTCGGCCTGCCACTCGCCGTCGGCGGAGCCGCTGACGGTCAGCGTCATCGTCACCACCCGGGTGGTGCGGGCGGTGGAGGAGCCCTTCGGGCGTCCGCGCCTGCGCTTGGGTGCCTCGTCGCCGGTCACCTGTGTGTCGTCGCCGGTGTCGGCGTCCTGGGTCTCGTCCACGTGCGTCCCCGCTTCCCCTCGACAGTTCCACTGTGGCAGGCCCAAGGGTGCGGTCAGAACATGTGTTCGACGAGTGCACCCCCGGAGACCGGGCGACCACGGGATGTGCATACGGGAGGGTTGTCCCGCGACGCCCGATACCTATACCTTCGAGTCAATTCCTATAGGATGAGGTGCAACGGTGCGTCGATTCCCGGTGCCGGAACTGGTCGCGTTCGCGGGGCGGGCGCTGACCGCGGTCGATGTCCCGGCCGACGACGCCGAGCTCGTCGGCGACTCGCTGGTGGCGGCCGACCGCCGCGGCATCGGCTCGCACGGCCTGCTGCGCCTCCCGCTGTACGTGCGCACCATCCGGGCCGGCGGGGTCACCGCGCGGGCCCGGCCGCGCTGGCTGCGCGAGCACGGCGCCACCGCCCTGCTCGACGCCGACGGCGGACTGGGGCAGGTCGCGATGGCGGTCGCGGTCGACCGGGCCGCCGCGCTGGCCGGCACGCACGGCGCCGCGGTCGTCGCCGTGCAGGGCAGCTCGCACTACGGGGCGGGCGGCTACTGGACCGACCGGCTCACCGACCGGGGCATGGCCGGCCTGCTGACCTCCACCACCGGCGCCTCGGTGACCCCGTTCGGCGGCGCCCGGCCGGTGCTCGGGACCAATCCGCTGACCGTCGCGGTGCCGAGCTCGGGGGACGGCCCGCTCGCCGTGGACATGGCGACCAGCACCGGCGCCTACGGCAAGGTGGTCGCCGCCCGCGACGAGGGCCGGGAGATCCCGCAGGGCTGGGCGGTCGCCGCCGACGGCAGCCCGACCACCGACCCGGCCGCCGCACTCGGCGGTGCGCTGCTGCCCTTCGGCGGGCCGAAGGGCTCCGGCCTGTCGGTGCTGCTGGAGGTGCTCGCCGCCGGCCTGACCGGGGCGAACTACGCCGACCAGACCGTCGACATGTGGATCGACCCGGGCTCCCGGATGAACGCCGGGCACCTCCTGCTCGCCGTCGACACCGCCGCCTTCACCGGCCGCGCGCACACCGAGGCGCGGGCGGCCGACATGCAGGAACGGGTGCGCTCCGCCGGCCCGCCCGGCGGGGCCGTGCACGCCCCGGGCGATCCGGAGCGGGCGCACCAGCGGCGGACCGGCGACCGGGTCCCGCTCGCCGCACCGACCGTCGACCAGCTCGACCGGATGGCCGCCGAGCTGGGGATCGAGGGTCTCGGCGGGGACACGTAGCAGCGGGAGCACCGGACGACGACGTTCGAGGGAGCGCGATGACGGCTGACCGACGAGGGCGCCTGCGCCGGGCCGGGGCGGGAGCGGCCGTCGTGGCCCTGCTGCTGTCCGGCTGCGGCCTGGGCGGCCCGATCGACGCGAGCGACATCCCGGTGGCGCCGGGCGAACCGGGCGACACCGTGCTGCGGCTGGCGCACGCCTACGACGTCAGCCACCCGGTCGAGCAGTGCGGCACGCCGCTGATCCAGCAGGAGCTGCTCGGCAGCGGGATCACCGTGGAGAGCTACCCCTCGGCGCAGCTCGGCACCGAGGCCGAGTCGCTGGAGCAGGTCGCCGCCGGCGGGCTCGACCTGACCGTGGCCGGGCCGTCGTTCCTGGGGGTCTGGTACGAGCCCGCCGCGGTGCTCGACGGCGCCTACCTGTTCGACGACGTCGGCGAGTTCGTCGCCGCCGTCGAGGGGCCGGTGGTCGCCCGGGTGCACGAGGAGTTCCGCGAGCGCAGCGGGATGCGGGTGCTGTCCAGCTGGTACTACGGCACCCGGCACATCACCGCCGACCGGCCGGTCGAGCGGCCCGAGGACCTGGCCGGGGTCAAGATCCGCACCCCGGACGCGCCGCTGTACCTTACCAACTTCGGGATCATGGGCGGCGCCGCGACGCCGATGGCCCTCGGCGAGGTCTACCTCGCGCTGCAGCAGGGCACCCTGGACGCCCAGGAGAACCCGGTCCCGACCATCTCGTCGTCCGGGTTCCATGAGGTGCAGGACCACCTGAACCTGACCGGGCACATCGTGCAGGGCGTCCACCTGATCACCAACGACGAGCTGAACTCGGCCCTGGAACCGGAGCAGCGGGACCGGCTGGACGCGGCCGCCGCGGCGGCCGGCGAGGCGATCCGGGAGTGCATCCTCGCCGAGGAGACCGGGATCGTCGAGCAGTGGCGGGCCGAGGGCACGCTCACCGTCCACGACGTCGACATCGCCCCGTTCGCCGACCGGGTCCGGGCCGAGCTGCCCGGCCGGGTGTCCTGGGGCGCGGTCTACGAGGAGATCCGGGAGTCGGTCCGATGAGCGCCCCGGCCGGTGCGGACCTGCCCGAGGAGGCCCCGGAGGCCCCCGACCTGCTGGAGCGCCGCAGCCGCGGCTACCGGTTCCTGGTCGACGTCGAACGCGTCGTGTCCTGCCTGCTGCTCGCCGGGGTGCTGGTGGCGGTGCTGCTGCAGGTGCTGACCCGCTACGTCTTCGACAGCCCGCTCAGCTGGACCGAGGAGATCGCCCGGTTCCTGCTGGTGTGGCTGACCTTCGTCGCCGCGGGCTACGTGATGTCCCGGCGGCTGCACATCGTCGTCGACCTGCTGGTCGACCGGCTGGGGCGGCGCGCGTCCCGGCTGGTCGACGCGTTCGCCGGGATCGTGGTGCTGACCGCGTCGGCGACCCTGTCCGTCGCCGGGGCGGTGTTCGCGGCCGGCAGCTCCTCGCTGCTGGCGCCGGCCACCGGACTCCCGCTGACCGTCGTCTACGCCGCGGCCGTCGTCGGGTTCGCGCTGGTCGCGCTGCACGGCGCGCTGAACCTCTACGTCGCGTTGCGGCATCCCGAGGAGATGCCCGGCGCCGTCGAGGCGCTCACCGCCGGAGCCCCGAGGAGCATCCCGTGACGCTCGCACTGATGGTGGGCGCGCTGATCGCCCTGCTGCTGCTGCGGGTCCCGGTGGCGATCGCGCTACTGGTCCCGTCGCTGGTCTACGTGGTGGTCGATCCGACGGCGTCGCTGGGCATCGCGGCCCAGCAGACCGTGTCCGGGGTGAACAGCTTCCCGATCCTCGCCGTCCCGATGTTCATCCTGCTGGGCAACCTGGCGAACGTCTCCGGGATCACCGACAAGCTTTTCGACGCGGCCACCGCGGTCGTCGGGCGGGTCCGCGGCGGTCTGGGCTACGTCAACGTCGGCACCAGCTTCGGCTTCTCCTGGATGAGCGGCGCCGCGATCGCCGACGCGGCGGCGATGGGCCGGGTGCAGGTCCCGGCGATGGTCAAGCGCGGCTACCCGCTGACCTTCAGCGTCGGGATCACCGGCGCGTCCTCGCTGATCGCGCCGCTGATCCCGCCGAGCATCCCGGCGATCATCTACGCGGTCACCGCCGGGCTGTCGGTCGGCGCGCTGTTCATGACCGGGATCGTGCCCGCCCTGCTGCTGGTGCTCACCCTGTGCGCGACGTCGTGGTGGCTGATGCGCAAGCGCTCGGATCTGCGGGAGGAGAGCCTGCCCGCGGCGCAGCGGTTCCGCGCGGTGCTCGGCTCGCTGCCGGCGCTCGGCGCCGCGGTGATCATCCTCGGCGGGATCCTGTCCGGCGTCTTCACCCCGACCGAGGCGTCCGCGATCGGCGTGGTCTACCTGCTGGTGCTCGCGCTGGCCTACCGGGCGCTGGACCTGCGCCGGCTCTACCGGACCCTGCTGCAGACCGTCGAGACCTCCGGCTCGGTGCTGTTCATCGTCGCCTCCGCGGCGCTGTTCGGCTGGGTGCTGGCCCGCGAGCGGGCCCCGCAGCTGGCCGCCGAGCTGATCTTCGGCCTCACCGTGTACCCGATCGTCTTCCTGATCCTGGTCAACCTGCTGCTGTTCGTGGTCGGCGCCATCCTGGAGCCGACCGCGGCGATCCTGATCCTGGTCCCGGTGCTCGCCCCGGTGGCCGAGGTGTTCGGGATCGATCCGCTGCACTTCGCCGCGATCGTGATCTTCAACCTGATGGTCGGGCTGCTCACCCCGCCGGTCGGGCTGGTCGTGTTCGTGCTGTCCAGCGTCACCCGCACGCCGGTGCCGACGGTGATCCGCGGACTGCTGCCGTTCTACGTCGCACTGGTCGCGGTGCTGATCGTCATCACCTTCTTCCCGCTGCTGACGACGTGGCTGCCCACGGCGCTCGGCTTCGCCTGACAGGTCCCCGCACCGAAGGAGTCCCATGCCGGTCATCACCTCCGTGCGCACCCGCGACGTCCGGTTCCCGACGTCGCTGGAGCTCGACGGGTCCGACGCCGTCAACGTCGATCCCGACTACTCGGCCGCCCACGTCACCGTCACCACCGACGCCGGGGAGACCGGGTACGGCCTGGTCTTCACCGCCGGCCGCGGCAACGAGCTGGTGGTGCACGCGATGGAGTCCTACGGGGCGCTGCTCGTCGGCCGGGACGCCGACGAGCTGCTGGCCGATCTCGGCTCGGCGTCGCGGCGGCTGGTGCACGACTCGCAGCTGCGCTGGCTCGGGCCGGAGAAGGGCGTCGCGCACATGGCCTGCGGCGGCCTGGTGAACGCGCTGTGGGACATGCGGGCCCGCCGCGAAGGGGTGCCGCTGTGGCGGCTGCTGGCCGGGATGCCGCCCGCCGAGCTGGTCGGCGTCGTCGACTTCACGCACATCCGCAACGCGCTCACCCCGGACGACGCGCTCGGCCTGCTGCGCGACGCCGAACCCGGCCGCGCCGAGCGGATCGCCGAGCTGGAGCGGTCCGGCTACCCCGCCTACACGACGACACCCGGCTGGCTCGGCTACAGCGACGAGAAGCTGGTCCGGCTGTGCCGGGAGGCCGTGCGGGACGGCTTCGACATGATCAAGCTGAAGGTCGGCGGCGACCCGGCCGACGACGACCGCAGGCTGGCGCTGGCCCGCTCGGCGGTCGGCGACGGCGTGCGGATCGCGATCGACGCCAACCAGCGCTGGGAGGTCGGCGAGGCGATCGAGAGGGTGAGGGCGCTCGCCGCGCACGAGCCGTACTGGATCGAGGAGCCGACCAGCACCGACGACGTCCTCGGGCACGCCGACATCCGGGCCGGCGTGCACCCGGTGCGGGTCGCGACCGGCGAGGCCGTCGCGAACCGGATCGTGTTCAAGCAGCTGCTGCAGGCCGGCGCGATCGACGTCATGCAGATCGACGCCACCCGGGTCGCCGGGGTGAACGAGAACGTCGCGAACCTGCTGCTCGCCGCCCGGTTCGGCGTCCCGGTCTGCCCGCACGCCGGCGGCGTCGGGCTGTGCGAGCTCGTCGTGCACCTGTCGTTCTTCGACCACGCCGCGGTCAGCGGGCGGATCGGCGAGCGGGTCGTCGAGTTCGTGGACCACCTGCACGAGCACTTCGTCGATCCGGTCGTGGTCCGCGACGGCCGCTACGCCGCACCGTCGGCCCCCGGCACCGGGGCCGCGATGCACGAGGCATCGCTGCGGCACTGGGAGTTCCCGGACGGGGCGGGCTGGCGCGACCTCGGGACGGCCCGGTGAGCGCGCCGGCCGGTCTGCTCCCCGCCGACGCCGCCGACGCGCTGCTGATCGGCCGGGTGTGGGATCCGGGCACCGGCGGGCCGCGCCCGGTCGCGGTGCGCGGCGACGGCCTCGCCGACCTGTTCGGCACCGCCGCGACCGTGTCCGGGCTGCTGGAGCTGCCGGCCGCCGACGTCGCGCGGGCCGCCGCCACCGCACCCGTCCGGTGGAGCCTGGACGCGGTGACCGGCGGCGCCGGGCCGCGGCTGCTCGCGCCGGTCGACCTGCAGGTGGTGAAGGCGTGCGGGGTGACGTTCGCCGGCAGCCTGCTGGAACGGGTGATCGAGGAGCGCTGCGCGGGCGACCCGGCGCTGGCCGCCGGCGTGCGGGCGGAGGTCACCGCCGCGCTCGGCGGCAGCCCGGCGGCCGACCTGTCCACGATCGTCCCCGGATCGGCGCAGGCCGCCCGGGTCCGCACCGTGCTGCGCGGGCGCGGGCTGTGGTCGCCGTACCTGGAGGTCGGCATCGGGCCGGATCCGGAGGTGTTCACCAAGGCCCCGGTGCTGTCCTCGGTCGGCCCCGGCGCCCGGGTCGGCATCCCGGCGTTCTCCGACTGGAACAACCCGGAGCCCGAACTGGTGCTGGTGGTCGACGCGCGGGGTGTCCCGCGCGGCGCGACGCTGGGCAACGACGTCAACCTGCGCGACGTCGAGGGCCGCAGCGCGCTGCTGCTCGGCATGGCGAAGGACAACAACGCCTCCAGCGCGCTCGGCCCGTTCGTCCGGCTCTTCCACGACGGCTTCACCCTCGACACGGTCCGCACCGAGCGGATCGCATTGCGGATCGACGGCCCGGACGGCTTCGTGCTCGACGACCACAACGACGTCGGCCGGCTCAGCCGCAGCCTCGAACAGCTCGTCGCCGCCGCGTACGGCGCCCACCACCAGTACCCGGACGGCTTCGTCCTCTACACCGGGACGCTGTTCGCGCCGACCCGCGACCGCGGCGCCGCGGGGCACGGCTTCACCCACGTCGTCGGCGACCGGGTGACGATCTCCAGTCCGCGGCTGGGCGCGCTGGTCAACGAGGTCGGCCGGACCGAGGAGCTGCCGCCGTGGGAGTTCGGCATCGGGGCGCTGCTCGGGTACCTGCACCGGCAGGCGGCGGGATCGGGATGAGATCGCGGTGACCCGCTACCGTCCGTCCCGGGTGGACGTGTCGAGAGGAGGCGCCGGTGACCGGGGAGCTGCCGGTTGCGGGCCGCAGGAGCACCGCCGAGGTCTACGAGGAGATCCGGACGATGATCCTGGAGAGCCGGATCGAGCCGGGGGAGCGGATCAACCTCGACGCGCTCGCCCGCGACCTGGGCGTGTCCCAGACCCCGGTCCGGGAGGCGGTCCGGCACCTGGAGGGTGACCATCTCGTCGTCCGCACCGGGGAGGGCCGGGGCTACCGGACGACCGCGCTGCTCGACCGCGCCGGCCTGCGCGAGCTGTTCGAGTTCCGGCTGCTCGTCGACCTGTGGGCGGTGCGCGCGGTCGCGGTGAACCGGCTGTCCAACCCGGCGGGCCGGCTCGCCCGCGAGGTCGACCGGTTCGAGCGCGCCGCGGTCGGCGTCGCCGACGTGCGCCGGCTGCTCGTCACCCACGACACCACCTTCCACGGCGAGATCCTGGCCGCCTGCGGCAACGACGTCGCGCGCCGCGCCTACACCGGGACGCACGGGCACCTGCACGCGTTCCGCCTCTACTCGCCCGACATCGACGGCACCGCGACCGTGCGTGAGCACCGCGCGGTGCTGGACGCGATCGCCGGCTGTGACCCGGACGCCGCCGAGGAGGCGATGCGCCGGCACCTCGTCGACGCCTACCACCGGTTCGACGCGGCGTTCGCGGCCGGTGACCGGGCCCGGTTGCGGGTACCGGGTCGGCAGAGCCTGTTCTGACCCACAGCGCACGACACGATCCCGACGACCGGAGGAGGACCATGCACGACGAGCTGGAGACGGTGCTCGCCGAGGCCGCCGCCGCGGCCCCGGTGGCCGCGGCCGGGACCACCGGGCGGCGGGCCTGGCTGTGTGCCGTCGCCGACGCCCTGGAGGCCGCGTCCGGCGAGCTGCTGCCGCTCGCGCACGCCGAGACCCACCTGCCGGAGCACCCCCGGCTGGCCGGCGAGCTGGTGCGCACCACGTTCCAGCTGCGCTTCCTCGGCGACGTGATCGCCGAGGGCTCGGTGCACGACGCGGTCGTCGACACCGCCGACCCGGACTGGCCGATGGGGCCCCGCCCGGACCTGCGCCGCCATCAGGTGCCGCTCGGTCCGGTGCTGGTCTTCGCCGCCGGGAACTTCCCGTTCGCGTTCTCGGTGGCCGGCGGGGACACCGCCGCCGCGCTCGCCGCCGGCTGCCCGGTGGTGGTGAAGGCCCATCCGGGGCATCCGGAGCTGTCCCGCCGCACCGCGGCGATCGTCCGCGACGCGCTGCGCGCGGCCGGCGCGCCGGACGGGGCGTTCGCGCTCGTCGAGGGGGTCGAGACCGGCGTCGACGCGCTGCGCGACCCGCGGATCGCCGCGGCCGCCTTCACCGGGTCGGTGCACGGCGGCCGCGCCCTGCACGACATCGCCGCCGCCCGCCCGGTGCCGATCCCGTTCTTCGGCGAGCTGGGCAGCGTGAACCCGGTCGTCGTCACCCCGTCGGCGGCCGCCGGCCGGCCGGACGAGATCGTGTCCGGGCTGGTCGGCTCGGCGACGCTGGGTGCGGGGCAGTTCTGCACCCAGCCCGGTGTCGTGTTCGTGCCGGCCGGGTCCGGGCTGGAGGGCCGGGTGCAGGAGGCGATCGCCGCGGTCGAGCCGCAGCCGATGCTCACCGCGGCCGGCGCGCAGGCGTTCGCGCAGCGGCGCGCCGCACTGGCCGCGCACCCCGGCGTCCACTCGTCGACCGCGGCGGGTGACACCGGGGACGGGCTCGCCCCGCGGCCGTCCGCGCACGTGACCACGGCCGCCGCGCTCGCCGCCGATCCGGACGCACTCGGCGCCGAGTGCTTCGGCCCGAGCACCCTGCTGGTCACCTGGTCCGGCACCGGGGAGCTGCACGCGGCGCTGCGCGCGCTCGGCGGCGCGCTCACCGCGACCGTGCACGGCAACCCGGGCGACCCGGAGCTGCCCGAGCTCCTCCCGCTGCTCGCCGGGCTGGCCGGGCGGCTGGTCTGGAACGGCTGGCCGACCGGGGTGACGGTGAGCTGGGCGCAGCAGCACGGCGGCCCCTACCCGGCGACGACGGCGCCGTCGACCACCTCCGTCGGGGCCGGCGCGGTGTCCCGCTTCCTGCGCCCGGTCGCCTGGCAGGGTTTCCCGCAGGAGCTGCTGCCACCGGAGCTGCGCGACGACGATCCCGGGGTGCCGCAGCGCCGGGACGGTGTCCGGTGAGCGGCTCCACGGTGCGCGCGGTCCGCTTCCACGAGACGGGTGGCCCGGAGGTGCTGCGGATCGAGGACGTCGAGCTGCGCGATCCGGGTCCCGGCGAGGTCCGGATCCGGGTGCGCGCGGTCGGGCTCAACCGGTCCGAGGTGAACTTCCGGCGCGGCACCTACCTGGAGGCCCCGGTGCTGCCGGCCGGTCTGGGCAGCGAGTGCACCGGGACGGTGCTCGCCACCGGGCCGGACGCCGGGCCGTGGCGCCCCGGCGACGAGGTGTGCGTGCTGCCGGCGTCGTCGCAGAACACGCACCCGGTGTACGCCGAGGAGGCGATCGTCCCGGCCGGTGCGCTGCTGGCCCGCCCGTCCGGTCTCGACGACGCCGGCGCGGCCGCGCTCTGGATGCCGCTGCTGACGGTGTGGGGGATGACCCGGCACGCGGTCCGGCTGCGCGAGGGGGACCGGCTGCTGGTCACCGCGGCGTCGAACAGCATCGGCGCCGCGGCGCTGCAGATCGCCCGGCACGTCGGCGCGCGGGCGGTGGCGGTGGTGCCGGACGGCCGGCACGGCGACGCGCTGCGTGCGGCCGGCGCGGACGAGGTCCTCACCGGCACCCCGGACGCCGAGCGGCTGCGCGAGGCCCTCGGCGGCGGTGCCGATCTGGTGCTCGACGCCGAGGGCGGGCCCGGCGTGGAACGGCTGGTCCGGGCCTGCGCGCCGGGCGGTGCGGTGATCGTGCACGGCGGCCTGTCCGGGGAGCCGACGCCGCTGCCCGCCGCCGGGTACGCACCGGTGTGGCTGCGCCGGTTCCACGTCCGCGAGGTGGTGGGCGATCCGGCGGTGCTGGCCCGGGCGGTGGCGTTCGCGCGGGCCGGGCTGGCGGCGGGGACCCTCACCCCGCTGGTCGACCGGATCTTCGATCTCGCCGACGTCGCCGCCGCGCACGACTACCTGGAGTCGCCGGACCGGGCGCCGGGGAAGCCGGTGCTGCGGATCGGGTGAGGTCACCCGCCCGCTGCGGGGGTCCGTCGGCCACCCGGTCGGGTGTGAATGCGTTGCGGGGAAAGGAGATCGGGGGAGTCCGGCCTAGATTCGGCGGATGGCGTCCTCCACCGCGAGCAGCACGGCCGGCACCCGGATCCGCCGGGTGCTGCTGCCCACCGCCGGGGTCGTCGCGCTGGTCCTCGCCGGCGGCTACCTGTTGCTCGCGATCAGCCGGCTCACCGGTCTGCCGGCGGACGGCTGGCAGGGGCTGGCGATCGGCGACCTGATCGCCTTCCTGCCGCCGCTGATCGTGCTCGTGCTGTGGCTGCGGTTCCGCGAGGGACGCGTTGTCGCCGATCTCGGCTTCCGGGTGCCGCGCCCGGCGGTCGGCGTGCTCGTCGGGGTGCTGACCGCGATCGTCCTGTTCGCCGCGCTGCAGGTGCTGGTCGCGGTGCTCGCCCCACCGGCGGGCGGGGGCGCCGACGCCGGGCCCGATCCGGTGTCACCGGGCCTGCTCGTGGTGCTGGTGCTGCTGGTGACCGTCGCGGTGCAGGCGTCGACCGAGGAGATCCTGTTCCGCGGCTACCTGATGCAGGCCGTCCGGCGCGACCTGGGCAGCTACGGCGCCGTCCTGTTCAGCGCGGTCGTCTTCGGCCTGTGCCACAGCCTGAACCCCGGGGTCACGGTCGCCTACGTGGTGAGCACCGGTGCGCTCGGGCTGCTGCTCGGGTTCCTCGCGCTGGGCCGGGGCGGGCTGTGGGTGTCCTGCGCCTTCCACACCGTCTGGAACCTGATCCCGGCGGTCGTCGCCGCCGGTTCCGAGCCGGACGCCGGGGACGGCGGCTCCGGCTCGGCCGCGGCCCGGGTCACCGCCGGGGTGCTGCTCGCCTTCGCCGTCGGCGCCGGGGTGCTGCACCACCGGCGCAGCCGTCGCGCCGCGGCCACCGGCGCCGCCTGACCGGGCTCACGCCGGGCCGACCAGGGCCGCGAACCGGTCCAGGTCGACGTTCCCGCCGGACACCGTCACCCCGATCCGCCGCCCGGCGAACCGCTCCGGATCGGCGGCGACGGCCGCCCGCATCCCGCAGAACGCCAGCGCCCCGGTCGGCTCGACGACCACCTTGTACCGGGACGCGAACAGCGCCATGGCCCCGACCAGCGCGTCGTCCGGCACGGTCAGCACGTCCTCGGCGTGCCCGGCGATGATCGGGAAGGTCAGCTCGCCCAGGTGCGTGGTCGCGGCGCCGTCGGCCAGCGTGCGCGGCTGCGCGATGGTGACGATCCGGCCGGCCCGCAGTGACTGCCTGCCGTCGTCGCCGGCCTCGGGCTCGACGCCGAACACGGCGCAGCCGGGGGAGAGCGCCTGCACCGCCAGCAGCGAGCCGGACAGCAGCCCGCCGCCGCCCAGGCAGACGAACAGCGCGTCCAGCGGGCCGTGGTCCTCCAGCAGCTCCAGCACCGCGGTGCCCTGCCCGGCGATCACGTGCGGATGGTCGTACGGCGGCACCAGGGTGAGCCCGTCGCGGGCGGCGAGATCGGCGGCGATCGCGGCCCGGTCCTCGGTGTAGCGGTCGTAGTGCACGATCCGGGCGCCGTAGCCGCGGGTGGCGGCGACCTTCGACGCGGGCGCGTCCTGCGGCATGACGATCGTCGCCGGGATCGTCAGCAGCCGTGCGGCCAGCGCGAGCGCCTGGGCGTGGTTGCCGGAGGAGAAGGTGACCACCCCGGCGCGGCGCCGGGCGTCGTCGAGCCGGGACAGCGTGTGGAACGCGCCGCGGAACTTGAAGCTCCCGGTGCGCTGCAGGTTCTCCGCCTTCACCAGCACGGTGGCGCCGAGCTCGGCGTCGGTCAGCCGGGAGGTCAGCACCGGGGTCCGGTGGGCGGTCCCGCGCAGCACCTGCGCGGCGGCCAGGACGTCGTCGGGGGTGGGGAGGTCGGCCGGTGCCGGGGTGGGCGTCACGGCGCCACCCTCCGCCGGGGGCGTCGCCGGGTTCAACCCGGTTCACGATCGGGTGTAACGCATGCCACAGCGGAGTCGTTAAGGAGATGGGCTCCCCAACCTGATCGACCCGTTCCCCCGGAAGGACCACCCCGATGCGTCTGCGTACCCTCCCCGCCGCTGCGCTGCTCGCCGTAGCGGCCACCGTGCCGCTCGCCGGAGCCGCGTTCGCGCAGGACCGCGACTGTGCCGACTTCGCCACCCAGGAGGAGGCGCAGGCCGCGCTGCTCCCCGGCGACCCGGAGCGGCTCGACGCCGACGGCGACGGCGTGGCCTGCGAGAACCACGCCTACCCGGGCGCCGCCCCGACCGGCTCCGATGACGACACCACCCAGGTCAGCGCGACCCCGGTCGGTGGCGTCGAGGCCGGCGGCGGACCGGCCGAGATGCTCCCGGTCGCGCTGGGCGCGCTGGCCGCCGGCGGGGTCGGAGCGTTCGCGGCCCGCCGGATGGTCGGCGCCCGGCGCGGCTGAGTCCGGCGACCGTGACCGTCCCGCCGTTCCCCACCCGGCCGGTGCGCGACCGGGCCGGGCGGGGAACGGCGGATCGCGGCGCGCGGCGGCGGGCCGGCCGGGCGCGGCGGGCGCTGCGGGTCGCCGTACCGGTGCTGGCGGCGTCGGCACTGGTCGCACTCGCCGCCCCGGCCGGCGCCCCGCCCGCCGGGCCGGCGACCACCCCGGTCGCCGCGACCGGGGTGCACGACGGCGCCCGGGCCGGCTCGGCGCTGCTGCCGGACGGCCCGGGCACCCTGCTGCGCTCCGAGCCCGTCCGGCTGCGGGTGGACCGGCTCGGCCTGGACACCGAACCGGTGCCGCTGGGCCTGCACCCGGACGGCACGATGGAGGTCCCCGACTCGGCGGGCACCGTCGGCTGGTTCACCGGCGCGCCCACCCCGGGCGAGCTGGGGCCCGCGGTGCTCGCCGCGCACGTCGACTGGAAGGGCCGCCCGGGCGCCTTCGCCGAGCTGGCGACGCTCGTCCCCGGCGACCGGATCGTCGTCGACCGCGCCGACGGCGGCACCGTGGCGTTCGTGGTGACCCGGACCGGCCAGTACCCGAAGGCGGAGTTCCCGACCGCCGAGGTGTACGGGGACCTCGACCACGCCGGACTGCGGCTGATCACCTGCGGCGGCGCCTTCGACCGGTCCGCGGACAGCTACACCGACAACGTCGTGGTGTTCGCCGAGCGGATCGGCTGACCGGTCACCGGCGGCGCCCGGTGCCCCGCGCCGGGACGGCGGTCCGCGGGTCCTCCGGCCACGCGTGCTTCGGGTAGCGGCCGCGCAGCTCCGCCCGGACCTGCGGGTACCCGGTCTCCCAGAACGACGGCAGGTCCGCGGTCACCGCCGCCGGCCGCCCGGCCGGGGACAGCAGGTGCAGCACCACCGGCACCCGCCCGCCCGCGACGGCCGGTGAGCCGGTCCAGCCGAACACCTCCTGCACCCGGACCGGCAGCGCCGGCGCGTCCCCCGAGTAGTCGAGCGCGATCCGCGACCCGGACGGCACGGCGAGCCGTTCCGGGGCGAGCTCGTCGATCCGCCCGGCGAGCCCGCCGACGTGCGCGGCCAGGTGGGCCCGCAGCGCCTGCCCGGCGTCCACCCGGGCGAGATCGGCGCGCCGCCGGGCGGTGGCCAGCGGCCCGGCGAGCCAGCCGGCCGGGTCCTCCGCCGAGGCCAGCAGCGCCTCCTCGCCGACGTCCGGCCACGGCTCGCCGAGCACCCGGTGCAGGAACCCGAGCCGCTCCCGCAGCGACGACGCGGCCGCCGTCCAGCGCAGCAGCCCGGTGCCCTCCGCGCGCAGCCCGGCGACCAGCGCCGAACGCACGGCGTCCCGTGCGGGACGCGGATCGGGCCGCTCGGCGAGCACGATCGCGCCGAGCCGGTGCACGGTGCGCGCGCGCACGTCGCCGTCCGCCCAGACCACCTCGGCGCCGCTGACGAGCAGCGCCGTACCGGCCCGCTCCGCGGTCTCCCGGTCGGTGGCGGCGGCCAGCCGGACCCGGCCGTGCACCTCACCGGGGCGCCGGTCGGCGACCGCGACGGCGAGCCACTCGGCGTCGCGCAGCGGTCCCGGCGGCACCTCGACGGCGGTCCCGCCCGCCATCAGGTACACCCCGGATCCGGTGTCCCGGCGCCGGGCGAGCCGTTCCGGGTGCGCGAGCCCGGTGACCAGCGCCGCGAGCTCGGGCCCGGACATCCGGCTGCGCTGCCCGCCGCCGCCGGGGCGGCCGCCGGAGCCGCTGCCGGAGCCGGAGCCGGTGCCGGTGCCGGAGCCGCTGCCGGAGCCGGAGCCAGAGCCGGTGCCAGAGCCAGTGCCGGGACCGGAGCCGCTGCCGGGGTCGGTGCCGCTGCCGCTGCCGCTGCCGGAGCCGGAGCCGGAGCCGGAGCCGCTGCCGGAGCCGGAGCCGGAGCCGGAGCCGCTGCCGGAGCCGGAGCCGCTGCCGGAGCCGGGGTCGGTGCCGACGCCGGGGCCGGTGCGCCGCAGCGTCCGGGCCAGCCGGTCCCGCTCACCCCGCCAGCGCCGCGCCCCCGGCGCCTCCCCGGAGCGCAGCCGGGCGAGCGCCGCGACCAGGTCGTCGGCCGGGCCGGCGAGGGTGTCGTCGTCGAGCACGGCCACGATCCCGGCGACGTCGGCCGGGGCACCGGCGTCGGCGCCGTCGAGCAGTGCCCTGGCCAGCCGCGGATGCAGCCCGAGCGCGGCGATCCGGCGGCCGCGGGCGGTGACCGCCCCTTCGGCGTCCAGCGCGCCGAGCGCGGTGAGCACCGCGCGCCCGGCGGCCAGCGGGCCCGGCGGCGGCTCGTCCCACCAGCGCAGGCCGGCACCGTCCGGGGTGCCCCAGACGGCGAGGTCCAGCGCCAGCCCGGTCAGGTCGGCGGTGCGGATCTCGGGTTCCGGCGCGTCGGCGAGGCCCTCGCCCTCCGGCCAGCACCGGTAGGCGACGCCCGGTGCCTCGCGCCCGGCGCGCCCGGCCCGCTGCGTCGCGACCGCCCGGGACACCCGCCGGGTGACCAGCCCGGACAGCCCGCGCCGGTGGTCGACGTGCGGCACCCGGGCCAGTCCGGAGTCGACGACCGCCCGCACCCCGGGCACGGTCAGGCTGGACTCGGCGACCGCCGTCGACAGCACGATCCGCGGTCGCGGGCCCTCCCGCAGCGCGGCGTCCTGCTCGGCCGCGGGCAGCCTGCCGTGCAGCGGCAGCACGTCGGCGTCGAGTTCACGCCCGCGCAGCGCGGCGGCGACCCGGCCGATCTCGGCGACGCCGGGCAGGAACGCGAGCACGCTGCCGTGCTCCAGCGCGCGCACCGCGGTCCGCGCGACGACGGCCTCGATCCGCTCGCCGCGGGCCGGCGGCACGTGCGTGACGGCGACGTCGTGGGTCCGGGCGGCGACCTCCAGCACCGGGGCGGGCCCGCCGGTGCCGCCGAGCAGCGCGGCCGGGCGGGCCGCGTCGAGGGTCGCGGAGGTGGCGAGCAGCCGCAGATCGGGCCGCAGCCCGTCGCGGGCGTCGAGCAGCAGGGTGAGCAGCAGGTCGGCGTCCAGATGCCGCTCGTGCACCTCGTCGAGCACCACCGTGGACACCCCGGCCAGCTCCGGATCGGCGGCCAGCCTGCGCAGCAGCAGCCCGGAGGTCACCACCTCGACCCGGGTGTCCGGCCCGGTGCGGGCGTCGCCGCGGACCCGGTAGCCGACGGTCCCGCCGACCGGGGTGCCCAGCAGCGACGACATCCGGGCGGCCGCGGCCCGGGCGGCGACCCGGCGCGGCTCGGCGACCAGCACCCGGCCGGCCGGGGCGGCCCGGACGTCGTCGCCGGCGGGCAGCCCGGCCAGGGCGAGCGGCACCAGGGTGGTCTTGCCGGTGCCGGGCGGCGCGACGAGCACGCCGGAGCCGTGCCGGTCGAGCGCCCGTCGCAGGTCGTCGAGGACGGCGGTGACCGGGAGATCGGGCAGCGGGCGGACCGGCGGGGGAACCATCGCCCCCAGTATCTCCTCCCCGGGACCTGTTCAGCCGATCCCGACGAACGGCAGCACCAGCAGCGCCCCGACGGCGATCGCCAGCAGCGCGGTGATGAGCAGGACCACCCAGGTCGGGACGCCGCGGTCGTCGAGGACCGCGGGATACGGGCGGTGCAGCAGGGTCATGGCGGGTCTCCGTCGACCGTGGTGGGAGGCGGTGGAGCACCACCGCTCGGACGAACGGGATGTCGCGGACGGAGCAGCCGGTGTTAGCGCCGGTCATCCGAATCGACGACGCCCGGGCCCGCGACCGGCGGTCTCAGCCGCGGTGCAGGCCCGGCTCGCGGTCGGGCACGGTGAACGTCGCCGCGGTGCGGACCGGCGCGCCGGGGCGGCTGACCTGCTCGACCACCCGGAAGTCGGCGCGCAGCTGCGCGGGCTCGAACCGGGTCAGCAGGTAGCCGCGCCGGTCCTCCCGGTAGCGGATGTGCGGGTTCTCGGAGCCACCGTCGCCGTCGCCGTCACCGCCGTCGCCGCCGGAGGTGACCGAGGTGGTGACCAGCTCGGTGCCGACCGGGCGCGCGTCCCGGTCGCCGCCGGGGAGGATCTCGTTGGCGTGGTGGACGTGCTCGTCCCCGGTCAGCACGACCGCGTTCCGGACGCCGGCGTCCGTCCAGCCGCGGACGATCCGGTCCCGGGACTCCGGGAACGCCTCCCAGGTGTCCCGGGACTTGCGCCCGCCGCTGCGCCGGGCGAAGAAGACCTGCTGGCCCAGCACGTCCCAGCCGGCGGTGGAGCTGCGGAACCCGTCGAGCAGCCAGCGCTCCTGCCCGGCGCCGGTGATCGAGCCGTCGCCGCGGTACTGGCGGGTGTCGAGCATGTGGAACGTCGCCAGCGAGCCCCAGCCGATCCGGCGGTAGAGCTGCAGGTCCAGGCCGCGCGGCAGCGACGCCCGGCGCAGCGGCATGTGCTCGTAGTACGCCTGGAACGCGGCGCGCCGCCGGTCCGGTGCGCGCCCGCGGTCGCCGCCCGCCCAGTTGTTGACCAGCTCGTGGTCGTCCCAGACCACCAGCCAGGGGGCGACGGCGTGCGCGGCCTGCAGGTCGGCGTCGGTCTTCTGGTGGGCGTGCGTGCGCCGGTAGCCGGCGAGGTCGGTCGGCTCGGGCCCGCCGGGATCGCGGACCTCGCCCTCGTCGGTCTCGTAGATGTAGTCGCCCAGGTGCAGCACGAGCTCGGGCTCGTCGGCGGCCAGCGCCCGGTAGGCGGTGAAGTGCCCGGCGCCGAACTTCGCGCAGGACGCGGCGGCCACCGTCAGCGCGGGCACCGCGGCCCCGGCGGCCGGGGTGGTGCGGGTGCGGGCCGCGGGGGACAGGTGCCCGTCGGAGCGGAACCGGTAGAAGTAGTCGCGGCCCGGCAGCAGCCCGGCCGGCTCGGCGTGCACGCTGTAGGCGAGCTCGGGCACCGCGGTCTCGCTGCCGCGGCCGACGACCCGGGTGAACCGCTCGTCCTCGGCGATCTCCCACTCGACGACGGCGGGCCGTCCGGCCATCCCGCCGAGCCCGTCCCCGGCGTCCGGGCGCGGCGCGAGCCGGGTCCAGAGCACCATCCCGTCCGGTGCGGGATCGCCGGACGCGACGCCGAGGGTGAACGGGTCCCCGGTCCGCCGCGACGGCGCGGGGGCCGCCGGGAGCTCCGGGAGGAGGCCGCCCAGCGCGGTCCCGACGATGCCGGTGAGCACGGTGCGGCGGGTCGGGCCGGGCACGTCATCTCCTCGGATCGGTGGGGCCCGCCCATCATGTGCGGCGGGCCCGCCGCCGTCCCGGTGCACGCGCCGGGGCGGGCCGCCCGTGCGGGTGAACCCGGACGGAACGTGTGAGCTGTATCACAAACGGACTCACGGTGAACCGCCGCGCAACGACCCCCGAAGGTAGTGATGCGGGACACGCGACACCGTGTCCCCGTCGACCGCGGCGACATGAACGCCGCGGACCGAATGCTGCGTCCGACAATTGTGGACGAATGCCCGGCACTGGGCCGGACGGGTGGCGGGAAAACAGCTCCCGTAACAGCATTGAAACGTGAAACGATCCCGATCAACGAAGATGCCGGCCGATCCGGTCGGCGGCCGGAAATCATGGTCCCCGGGGGAGAAGATCCGTGTCGCATTCCGTGGCGGTCGACGCACCCGGCGTGGCCGGTGAATTCTGCGCGATCCTCGGGGAAATGGTCGGGCTGCCGGTCCGGCCGACGGATCATTTCTTCGACGACGCGGGTGCCGACTCGATGGTGCTGGCCCGCTTCTGCGCCCGGGTCCGCCGCCGCGACGACCTGCCCGACGTGGCGATGACCGACGTCTACGCCCATCCCACGCCGGCCGGTCTGGCCGCGGCGCTCGGCCCCGCCCCTGCGCCGGGCGCGGTGCCCGCCGCGGCCCTTGCCGTGCCGCCGCGCGCGTCCACCCGGGCCTACCTGCTCTGCGGCGCCGCCCAGCTCGCCACCTTCGTCGCCTTCACCCTCGGCTACGGGGCACTGCTCGGCACCGTGTACCTCTGGGTCGCCCGCGGCTCCGGCCTGCTCGACTTCTACCTGCGCTCGCTGGCCGCGGTGTCGCTGGCGTTCGCCGTCTTCACGGTCCTCCCGATCGCCGCGAAGTGGCTCCTGGTCGGGCGCTGGACCGCCCGCGAGATCCCGCTGTGGTCGCCGGCCTACTACCGGTTCTGGCTGGCCAGGACGCTGGTGCGGACCAACCCGCTGATGCTGGTCGGCACCGGGTCGCCGGTGCTCCCGCTCTACCTGCGGGCGCTCGGCGCCCGGATCGGGCCGGGCGTGGTGATGCTGTCCCGAACCCTGCCGGCCTGCCCCGATCTGCTGACCGTCGGGGCCCGCACGGTGCTCCGCAAGGACTCGCTGCTGGCCTGCTACCGGGCCGAGCCGGGCCGGGTGCGGACCGGCCCGGTCACGATCGGTGCGGACGTCGTCGTCGGCGAGGCCACCGTGGTCGACATCGGCACCGAGATCGGCGACGGCGGCCGGCTCGCGCACGCGTCCTCGCTGCACACCGGGCAGCGGATCGGGGCGGGGGAGACCTGGTGGGGCACGCCCGCCCGGCCCGGCGGCGGCGATCCGGGCTCGCCCGCCG
Organism: Pseudonocardia kongjuensis; assembly: GCF_039526905.1. Classification (NCBI taxonomy): domain Bacteria; kingdom Bacillati; phylum Actinomycetota; class Actinomycetes; order Pseudonocardiales; family Pseudonocardiaceae; genus Pseudonocardia; species Pseudonocardia kongjuensis. Next base: position 55,582 of record NZ_BAAAJK010000027.1, on the reverse strand, counting down.
CGGCCCCGTGCGGGCCGGCCCGCCGGGCCGGCTACGGACTCGGGCAGCTGCTGGTGCTGCTGCTGGTGTGGCTGCCGCTGGGCACCGGCGTCGCCGATGCGGTGCTGCTGCGGGTGCCGCAGCTGGAGACGGTGCTCGGCACCGCCACCGCCGATCCGGGATCGCCGCTGCTCTACCTGGACGCGATGGCGCTGGCCGCCGCGCTGCTGGTGCTGGGGATCGTCGCCGGTCTGCTGTCGGCGGCCGTGCTCGCCCGGATCCTCGGCCGCGGGCTCGTCGAGGGGCGGGCGTATCCGCTCTTCGGGTTCCGCTACACCCTGCACCGGACGATCCTGCGCATCACGAACATCAAGTTCTTCACGTACCTGCTGGGGGACAGTTCCTACATCGTCGGATATCTCCGGATGATCGGACACGATCTTCGGCTGGTCCCGCAGACGGGAACGAATTTCGGTACCGCGGTGAAGCACGAGACCCCGTTCGCGAGTTCGATCGGGACCGGGACAATGGTGGCCGACGGCCTGTCGATCATGAATGCCGACTATTCGGACACGGCATTCGTGATCAACCGGACCCGGATCGGGTCGAACTCGTTCTTCGGCAACCGGATCGCCTATCCCGCGGGCGCCCGGGTCGGGGACGACTGCCTGCTCGCCACCAAGACGCTGGTGCCCACCGACGGCCCGGTCCGCAGCCGGGTCGGCCTGCTCGGCTCGCCGCCGTTCGAGATCCCCCGCTCGGTCGCCCGGGACGGCCGGTTCGCCCACCTGGAGACCGGCCTGGACCTGCACCGGCGGCTGCGCGCCAAGAACCGGTACAACCGGCGCACCATCGGGCTGGCGCTGCTGTTGCGCTGGGGCGGCACGGTCGGGGTGGTCCTGCTGACGTTGCTGCTCGCCGACGTGCTGGTCCCGCTGGGGCCGGTCGCGGTGGGGATCCAGCTGCTGGTGTCGCTGCTGTTCACGATGGTCTACACGGTCGCGGTGGAGCGGCTGGCGACCCTGTGGCGGCCGCTGCGGCCCCGGTTCTGCTCGGTGTACGACCCGTACTTCTGGTGGCACGAGCGCTACTGGAAGCTCGTCGTGCAGGGCTGGGACCGGATGCTCGCCGGGACCCCCTTCAAGAACGTCGCCTCCCGGGCGCTGGGCGTCCGGATCGGCAGGCGGGTGTTCGACGACGGCGGCGCCATGACCGACCGCACCCTGGTCACCATCGGCGACGACGCCGTCCTCAACGCCGGATCGGTCATCCAGTGCCACTCGCAGGAGGACGGCACGTTCAAGTCCGCCGGCATCACCGTCGGCGCCGGGGCCTGCCTCGACGTCGGCGCCTTCGTGCACTACGGAGCCGTCGTCGGCGACGGCGCCCGGATCGGCTGCGACGCCTTCCTCATGAAGGGCGAGGAGGTCCCGGCCGGTGCGGTCTGGGAGGGCAACCCGGCGCGCGCCACCCACCACGTCCGAGCGAACGGAGCGACCGCACGATGACGAGCATCCCCACCTCCCGGACCGGCCTCCCGGCGGACCGGGCCGATCCGGACCCGGACGGGCACTGGGAGCGGGTGCTGCGCGGCGGCGGCGCCACCGCCGCACCGGTCTGGACCGGCCGCCCACGGCCCGGCACCGCGGTGCACGACGAGCCGCTCGCCCGGGGCACCGTGGACCGGGTCGGTGCGGTGACCGGCGCCGGACCGGACGCGGTGCTGCTCGCCGCGCACGCCGCCGTCCTCGCCGCGCTGTCCGGCGATCCCGAGGTGACGACGGGCGTCCCGGCCGGACCGGACGGGACACCGGTGCCGGTGCCGCTGCGGGTCACCGGCACCTGGGCGGCGCTGGTCCGGGACGCGGCCGCGGCGCTCGCCGCGACGGCCGCCCGGCCGGTCCCGGACCTGCCCGCGCTCGCCGCCGCGCTGGGCACCGCCGTGCCCGGGTTCGGCACCGTGCTCGATCCGCGGCCCGCCGCGCACGGCGTGGTCGAGGTGCAGCCCGGCGCACTGGGCCGGACCGGGCCGCGCGGAACGGACCCGCAGACCGATCCGGCCCCGGCCGCGCTGCGGGTCTCCGCCGACCCGGGCGGACTGCACCTGGCCTACCGGCGCGACCATCTCGACGCCGACGCCGCCGCCCGGATCGGCGGCTACCACGCCACCGCGCTCGCGCTGGCCGCCGCCGGGCCGGACACCCCGGTGCGTCCCTCGGCGCTGGTCGGGGCCGCCGAGCGGGCGCACCAGCTCGGCGAGCTGGCCGGCCGGCCCCGCGCGCTGCCGGACCGGCGGGTGCACGAGCTGCTCGCCGACGCCGCGGCCGCCGCGCCGGACGAGATCGTCGCCGAGCACGCCGGCGCGACGCTGACCCGGGCCGAGCTGGACCGCCGCTCCGGCCGCGTGGCCCGCGCCCTGCTCGCCCGCGGCCTGGCCGCCGAGGACGTCGTCGCCGTCGTCGCCGAACGGGACCTGGACTGGCTGGTCGCGGTGCTCGCGGTGTTCCGCGCCGGCGGGGCCTACCTGCCGGTGGAGCCGCACTTCCCGGCCGCCCGGATCGCCCGCACGCTGCGCCGGGCGGACTGCCGCTGGGCGCTCACCACCCCCGGCGCGCGGGCCCACCTGGACGCGGCCGGCGTGCCGGGCACCGTGCTCACCGTCGCCGCGGCGGTCGACGAGGACGGGCCCGGCCCGCTCCCGGACGTCCCGGCCGACGGGCTGGCCTACCTGTACTTCACCTCCGGCTCCACCGGCGAGCCCAAGGGCGCGATGTGCGAGCACGCGGGGATGCTCAACCACCTGCTCGCCAAGATCGAGGACCTGCGGCTGGGCCCGGGCAGCGTGGTCGCCCAGACCGCGCCGCAGTGCTTCGACATCTCGCTGTGGCAGCTCGTCGCCGGGCCGCTCGCCGGCGGCCGCACGCTGCTCGTCGAGCAGGACGCCATCCTCGACGTCCGCCGGTTCCTCGACACGCTCGTCGCGCACCGGGTGACCGTCGTCCAGCTGGTGCCCGGCTACCTGGAGGTCGTCCTGGCCTACCTGGAGCGGCACCCGGCCCCGCTGCCGGACCTGCGGATGGTCTCGGCGACCGGCGAGGCGCTGAAGAAGGAGCTGGTGCAACGCTGGTTCCGGACCTTCCCCGGCGTTCCGCTGGTCAACGCCTACGGGCTCACCGAGACCTCGGACGACACCAACCACGCCGTGCTCCGCTCCGCCCCCGACGGCGACCGGGTCCCGCTGGGCGGGCCGGTGCCCGGCGTCCGGGTCTACGTCGTCGACGACGACCTGGCGCCGGTCCCGCTCGGGGCGCCCGGCGAGATCGTCTTCTCCGGCGTCTGCGTCGGGCGCGGCTACGTCAACGATCCCGAGCGCACCGCGGCCGCGTTCGGGACCGACCCGCACCGGCCCGGCGAGCGGCTCTACCGCAGCGGCGACCACGGGCGCTGGCGGCCGGACGGGCAGCTGGAGTTCCTCGGCCGCCGGGACAACCAGGTCAAGCTGCGCGGTTTCCGGATCGAGATCGGCGAGATCGAGAACGCGCTGCTGGGCGTGCCCGGGGTGCGGGACGCCTGCGTCGTCGTCGGTGAGCTGCCCGGCGGACCGCAGCTGGTCGCCTACCGCACCGGCGACGGGCCGGGACCCGAGCAGGTCAGGGCCCGGCTCGCCGAGGTGCTGCCCGCCTACCTGGTGCCCGCGGCCGTGCACCGGCTCGACCGGCTGCCGGTCACCCCGAACGGCAAGACCGACCGGGCCGCGCTCACCGCACGGGCGGCCGCCGGGGGCGGCGCCGCGGGCACCCCGGCCGGCGCCGTCACCGCGAACCAGCGGCGGGTGGTCGACGCCGTCGCCGCCGTGCTGGACCTGCCCGCCGGCGCCGTCTCGCCGTCCGACCACTTCACCGGGCTCGGCGGCACCTCGCTGTCCGCGGTGAAGCTGGTGATCGCGCTGGACCGCGCCGTCACCGTGCGCGACGTGCTCGACCATCCCGTCCTGACCGACCTCGCCGGGTTGCTCCCGGACTGACCACCACCAGGGGGAGAGAACGATGACCGGATCACTGCTCGGGGTGCGCGTGGACCCCGGACGACCACCGGTGCTCGACACCGGTCCCGGCGCCGACCCGGCCGGCTGGGCCGACCGGCACGGCGACGCGCTGCACGATCTCGTCGACGCGCACGGCGCCGTCCTGGTGCGCGGGCTCGGCCTGCGCACGGTGGCCGACGTGGCCGGCGTCGCCGCCCGCCTCGGCACCGGCGGCTACGTGGAACGGGAGGCGTTCGCCGCCCGCACCGTGCGCTCCGACGGCGTGTACTCGACGACGCCGTGGCCCGCCCGGCAGCCGATGTGCGCCCATCACGAGCTGTCCTACGTGCACGAGACGCCGGCGACGCTGCTGTTCGCCTGCCTGCGCGCGCCGGCGACCGGCGGCGTGACGCCGCTGGTCGACACCGCCCGGGTCGTCGACGAGCTGCCCGCCGGGCTCGTCGAGCGGGTCGAGCGGGACGGCTGGCTGCTGGTCCGCAGCTACGGCGCCGAGATCGGGGCGTCCTGGGAGGAGGCGTTCGGCACCGACGATCCGGCGGCCGTCGAGCGCTACTGCCGGGCGGCCGCGATCGCCACCGAGTGGCTGCCCGGCGGCGGACTGCGCACCCGGCAGCGCCGGCACGGCGTGCTGGTGCACCCGGGGACGGGGGAGAAGGTCTGGTTCAACCAGATCGCCTTCCTCTCCGAGCACGCGATGGATCCCGAGGTCCGCGAGTTCCTGGTGGAGCTGCACGGCCCGGACGGGCTGCCGTTCTCGACCCGGTTCGGCGACGGGACACCCGTCCCGGCCGACGTGGTGGACCTGATCAACGAGGCGCACGAGCGGCACGCGGTGCGCGAGCCGTGGCACGACGGCGATCTGCTCGTCGTCGACAACCTGCGCGTCGCGCACGGCCGGGACCCCTACACCGGCGAGCGGGACGTCGTGGTCGCGCTGACCGACGGCGTCGTCGTGCCCGTCCCGGGGGACGCCTGATGGCGGCCGCGGTGCCGCCGTTCGCGGTCGTCCCGGGCGCCCAGGTCGCGCGGGCGCTGGCCGGGCGGGAGAAGGAGCTCGTCGAGCTGGTCGAGCGGACCTACCGGGTGCACGGGTCCGGCGGGACGGTGAACCCGCCGTCGTACTTCCTGCGGTTCCCGGACCGGCCGTCGTCGCGGATCATCGCGTTGCCCGCCTCGCTGGCCGGCACCGGCGGGACGACCGGCGTCGACGGGATAAAGTGGATCTCCAGCTTCCCGGCGAACGTCGACCGGGGGATCCCGCGCGCCTCCGCCGTGCTCATCCTCAACGACCCGGACACCGGGTACCCGTACGCCTGCCTGGAGAGCTCCATCATCTCCGCGACCCGCACCGCGGCATCGGCCGCGTCCGCGGCCGACCGGCTCTCCCGGGACCGCGGGCGGCCGCGCCGGATCGGGTTCGTCGGCACCGGTCTGATCGCGCGCTACATCCACACCTTCCTGGTCGGCACCGGCTGGCCCGCCGACGACGTCGCGGTGTTCGACCTGTCGGCCGATTCGGCCCGCGGGTTCGCCGCGCACGCCTCGCGCACCGTTCCCGGTGCCGCGGTGCGGCTGTTCGACGACGTCGGGTCACTGGTCCGGGCGTGCGATCTGGTGGTGTTCGCGACCGTCGCCGGATCGCCGCACGTGCACGACCCGGACTGGTTCGCCCACCATCCGCTGGTGCTGAACGTGTCGCTGCGGGACCTGTCCGCGGAGATCGTGCTGGACGCGTTCAACGTGCTCGACGACGTCGAGCACTGCCTCAAGGCGGACACCTCGCCGCACCTGGCCGAGCAGCGCACCGGCAACCGGGACTTCGTCGCCGGGACCCTCGACGAGGTGCTGGCCGGCACGCTGACGGTGCCCGCGGACCGCACCGTCGTCTTCTCCCCGTTCGGCCTCGGTGTGCTGGACCTCGCCGTCGGGCGGTACGTGTACGCGCACGTCGCCCGCTCCGGTGAGCTGCACACCGTCGACGACTTCTTCCACGAGCTGAGCCGGCACGGCTGAGCGGAACGCCCAGAGAGGTCGACGATGACCGTCATCTCCGCCCCCGAACAGTTCAACACCGACGACCTGTACGTCGACCTGGCCGGGACACTCGGCCGGTCGCTCTATCTCAAGTGCGAGGGGTTCAACTTCGCCGGATCGGTCAAGCTGAAGGCCGCGCTCGGCATGGTCACCGAGGCCGAGCGGGCCGGCCGGTTGCACCCCTGGTCGGTGCTGGTCGAGTCGTCGTCCGGGAACCTCGGCGTCGCGCTCGCGATGATCGCGGCGAGCCGCGGCTACCGGTTCGTCTGCGTCACCGATCCCCGGTGCAACCCGACGACACACCGGTTGATGGAGGCGCTCGGAGCCCAGGTGCGGGTGGTCGACGTACCCGACGCCGCCGGCGGGTTCCTCGCCACCCGGATCGCACTGGTCCGGTCGCTGACCGAGGCCGACGACCGCTACGTCTGGCTCAACCAGTACGCCAACCCGGCCAACTGGGCGTCGCACGTGAGCCTGACCGGACCACAGGTGGAGGCCGCGTTCCCGGAGCTCGACGTGCTGTTCGTCGGCGCCGGGACGACCGGCACCCTGATGGGCTGCGCCCGGTACTTCCACGACCGGCCGCGTCCGGTGCGGGTGGTCGCGGTCGACTCGGCCGGCTCGGTCACCTTCGGCGACCGGCCGACGCCGCGGCTGATCCCGGGGCTGGGCACCAGCGTCCGGCCGCCGCTGCTCGACGAGACCTACGTCGACGACGTCGTGCACGTGTCCGAACCGGACACCCTGGCGGTGTGCCATCGGCTGGCCCGGCGCGGGTTCCTGTTCGGCGGCTCCACCGGCACCGTCGTCGCGGGCGCGCTGGCCTGGCTCGCCCGGTACGGCGATCCGGCGACGACGGCCGTCGCGCTCGCCCCCGACCTGGGCGAACGCTACCTGGACACGGTCTACCGGCCGGCCTGGCTGCGGGAACACTTCGGCGACGACGTCGCCGCCGGGGCCGGGGCGGGCGCGCCCGATCCGCGGCTGCCGCTGCCCCGGTTCGAGGTCCCCGGCGACGGCACCGGGGTCGACGGCCCGCTGCCCGCGGAGCGGTCCTGATGGCCCGCGCCGTCCGGGCGCCGCTGGTCCCGCCGGCGCCGGCCGGTGTCGACGGCCCGGGCCCGGCGCCGGGGCCCGCCGGGAGCGGGTCGTGGCGGCCCAGCCCGCGGCCGCGGACGCCGGACACCGGGCTCGTGCCGGGCGCGCCGGGCAGTGTGCCGGGCGCGCCGGGTGCGCCGGGGCCGGCCGGCGAGGCCCGGGTGCCACGTCCGGCGGAGGGGTCCGGCGGTGCCCCGTCGGTGCTACGGCCGCCGGGGGTGTCCGGCGAGGCCCCGGTGCCGGGTGCGCCGGAGCCGGCCGGCGGTGCCGCGGCGGTGCCGCAGCCGCCGGGGGCGACCGGCGCCGCGGCTGCGGGGAGCGGTGTCCCGATGTTGCCGCGCCCACCGCGCGGACGCCGCGCCGGGGGACCGGCGCCCGGGGCGACCGCCCCGGCGCAGGATGCGGCCGGCGCCGCGGCCACCGCGCTGCTGCCCGGTGTGCAGCACGCCGCCCCGCCGGACGCGGCCCCCGCCACCGCGTTCCTGCCCGCCCCGGATCGCACTGCCCCGGACCGCACTGCCCCGGATCGCACTGCCCCGGATCGCACCGCCCTGCCGGACACCGCCCTGGCCGCGGCGCCATCGCCGGACGGCCCCCGGGCGCACCCCGCCGCGGTCGCCGCACCACCGCTCGTGGCACCGGCGCCCCGGCGGCCGGCCGGACCGCTCCGGGAGGCCGGCACCGCGCTGGCCCGGCGGCGCGGCCCGGTCGCCCTGCTCGCGGCGGCCGCCGCCGCCGGGGCGGCGGCGCTCGCGCTGCTGTTCCCGCCCCCGGTCGTGGTGTCGACGTCGGTCCAGATCGGCGCCGTGGGCGTGACCGATCCCGGCCCGGCCACCGCCCGCGGGCTCGCCGCGGCGACCTCGGCCGCCTTCACCGACCGGGTCGCCGCGCTGTCCGGCCGCCCGGCCGCCGACGTCGCGGACCGGCTGGCGGTCACCGCCCCGGTCCCGGGCGTGCTCGACGTGCGGGTCACCGGACCGGACACCGCGACCGCCACGGCCGTCGCCGACGACGCCGTCACCGCGCTGCGCGAGCGGGTCGCGGTGCTGGACTCGGCCGTCGGCACGGCCGGGACCGATCCGCTGCGCGCGGAGCTGGACCGGATCGCCGCCGCACCACCGGACCAGCGGAGCAGCAGCAGCCGGTCCGAGCCCGATCCGGTGTCCGAGCAGCTCGGCCGCGCGCTGGCCGACCGGATCGGGCAGGCCACCGTCGTGCTGCCCGGACCGGACCCGGTCGTGCTGCCGGGGGAGCCGCCCGCCGGGCGTGCGGCGGTGGCCGCCGTCCTGGGCGGTCTCGCCGTGCTGCTGGGTGCCGCGATCGCGATCCCGGCGGTCCGCCGGGGCAGGCGGCTGCTGCCCGAGTCCGATCCGGCCGGGGCGCTCGCCGGGGTGCTCGACGTCCCGGTGCTCGCCCCCGGCCCGGCACCGGACGCGATCCCGGCGCTGGCCGCCGCGTACCGGGCGTCGCTGCGGGAGATGCCGGTGCTCACCGTGCTGCAGCTGACCGCGGAACCGGCCTGCGACATCGCCTCCGAGCTGGTCAAGGCGGCCGCGCTGGTCGGGGACCGGCGGGAGTACGCGGATCTGACCCCCGGTGCGGCTCCCGCCGGCGTCGCCCCCGGCGCGCCGGTGGTGCGGGCGCTGCGGGTGCGCAGGCCCACCCACGAGGACCTGTGCGTCCTGCGTGACGGCGGTCCGACGGTGCTGGCCGTGCAGACCGCGGGCACCCGCGCCGAGGAGGTGGTGGCGACCGTCGCGGCCCTGCGCGCGGTCGGCGCCCCGCCGGTGCTGTGCCTGGTGTGGCCGGGTCGGCTGCCGCGGGACCCGGCCCGGACGCCGCTGCCCGCCGACGCCCGGACCCGGGCGGATCCGTGACCCGCCGCGTCGCCGTCGTCGGGCTCGGTGTGCTCGGCGGCGCGGCGCTGCTGGCCATGGCCCGGGCCGGGATCGACTGCGTCGGCTTCGAGTCGGCGGGCGTCGGGCACGCCGGTGGTGCGTCCGGCGGCGGCGAGACCCGGATCTTCCGCACCGCCGTCCCGGAGGGCCCGGAGCACCGGCGGCTGCTGGACCGCAGCCGCGAGCTGTGGACCGGCCTCCCCGGCGGCCTGCTCACCCGCTGCGGCGCGCTCACCCTCGGCCCGGCGGGCGATCGCCGGGTGCGGGGCGCCGCCGCGGTCGCGGGCACCGAGGTGCTCGGCCCGGACGCGACGGCCGAACGCTGGCCCGCGCACCGCACCGGCCGCGGGGAGCTCGCGGTGCTCGACCCGCGCGGCGGCCTGCTCGAGGCGGCCGGGGCGACCCGGGCGCTGGTCGACGAGGCCCGCCGGGCCGGCGCGGTGGTGCGCGACGGCGTCACCGTGCTGGGCATGACCCGCCGCCACGGCCGGATCGTGCTGCGCACCGCCGACGGGGAGACGGTCGCCGGGGCCGCGGTGCTCGCCACCGGGCACGGGCGCCCGCTGCTCGGCCCGGCACCGGGCATCGAACAGCGCCGGGTGGTGCTGACCTGGTTCCCGGTCGAGGCGCCGGAACGGTTCGCCGCGGCCGGGTTCCCGCCGGGGCTGCGCTCCGGCGGGCCGGTGCACACCTTCTTCCCGAGCGTCGACGGCCGCACCATCAAGATCAATTTTCAGCAGCCGCAGCCCCGGGTGTTCGATCCCGACGACCACCATCCCTACGTGGAGCCCGGGTACGCGCTGCCCTGGGCCGCGGCGGTGGCGGACCGGATCGCCGGCATGCGGGAACACCCGGTGCGGATCGAGTCCTACGTGGAGGGGTACACGGTGGACCGGCGCGGGACGGTCGAGCTGTCCGACACCGGCCCCCGGGTCGTCGTGCTCGGCGGCTTCTCCGGGCAGGGCTTCAAGTGCGCGCCCGCGGTCGGCGAGATCGTCGCCGGCCTCGTCCGGACCGGGATCACCCACTGATCACGGATCGGGAACCCGGACGGTCGCCCGCCGGGCGTTCCGGTGCCCGATCCGTGATCACCGCCGCAGCCATCCCGCGCCGGGAACCCGCCGGCCGGTCCCGGGAGTTGACCGGGCGTGACCGTCCCACCCCGTCCGGCGCTCGCGGTGCTGCTGCGCGCCGCGATCGTGCTGTGTGTCGTGGCCGCGCTGGTCGCGGTCGAGCTGACCTCCCGCTCGGGCGTCGGCTGGCGGCTGACGACGTTCACCTACCAGGCCAACGTGCTCGCCGCCGTGTTCTACGCCGGCACGCTGCTGACCCGCAGGCTCGACGCCCGCCCCGGGCTGCGCGGCGCCGTCGTGCTGTACCTGCTCGGCGCCGGTCTGGTGTGGCTGGTGTTCCTCATCGACCGGAGCACGGGGTTCACCCCGGCGAACGTGCTGCTGCACCTGGTCGTCCCGGCGCTGGCGCTCGCCGACTGGCTGCTGACCGGCCGGGACCGGCCCGGGGCGCGCTGGTGGCATCCGCTGCCGTGGCTGCTGTACCCGGCCGGGTACCTGGCGCTGGTGCAGCTGGTGCTGGACGGCGCCCCCTACTACTTCCTCGACGTCCGCGTGCTCGGCTCGACCGGGCTGGTCCTGAACGTCGTCGGGCTGGGCGTCGGCTTCCTGGTGCTCGGCCTGCTCGTCGTCGCGCTCGGGCCGCGCGGTCAGGACGACAGGAAGCGGTCGATCTCCGCGGCGAACGGCTCCGGGTCCAGCAGCATCTCCAGGTGACCGCCGGGATAGCGGTGCACCCGGGACCGGCGGATCCCGCGGCTGAGCATCGTGGCGTTGCCGCGCGGCACGATCGGGTCGTCGTCGCCGGCGATGATCAGGGTGTCCGCGGTGATCGCGGGCAGCAGCGGCAGGCTGGTCCAGCCGGACAGCGCGAGCAGCTGGTAGTAGTACCCGCGCAGCGGGCCCCGCCGGGAGCCCGACCCGAGCGCCTCGGCGGCGCGTTCCGGGTGGTGCCGCAGCGACCCGCCGTAGATCTTCGAGGCCACCGCGTCGACGTAGGACGGGTCCTGGTGGCGTTTCGGCGAGGTCAGCACCGCCATCACCCGGGGTGACGCGGGCACCATCAGCGCGCCGGGGCCGGTCGCGACCAGCACGAGCTTCCGGACCCGCCGGCGGCGGCTGATCGCGAGCTGCTGGGCGAGCATCCCGCCCCAGGAGAAGCCGAGCACGTCGGCCTCGCCGATGCCCAGCTTCGTCAGCACCTGGCCGACCCGGTGCGCCATCCACGACAGGTGGTACGGCATCCGGGGGGCGGGCGAGCCGCCGATCCCGGGCGGATCGAACCGGATGATGTCCAGGTCCGCGGGCAGCGCGGCGACCAGCGGATCGAGGACGTCGGTGGCGGCGCCGATCCCGTTGCACAGCAGCAGCGGGGTGCGCCGCGCCCCGGGGCCGGACGCGGGCCGGCGCACGACGCGCAGTGAACGACCGCCGACGAGGACGTCGTGTTCCTCGAGCGGCGCGGGGCGGGGAGCTGATCCGGACATCACGGGCGAGCGTAAGCCTTGGCGGCGCCACCGACGGTGTGAGAGTGACCCGTCAGATAGGTGCCCGGCGCCGGGAACAGCGGCCGGAGCCTGCGCCCGCCCAGCTCGGGCGGCGCGTCCCGCAGCGCGCCGGACCGCTCGGCGAGCCAGCCGGCCAGGTCGTCCCACCAGGAGCCCTCGATCCGGCTCGCGGCGGCCAGCCAGGACTGCGGGTCGCCGTCGCCGGTCCCGCAGCTCGCCGCCCGGAACGAGGCGCCGGGCCGGGGCGGGGCGATCAGCGCGCCCGCCTGGTCGCCGGGCGCGAGCACCAGGCGGCAGGACCCGCCCAGCATGCGGGCCGTGCGGTGGCCGCCGGTCCACGGCTGGACCGGATCGTCGGCGGCCGCCACCAGGTAGCCGTCGCGGCGGAGCTCGGCGGGACGGACCGGGGTGCCCAGCACCCTGACCCCGCCGCCGCCACTGCCGCCGCCGTCGTCGTCCGCGTCGAAGGCGGAGTCGGCGAGCGCCGCGAGATCGGTGTGCAGGGCCGCGGGCAGCGGCAGCAGATCGGCGGCCCAGGCCCGCATCGCTCGGGCCGCGCGGCCGGGGGCCGCCCCGCCGGTCGCGTCCGGGACCGCCCACGGCAGCACCCGGTCCGGCCCGCGCCGCCACGCCCAGGCGGCGACGGCGGTGGGGCCGTCCAGCACCCCGTCCCGGGCGGCCCGCTCGGCTGCGGCCCGGGTGACCGCGGGATCCGGCCGGAACCCCGGCAGCGCGTCCGACTGGTCGAGCACGGTCGCCAGGTAACCGACGCCGGCGACCCGGTCGTCCAGGCCGATCGCGGCCTGGTGCGCCTGCACGGCCGCGGCCAGCAGCCCGCCGGTGCGGACGCCGAGCAGCGAGACCCGGGGTGCGCGGGCGATCCGGGTGCACGCCTCCAGGGCGTCCAGGACGGCGGCGGCGTGCGCGTCGAGGTCCCGGCCCGCGTCGGCCGGTCCGGCCGGGCGCCAGGACAGCGCGAACACCTGCAGCCCGCGCCCGACCAGGTGCTCGACGAGCGAGAAGCCGGGGGCGAGATCGGCCAGCCAGTACCGGTGGACGAGCGGCGGCACGACCAGCACCGGCGCGTCGTGCACCCGTTCGGTGACCGGCAGGTACTGCAGGAGCTCGAACACCGGGGTGCGCAGCACGACGGCGCCGGGGGTGGCGGCGACGTCCCGGCCGACGACCGGGCCGCCGCGGGCGTCCCGGGCACCGGTGTCGAACGGCACGTCCGGGCCGCCGGGTTCGGGGGCGGTGAACACCCGCCCGGCCGCGCCGGGGCCGGGAGCGTCCGGGTCGGGACCGGAGGCATCGGGGCCTGAATCGTCGGGTCCGGTGGCGTCGGGCCCTGAGGCGGCGGGTCCGGTGGCGTCGGGCCCTGCGGCGGCGGGTCCGGTGGCGTCGGGCCGTGAAGCGTCGGGTCCGGGCTCGGAGGAGTCGGGCCCGGGCTCGTGATCGTGATCGGCCTCGGGATCGGCCTCGGGATCGGCCTCGGGATCGGCCTCGGGATCGGCACTGCCGACCGGGCCGGCCGGGCCCGCCGGGGTCCCGGTGCCGAGCAGCAGCGCGCGCAGCCGGGCCGCGTCGGCGGCGGGCAGCGGGGACCCGTCGGCGGCGGCGTCGTCGAGGAGCCCGGACAGCGCGTCGGCTGTGACCTGCTGCAGCTGCGCCAGCCGGCGGCGGACCGGATCACCGGCCCGGTCACCGGGCACACCGTCTCCGGGCACACCGTCGCCGGGCGGGGAGCCGGACATCCCGATCCCGACCCGGCCGAGCTCGATCACCCAGCCGGCGCCGCGGCGCAGCAGCAGCGACGGCCGCGCGGTCAGCGCCGCCGCCAGCCGCAGCCCGGCGGCGGGCAGCGCCAGCGGTCCACCCGCTGCCGGCCCGCCGGCACCGTCCGCGCGTCCCTCACCCGTCGTCATCGGCTCCATCATCCCCACTACCGGCCGTCGGGGCGCGTTCACCCCGCGTCCGTCGCCCGGTCAGGCCGGCCCGGCAGGGTGGGCCCGCAACCCGCCCCGCCCCGCCTGCCCCGTAACCCGGCCCGCCCCGCCTGCCCCGTAACCCGGCCCGCCCCGTAACCCGGCCCGCCCGCCCGCCTGGCAACCCGGCCCACCCCACCCGAGCCGTAACCGGCCCACCCCGCCCGAGCCCCAACCCGGCCCACCCCGACCCGCACCCCGGGAGCCCCGATGCCGACACCGTCCCCGGCGCCCGCGCCGCCGACCGGTCCGCGTACCGCCCGGCCCGGCGCGTTCCTGCGGGAGTTCCTGCGCGACCCGCTGCACACCGCGTCGCTGCTGCCCAGCTCCCGCCCGCTGGCCGCCGCGGCGAGCGGACCGGTGCCCGGCACCGGCGAACCGGTCGTCGTCGAGCTGGGGCCCGGCACCGGCGCCTTCACCGGGGCGATCGCCGAGCGGCTCGGCGGGCGCGGGCACCACCTGGCGGTCGAGCTGAACCCGCGGCTGGCCGGGCTCCTGGAGCGCGCCCATCCCGGGCTCGACGTCGCCGTCGCCGACGCGCTCGCGCTGCCCGCACTGCTGGCCGAGCGCGGGCTCGGCCGGGCCGACGTCGTCGTCTCCGGGCTGCCCTGGGCCGCCCACCCGGCGACCGGCCGGACGCTGTCCGCGGTGCTCGCCGGCTCGCTGCACCCGCACGGCGTGCTCACCCAGTTCGGTTACACCTGCACCCGCTCGCTGCCGCCGGCCCGCCGGCTGCGCCGCCAGCTGGCCGCCGCGTTCGCCGACGTCACCTGCGGCCCGACGGTGTGGGCGAACCTGCCGCCCGCCTTCGTCCTGACCGCCCGCCTGCCCCGCCACCCCTGACCTGGACCGACGGCGGGCAGCGCCCACCCCGGATCGGCGGGCGGGCGCCGGGCTACCCTGATCGGCGCCCCGCGGCCGGGTCGCCGCCGACCGAGACGCCCGCGGGAGTTCGCAGGTTCCCGCCCGGGAACGACCCACGGACCAGGGGAGACGTGTGTCGGAGACCCAGCTCGTGTCGCCGGAGACCCGCCCGCTGCGGGCATGGCAACGCAGCGCGCTCGCCCGCTACCTCGCCACCTCGCCGCAGGACTTCCTCGCGGTCGCGACGCCCGGCGCCGGCAAGACGACGTTCGCGCTGCGGGTCGCCTCCGAGCTGCTGCGCGACCGGGTGATCGACGCGGTGACGGTCGTCACCCCGACCGAGCACCTGAAGTTCCAGTGGGCCGAGGCGGCGGTCGCCGCGGGCATCGCGATCGACCCGGAGTTCCGCAACTCCGCGGGCGGCACCTCGCGGGACTACCACGGCATCGCCGTGACCTACGCCGGCGTCGCCGCGCACCCGATGCTGCACCGCAACCGCACCGAGAACCGCCGGATGCTGGTGATCCTCGACGAGATCCACCACGCCGGCGACGCCCGCAGCTGGGGCGACGCCGTCTACGAGGCGTTCGAGCCGGCCACCCGCAGGCTGGCGCTGACCGGTACCCCGTTCCGCTCCGACGACAACCCGATCCCGTTCGTCGAGTACGTGCCCGACTCCGACGGCGCGCCCCGCAGCCGGGCCGACCACCAGTACGGCTACGCCGAGGCGCTCGCCGACAACGTCGTCCGGCCGGTGGTGTTCCTCGCCTACTCGGGCACCTCGAACTGGCGCACCAGCGCCGGCGAGGAGATCTCCGCCCGGCTCGGCGAGCCGCTCACCCGCGAGCAGACCGCGATGGCGTGGCGGACCGCGCTGGACCCGGCGGGCGACTGGATGCCGTCGGTGCTCGCCGCCGCCGACCGGCGGCTGCAGAGCCACCGCGACGGCGGCATGCCCGACGCGGGCGGCCTGGTCATCGCCTCCGACCAGGCGACGGCGCGCGCCTACGCCGGGCTGCTGCGCCGGATCACCGGCGACCAGCCCGCCGTGGTGCTGTCCGACGAGGCGGGCGCCTCGGACCGGATCGCCGAGTTCGCCCGCTCGCAGGAACGCTGGATGGTCGCCGTCCGGATGGTGTCCGAGGGCGTCGACGTGCCGCGCCTCGCGGTCGGGGTCTACGCGACCTCGGCGTCCACGCCGCTGTTCTTCGCCCAGGCGATCGGCCGCTTCGTGCGGTCGCGGCGGCCGGGGGAGACGGCGTCGGTGTTCGTCCCGAGCGTGCCGGTGCTGCTCGGCCTGGCCAGCGAGCTGGAGGCGCAGCGCGACCACGTCATCGGGAAGCCGCAGCGTCCGGAGGAGATCTGGAACGACGCCGAGCTGAACGAGGCGAACAAGCAGCGCGACGAGCCCGACGACGACAAGGCGTTCACCTCGCTCGGCGCGGACGCCGAGCTGGACCAGCTGATCTACGAGGGGGCGACCTACTCCGCCGACGAGGAGGACTACCTCGGCCTGCCCGGGCTGCTGGAGCCCGACCAGGTGCGGACGCTGCTGTCCCAGCGGCAGGCGGACTGGATCAAGAAGGGGTCGCCGCGCACCGGCGCCCAGGCCCGGGCGACCCCGGCGACCGAGCCGCCGCCGCCCCCGCAGGCGCAGCGCGGGCAGAGCGTCCGGGAACGGCTGCAGACCCTGCGCAAGGAGCTGAACACGCTGGTCGCGCTGCACAACCACAAGACCCGCAAGCCGCACGGGAAGATCCACAACGAGCTGCGGGCGCACTGCGGCGGGCCGCCGGTGGCGATGGCCACCATCGAGCAGCTCGAGGAGCGGATCGCGACCCTGCGCTCCTGGCGCTGACGGCCGGCGGGGGAGCGGATCAGGGAGCGCGTCCGGGCCGTTCCGGGAGCGCCCCGCCGCTGCCGACGTCGCCGGGGGCGGGCTCGTCGCCGTCCCGGGACCGGAGCGCGACGGCGAGCACCACCAGCAGGATGCCCACCGCCTCCAGCCCGCCCGGCAGCTGCCCGAGCATGACCACCCCGATCCCGGTCGCCGTCGCCGGGAGCAGCGCCAGCAGCACCGCGAACCGGGCCTGCCCGACCCGGCGGAGCACGACCTGGTCCAGGACGTAGGGCACCACCGACGACAGCACACCCAGCCCGACGGACAGGGCGAGCACACCCGGGTCCAGCAGCGGTGCGAGATTCGCCACACCGGCGGATCCGTCGGGGCCGACCAGCAGCAGCGGCAGCAGCACGACCGCGGCCACGGTGAAGCCGGTGGCGAGATCGTCGATCCCGGTCCCGGCCCGGGCGACCCGCTTGCCGAGCAGGATGTAGGCGGCCCACATGGCCGCGGCGGCGAGCGCCCACAGCACGCCGGCCGGGCTGCCGGACCACCGGACGTCGGCGATCAGCAGCACCCCGGCGGCGGCCAGCCCGACGGCGCCGAAGTCGCGCAGGCGGCGCGACGCCAGCGCGGCGACCAGCACCGGCCCGGTGAACTCGATGGCCACCGTGGTGCCCAGCGGGAGCCGGGCGATCGCCTCGTAGTACGCGACGTTCATCAGGGCCGTGGCCAGGCCGAACAGCCCGGCGCGCAGCAGCCGGACGCCCCGCCAGGCGGCGCGCCCGGGGCGCCGCCAGGCGAGCAGGACCAGTGCCGCGCCGATCAGCCGCAGCTCGGCGACCGCGGACGGCGCCAGCCGGTCGAACAGGCCGACGGCGAGCGCCGCGCCGACGTACATCGACGTGCCGCCGGCGAGGAACAGCAGCGGGGCGGGTACGCGTTCGCCGAACGGTCGTGCACTCACCGGAGCACGGTAGCCCCCGACACACCCTGTTTACCGACGCCCGCTTGCACGGGTGGCTCCCGTCCCCGCATGATTCACACGCAGTCAACTTCATACGCAATCGGTCACCGCGGGTACATCGCGGCGTCACCTGCTCGATCCGGACCCGGTCCGGACGTGACGGGCGTCGCGACTCGCCCCGGGAACACGTGCAGGGGCTTCGAGCGTCTGCTTTAGTGTGGGCGACCCGCCTGGTGCGGTCGTCACAGTGATACGGCGGAGGGTCGCCCGAGGCCCACCGCCGCGACGGAGGGAGACCGCTATGCAGCCCGAAACGCTGACCCGGCCCGAACTGACCCTCACCGACCGCTGTGACCGTTGCGGTGCGGCGGCGAAGGTTCGCGCGATCCTTCCCTCCGGTGGGGAGCTCCTCTTCTGCAACCACCACGGCCGTGCACACGCCGAGAAGCTGCGTGAGTCCGGTGTGGAGGTGCAGGGCGGGGAGTGATTGCCCGCGGGCGTGACTCGTCGCGCCCATCAGACTCGACCGAGCGGGGCGGGGATCCGACCAGGATCCCCGCCCCGCTCGCGTGTGCGATGCCCCGTTCCGGCGCCTGAGATGCGCTGAGCGGTCCGCGGCGCCGGTCCCGAGGGGGTCACCCCGGCCCGGGCCCGATGCCGGGTGCTGGACGACGAAACGCCGCCGGGACCCGATGGGCCCCGGCGGCGTCGTGGACGGTGCTGCTGCTCAGGCCTCGACGAGCCGCCCGGTGACGACGTGGTTGCCGTTGCGCGACGCCGTCGCGGCCGGCTTCGGGTCGGGCGGCAGCGGCGTGTTGCCGAGGATCAGGTCCGCGGCCCGCTCCGCGACCATCACGACCGGCCCGTAGGTGTTGGAGTTCGGGACGTCCGGGAACACCGAGGCGTCGACCACCCGCAGCCCGTCGACCCCGTGCACCCGCATCGTGGCCGGATCGACGACCGCGCCCCGGTCGGTCCCCATCCGGCAGGTGCTGGTCGGGTGCAGCCCGTTCTGGGCCCGGCGGCCGATCCAGTCGAGCACCTGCTCCGGGGTGCGGACGCTCGGCCCGGGGAAGGTCTCGCCGCCGTCCAGCCCGGCGAACGCGGGCTGGTCCAGCAGCGTCCGGGCGATCTGGATGGCCTCCACCCAGCGCCTGCGGTCCCGCTCGCTGCCGAGGTAGTTCAGCCGGATCTCGGGCGGCACGCCGATGTCGCGGGAGGTGGCGCGGACGGTCCCGCGGGCGTCCGACGTCATCACGCTCACGTGCATCTCGTAGCCGTGCCCGGCGGGCCGCACGTCCGGCGCGAACCGCATCGCGACCGGCGCGAACAGGATCATCACGTCCGGGATGCCGCCGGCCAGCGAGGTCGAGGCGAAGCCGCCGATCTCGAAGTGGTTGCTCGCGCCGATGCCGGTGCCGGAGACGAGCCAGCGGGCCGCGGCACCGGGGAGCTTGTGCACCCGCCGGTGGGTCGCCAGCGAGACCGGGCGGACGCAGGCGTGCTGCAGGTGGATCGCGAGATGGTCCTGCAGGTCGGCGCCGACACCGGGCAGCTCGGCGCGCACGTCCACCCCGATCGACGCCAGGTGCTCCGGGTCACCGACGCCGGACACCTGCAGCAGCTGCGGGGTCGCGATCGCGCCGGCGGCGAGGATCGTGTCCCCGGCGTCGACGTCGCGGAAGGTGCCGTCGCCGGCCCGGTACCGGACCCCGATCACCCGGGTGCCGGTGTGGCCGAACCGCAGCTGGCGGACGTTCACGCCGGTCCGGACCTGCAGGTTCGGCCGGGACGCCGACACCGGGTGCAGGTAGGCGTCGGTCGCGGAGTACCGGCGGCCGCGGAAGATGGTCCGCTCGGTCCGGGAGAAGCCCTCCTGGCGCGGCCCGTTGACGTTGTCGACGACCGCGTGCCCGGCCTGGCCCGCGGCGATCAGGAACGCGTCGTTCAGCGGGCCCGCGGCGGGGGCGCGCTCCAGGATCTGCGGACCCGACCCGTCGGCGTCGAGCGCGATGCGGTGCTCGGAGAGCCTGCGCTCCAGCCGCCGGTAGTACGGCAGGCAGTGCGCCGAGCTCCACTCCTGCAGGCCCGGACCGGTCGCCCAGCGGTCGTAGTCGCCCGGGTTGCCGCGCTGGTAGACCATCCCGTTGATGCTGCTGCTCCCGCCGAGCACCTTGCCCCGGGGGACGGCGACCCGGCGCCCGGCGAGGCCGGGCTCCGGCTCGGAGGTGTAGCACCAGTCGTACCGCGGGTTGCCCCAGGCGTGGGAGAGCGCCGCGGGCATCCGGATGACCGGGTCCCAGCGGTGGTCGGGCTGACCGGCCTCCAGCATCAGCACCGTGCGCGACGGATCCTCGCTCAGGCGATGGGCGAGCACGGCACCGGCCGACCCACCGCCGACGATGACGACGTCGTACCGCGCCATACCGATTCTCCCGTTTCCGAAGTTGGCACTGTTGGCACTCACCTGCACGGATTGACCCATTCGAGTGAGCAACCCCCCTTGCGGGCTCTCACGGTACGCCGTGCCCCCGGGCCGGGCTCACCGGCCCGTACCCTCACTCGTGTGACCACGGCGGGGGACAACGCTGACGACCCTGGCGGCGCCGGCAGTGCCGGCAACGCTGAGAGCGCCGACGACGCGGACAGGGCGCTGGCCGCGCTGGGCGCCCAACTCGACGCCTCCGTCGCCGATCTGGAGTTCGCCCGACGACGGGTCCGCGAACTGCAGGAACTGCGTGCCCGAGGCCTCGGTTGGAGGGAGATCGTACCGCGCGAGGAGCGGCCGTTGATCGTCGAGACCGTCACCCGAGCGTTGGACGGTCTCGGCGCGATAGGGGGACGCTTCCGTCGTGAGGAGGCGGTCGCCCTGCACGCCGAGGGGGAGACGATCGCCGGCATCGGCCGGTTGTTCGGGGTCAGCAGGCAGCGGGTGTCGGCCTACCTGCAGGAGCACGTCCAGCTGCAGGCGCTGCGCGCCGCCGCCGAGGCCGATCACGCGCCCTCGGAGCGCTGACCCGGCCGCCGCTCAGGCGTCGTCGCGCCGGTGCCGGGCCCGCCGCTGGGCGGGGACCCGCGGCCCGGCGGGCGGTACCCCGGGGCGGCGGGCGGCCGGAATCAGCGCCGTGCGGTCCGGGGGTCGCTCACCGGACGACGGCCGGGGGCCGGTGCCGCGCGGGGCGGCGGCGCGCTGCTCCAGCCGGGCCAGCTCGCGGACGTCGCGGATCCGGGCGGCGAGTGCCGTCGTCACCACCTGCAGCGCGCCG
This sequence comes from Pseudonocardia kongjuensis, assembly GCF_039526905.1. Lineage (NCBI taxonomy): Bacteria > Bacillati > Actinomycetota > Actinomycetes > Pseudonocardiales > Pseudonocardiaceae > Pseudonocardia > Pseudonocardia kongjuensis. The sequence goes on along the minus strand of NZ_BAAAJK010000027.1, from coordinate 35,025 downwards.
GCGAGCCGATCGGCCGGCCGGGCCGCGGAGTCCCGGCGGTCGAGCAGCTGCAGCGCACCCGCGGCGTGCGCGCCGACGAGCACCGGCACGGTCAGCGACCGCACCAGCCCGCAGCCGGCCGCGACCGCGGCCAGGCCCGGCGGATCGGCCCGGGCGAGATCGGGCGTGACCAGCACCCGGCCGTCGTGCGCGGTGCGCAGCGCGGGACCGGCGCCGGAACGGGCCTGCAGCTGGCCGATCCGGGTGGCCGCGGTGTCCGAGCCGAACACCCGCCGCCGCTCCGGATCGCGCGGGTCGGCCGGCTCGTGCAGGACCAGCACCGCGCCGGCGACCCCGGCCGCGGGCACCAGCGCCACGCAGATCCCGGACAGCATCGCCGCGACGTCGACGTGTGCGACGGAGGTCGCGCCGGCCTGCAGCGCCACCCGCACGAGCGCCGGGCCGGGATCGGGTGCGGGCCGCCCGGGAGCGCCCGGGGGCCAGAGCGAGGCCGCCATCTCGTCCTTCCGTGTACCGCCGTGGTCGGCCCGAGGATATCGACCGGGTGACGGCGCCGGGCGGTGGCGCGGCTGGGATATCGTCCGGACGTACCGCGGGAGCCCGCGCACCGAGGCTGAGAGGGCGGCAGGACCGGCCGCCGACCGTTCGAACCTGATCCGGTTGACACCGGCGTAGGGAGGCCGCCCCCGTGCGCGCTCGTGTGCTGTCCCTGTTCGGGGCACTGCTGCTGCTCGTCCTCACCGGCTGCTCCGGCGGCGCCCCGGCGTCCGGGCCGGTGCGGGTGGCGCTGGACTGGACACCCAACACCAACCACCTCGGGCTGTTCGTCGCCCAGCAGGCGGGCTACTTCGACGAGGCCGGCCTGGACGTGGAGTTCCTGCCCTGGAACGCCACCTCGCCGGACACCCTGGTCGGCACCGGCGCCGCCGACTTCGGCATCAGCTTCCAGGACTCGTTCACCTTCTCCAGGGCCGCCGGCGCCGACATCACCTCGGTGATGGCGATCCTGCAGCACTGGGCCACCGAGGTCGCGGTGCGCGCCGACCGCGACGACATCCGCTCCCCGCGCGACCTCGACGGCAAGGTCTACGCCGGGTTCGGCGGGCCGGGCGAGATCCCGAAGATGCAGGCCGTCATCCGGGCCGACGGCGGCCGCGGCGAGTTCACCACCGAGGTGCTCAACACCGCCGCCTACGAGGCGCTCTACGCCGGACGGGCCGACTTCACCGAGCCGTTCGTCAACGTCGAGGGCATCGAGGCCGAGCTGCGCGGCGAGCCGATCCGGACGTTCCGCTACACCGACTACGGCTTCCCGGACGCCTACAACGTGCTGCTCATCGGCAACTCCACCCGGCTCGCGGAGGACCCGGAGCGGGCCCGCGCGTTCGTCGGCGCGGTGCAGCGCGGCTACCGGCTCGCCGCCGACGACCCGGCCGGGGCGGCCCGGATGCTGAAGGAGGCCAACCCGGGTGCCTTCACCTCCGACGAGCTGGTCGACCGCGGCGCCGCGATGCTCGCCGAGCGCTTCCTGCGCGACGAGCAGGGCCGGGTCGGCTTCCAGACGGCCGAGCGCTGGTCCGGGTTCTCCGGCTTCCTGTACTCCACCGGCTCGGTCACCGGCCCGGACGGCGCACCGGTCACCGAGCTGCCGGACTTCGCCACCTGGTTCACCAACGACTACCTGACGCCGTGATCCGCAGGCTCGGGCCGGCCCTGCTGGTCGTCGGGCTGCTGCTGGCGGCCTGGCAGGTCGCGGTGACCGTGTCCGGCGTCGCCCCACAGGTGCTGCCCTCGCCGGCCCGGGTGCTCGAACAGGGCTGGGCGTTCCGCGACGCGCTGTGGGCGAACACCCTGCCGACGGTCCAGGTGACGGCGATCGGCTTCGCGGTGTCGCTGGTGGTGGCCTGGTCGGTCGCGGTGGCGGTGGACTTCTCGCCGTGGCTGCGCCGCGCGCTGACCCCGCTGCTGGTCGCCTCGCAGACCCTGCCGGTGATCGCGATCGCCCCGTTGCTGATCATCTGGTTCGGCTTCGGGCTGCTGCCGAAGGTGCTGGTCATCGCGCTGGTGACGTTCTTCCCGGTGACGGTCGGCCTGATCGAGGGCTTCGCGGCCACCGACCGGTCGGCGACGGCGCTGCTGCGCAGCATGGGCGCGGGCCGCTGGCAGCGGTTCCGGTACGTCCGGCTGCCCGGGGCGATGCCGTCGTTCTTCACCTCGCTGCGGATCGCCATCACCTACGCCGTGACCGGCGCGATCTTCGCCGAGTACGTCGGCGCCCGGGCCGGGCTGGGGATCTTCATGCAGCTGCAGCGCAACCAGTTCCGCACCGACCTGGTGCTGGCCGCGGTCGCCGTGACGGCCGCGCTGTCGGTGACCCTGTTCGGCCTGACCTACCTGGTGCAGCGCCTGGTCACGCCGTGGTACCGGGGGGACCACCGGTGAAGGTGTCGGTGCGGGACCTGTCGGTGTCCTACGGCGATCGGCCGGTGCTGTCCGACGTCTCGCTGGACGTCGCGGCCGGCGAGTTCGTCTCGGTGGTCGGCCCGTCCGGCTGCGGCAAGTCCACCCTGTTCGGGGCGCTGACCGGGATCCTGGACGGCGCGACGACGACCGGCACGATCACGGTGGACGGCGGCCCGGTGCGCGGGGCGCCGTTCGGCTACATGCCGCAGCAGGACCTGCTGTTCCCGTGGCGGACCGTGCTCGACAACACCACGCTCGGCCTGGAGGTCGCCGGGGTGTCCCGCCGCGAGGCCAGGGCGCGGGCCGGGGAGCTGTTCGAGCCGTTCGGCCTGGCCGGGTTCGAGCAGTCCCGGCCGGGCGAGCTCTCCGGCGGGATGCGGCAGCGCGCGGCGCTGCTGCGCACCGTCGTCGGCGGGCGCGAGGTGCTGCTGCTCGACGAGCCGTTCGGCGCGCTGGACGCGCTCACCCGCACCGGCATGCAGGAGTGGCTGGACGCGATGCGCGGGCGCTACGGCTGGACCACCCTGCTGATCACGCACGACGTGCGGGAGGCCGCCTTCCTCTCCGACCGGGTCGTGGTGTTCTCACCGCGCCCGGCCGCCGTCCGCCGGGTGGTGCCGGTGGACCTGCCCCGCCCGCGCACCCGCGCGATGCTCACCGATCCGCGGATCGCCGCCGTGGAGGCCGAGCTGCTGGACGTCCTGCACTCCTGAGCGCGCCGCCGCCTAGCCTGGGCGCCGTGACCGGTCCGCGCACGGTGCTCGTCCTCGGCGGCACCACCGAGGGCCGGGCGGCCGCGGCGGAGCTGGCCGCCCGGGGCGGCGTCCGGGTGATCTCCTCGCTGGCCGGGGCGGTGCGCAGCCCCCGGCTGCCCGACGGCGAGGTGCGGATCGGCGGCTTCGGCGGACCCGGCGGGCTCGCCCGCTTCCTGCACGCCGAGCGGGTGTCCGCGGTGCTCGACGCCACGCACCCGTTCGCCGCGACGATGACCGCCAACGCCGCCGCCGCCTGCACCGCCACCGGGACCCCGCTGGTGGTGCTGCGCCGGCCCGGCTGGACGCCGGTCCCGGGGGACCGCTGGCACCGGGTCGGCTCGGTCGCCGCGGCCGCCGCCGCGGTCCTGCCCGCGCTGCCCGCCCTGCCGCCCGGGGAGCGCGGGCGGGTGCTGCTCACCACCGGGCGCGGCGGGTTGGCCGAGTTCGCCGGTGTCGACGCCGAGTTCTGGATCCGGGCCGTCGACCCGCCGGACGGGCCGCTCCCTGAACGGCACACGCTGCTGCTCGACCGCGGCCCGTTCACCCTCGACGCCGAGCGGGCGCTGCTGGACCGGGTGCGCCCGCACGTGCTGGTGACCAAGGACTCCGGCGGGGACGCCACCGCGGCGAAGCTGGTGGCCGCGCGCGAGCGCGGGATCGGCGTCGTCGTGGTGGACCGGCCCGGGGTGCCGCCCGGGGTGCCGGTGGCGGACACGGTCGCCGCGGCCCTCGCCCGGCTCCCCTGCTGATCTCCCCTGCTGATCGACCTTGCTGATCACCGGTCGTGGAGCGCCGCACCCACCCGGCGGCCGCCGCGCTCCACAACCGGTGATCACGCCACGACGACGGTGAGCGAGCCCGGCTCCGGCTGCGCGGCCAGCGCCGCCGGGGCGGCGGCCAGCGGGATCCGGTGGGTGACCAGCCGGGCCGGATCGAGCCGCCCGGTGGCGACCAGCTCCATCAGCGCCGGGTAGTCGGCGGCGGCCATCCCGTGGCTGCCGGTCAGCACCAGCTCCTTGGCGATCATCTCGGGGACCGGGACGGCCGGGTCCCCGCTCAGCAGCCCGACCTGCACCAGCACACCCTGCGGGCGCAGCGCCCGGATCCCGAGGGCCAGCGCCTCGGCCCGCCCGGCGGCCTCCACGGCGACCCGGGCGCCGCCGTCGCCGATCAGCTCACGCACCCGGTCCGGGCCGGCCGCCGGATCGAGCGTCGCGACCGCGCCCAGCCGTTCCGCCCTGGCCCGCGCCGCCGGTGCTGGATCGGCGACCACCACGTCGGCGCCCAGCGTCCCGGCCACCAGCACCGCGGCCAGCCCGACCCCGCCCGCGCCGATCACCAGCACCGTGTCGCCGGGGACGATCCCGCCGCGCCCGGTGAGCGCCCGGTTGGCGGTGGCGACCCGGCAGCCGAGGAGCGCGGCTCCGGCGGCGTCGGTCCCGTCCGGCAGCGGCACCAGATTGTGGTCGGCGTGCCGCAGCGCGACCAGCTCGGCGAACGCGCCGTCGTGGGTGAAGCCGGGCTGCTGCTGGTGCGGGCAGACCTGGGACCGACCGGCCCGGCACTGCGCGCAGGTCCCGCAGCCGCACACGAACGGGGTCGTGACCCGGTCGCCGATCCGCACCCGGCGCACGTCCCGCCCGGTCGCCACCACCCGGCCGGCGAGCTCGTGGCCGGGCACGAACGGCAGCGGGACGCCGTCGTCGTGGCCGAGCCAGGCGAACCGGTCGCTGGCGCACAGCCCGGTCGCCTCCACCCGGACGACGGCACCGTCCGGTGCGGGCACCGGATCGGGCAGCTCGACGAGCTCCGGCGTGGCGCCGAAGGCGGTGACCCGGACCGCCCGCATCAGGTGTTCGCCCCGCGCGCGTCGACCGGCCAGCGGTCGACGACGGTGTCCCCGCCCGCCCCGTCGCCGCTGAGGACGACCAGGTGGTCGGCCAGGTTCACCGCCGAGCACACGTGGTTGGGGACCACCCGCACGCGGCTGCCCGGTTCCGGGACCGGCTCGTCGCCGAACGCGACGGTGGCGTGGTGCTCGGACAGCGCGGTGACCCGGGCGTCCGGGTGCCCGGGCAGCCGCCCGTACCCGGAGGCCCACGGTGCCCGGTCGGCGCCGAGGGTCTTGCTGCCCGCGTCCAGCACGGCGTGCCCGGGGCGGGCGTGCACCACGGTGGCGACGGCGGTCAGCGCGCACCGGTCGAACCCGGCCGCGTCCAGCTCGACCTGCTGGGCGTCGCCGAACACCGACACCCCGGGCCGGGACTCGGTCGGCGCCCACCGGTCGGGGAGATCGGGGGAGAGGTCCTCGGTCGGGCTGGACCCGCCGCTGCGGACCAGCGGCTCGATCCCGGCGGCGGCCAGCCCGGCGGCGGCCGCGGACAGCGCGGCGACCTCGTCGGCGGCCGCGGCGGCGCGGGCGCCGGGGGCGTAGGCGTGCCCGGGGAAGGTGAACACCCCGGCCACCGCCAGCCCGGCGGCCCGGGCCCGCGCGGCGAGGCCGCCCGCGTCGCCGGGGTCGACCCCGGTCCGGTGGTGCCCGGAGTCGACCTCCACCAGCACCTGCGCCGGCGCCCCGCGCAGGGCCGCGGCCAGCCGGTCCGCGCCGGCGACCGAGTCGACGCCGATCCGCAGCCGGACCCGCCCGGCCAGCGCGCGCAACCGGTCCGCCCGGCCGCCCGCCGCCCACACCGGGTAGGCGAGGAACAGATCGTCGACGCCGGCGGCGGCGAACACCTCGGCCTCGGCGACCGTCGCCAGGGTCAGGCCGGCCGCGCCGTGCGCGAGCTGGCGGCGGGCCACCGCGACGCTCTTGTGCGTCTTGGCGTGCGGCCGCCAGGCGAGGCCGCGCCGGCGGGCCCGGTCCGCGCCGTCGGTCAGGTTGCGTTCCAGCACGCCGGCGTCGACGGCGAGGAACGGGGTGTCGAGATCCTCGGTGCGCATCGCGGTGATCGTCGCATCGGGCGGCTCACCCCGGGCGCAGGTCCCGGGTCATCAGCATCAGCGCGGCCGGGCCGTCGTCGCCGGGGACCGTCCGGAAGCCGGTCTTCGCGTAGAAGGCCAGCGCGCGGGCGTTGCCCGGCTCCACCTTCAGCGTCAGCCGGGACCGGCCCTGCTCGAGGGAGACCGTCACCACGGCGTCGACCAGCGCACCGGCCACCCCGGTCCCGCGGGCCTCCGCGGCGACCCACATGCCGTAGAGGTATCCCTCGTCGTCGGCGGCGGAGGGGCGCCAGCAGGCCGTCCCGGCGGGCCGCCCGTCCCGGTGCGCGACGAACCGCGCGTGCCGGGTGAGCACGCCCCGCCAGGCGGCCTCGTCCAGGCCGGCCTGCTCGTGCAGGAAGTCGCTGTCGGGTCCGAACGACTCCCGGACCGAGGCGAGCCGGACCTCCCGGGCCAGCGCCCAGTCGTCAGGGCACAGGCGGTGCACCGTCGTCGTCATCGCCCGAGCCCTCCCCGCCTGCCGTCGGCGGTGACGGTAGCGGCTCAGCCGGTGGTCGTCCCGGTCTCGTAGTGCCGGGGGGTGAAGACGACCGGGCCGCCGTCGCGGTCGACGACCCGGGTGGTCGACGAGCCGACGATCACCAGGGTGCGCATGTCCACCAGCTCCGGGTCCAGCTCCCCGAGCGTGGTGACGGTGATCCGCTGCCCGGCGCCGCCGACGTCGCGGCCGAGCACCACCGGGGTGTCCGGGGAGCGGTGCTCCAGCAGCACCTCGCGGGCCGCGCCGACCTGCCACGGCCGGGCCTTCGACCGCGGGTTGTAGATCGCGATCGCCAGGTCCGCGGAGGCCGCGGCGCGCAGCCGGGCGGCGACCACGTCCCACGGCTTGAGCCGGTCGGACAGCGAGATCATCGCGTGGTCGTGCCCGAGCGGGGCGCCGACCGCCGCGGACACCGCCTGCGCCGCGGACAGCCCGGGCAGCACCCGGACCGGCACGTCGCGGTACTTCGGCCCGGACGCGACCTCCAGCACCGCGGCGGCCATCGCGAACACGCCCGGGTCGCCGGCCGAGACGACCGCGACCCGCCGCCCGGACGCGGCCAGGTCCAGCGCGTGCGCGGCCCGCTCGGACTCCACCCGGTTGTCCGACGGGTACCGGTTCTGCCGCGGGTTGGGCGGCACCCGGTCCAGGTAGGGCCCGTACCCGACGAGATCGTCGGCGACCGACAGCGCGGCCGCGACCTGCGGGGTCAGCCAGTCCCGCCCGGCGGGCCCGGTCCCGACGACGACGACCTCGCCCGGCCCGCGCACCGACGCCGGATCGGCCGGATCGGGGGCGACCCGGTGGTCGTCGTTCTCCTGGTCGGGCACCGACGAGGCGATGTCGCCGGGCACCAGCGCGATGGCGAAGTAGGGCACCCCGCCGGCGTCGACGTCGCCGACGGCGCCGGTGCGCTGGCCCTCCATGGTGGCCCGCTCCACGTAGTGCGCGCGGTCCAGCTTCCCGGCGTCGGCGAGCGCATCGCGCACGGTGCCGAAGGTCCGGCCGAGCTTCATCACGGCGGCCGAGTCGGTGTCGGCGAGCCGGCGGGCCAGCTCGTCGCGGGGCAGCGTGCCGGGCAGCACGGTGAGCACCTCGTCCCGCTCGACGAGCGGGCGGCCGAGCGCGGCGGCGGCCCCGCTGATCGAGGTGACGCCGGGCACCACCTCGGTGCGGTAGCGGCCGGCGAGCCGCTTGTGCATGTGCATGTAGGAGCCGTAGAAGAGCGGATCGCCCTCGGCGAGCAGGACGACGTCGCGCCCGGCGTCGAGGTGCGCGGCGAGCCGCGCGGCGGCCTCGGTGTAGAACTCGTCGATGGCGCCCTGGTAGCCGCCGGGATGGTCGGTGGTCTCGGTGGTGACCGGGTAGACCAGCGCCTCCTCGATCGCGGTGCCGGACAGGTGCGGCTCGGCGATCCGGCGCGCGATGGACCGGCCGTGCCGGGCGGAGTGGTAGGCGATCACGTCGGCGTCGCGGACCAGGCGGGCCGCCTTGATCGTGGTCAGCTCGGGATCGCCGGGGCCGAGGCCGACGCCGTAGAGGGTCCCGGCGGGGAGGGCGCTGCTCACGCGATGATCTCCTGCTCGTGGGCCAGCGCGTTCAGCGCGGCGGCGGTGATCGCCGAGCCGCCGCGGCGGCCGTGCACCACCAGGTGCTCCAGGTCGGTGCGGGCGGCGAGGGCCTGCTTGGACTCGGCGGCGCCGATGAACCCGACCGGGATGCCGAGCACGGCGGCCGGTCGCGGCGCGCCCCGGTCGATCAGGTCGAGCAGGTGGAACAGCGCGGTCGGGGCGTTGCCGACGGCGACCACGGCACCGTCGAACCGGTCGGCGAGCAGCTCCAGCGCGGCCGCCGAGCGGGTGTTGCCGATCCGCTGCGCCAGCTCCGGCACGCGCGGGTCGCGGAGCAGGCAGAGCACCTCGTTGCCGGCCGGGAGCCGGGCCGCGGTCACCCCGGAGGCGACCATCATCGCGTCGCACAGGATCGGCGCGCCCCCCTTCAGCGCCCGCCGGGCGGCGTCGACCAGGCCGTCCGAGGCGGCGATGTCGGCGGTCAGGTCGACCTGGCCGCAGGCGTGGATCATCCGCACCGCGACGTCGGCCATCCCCGGTGGCAGGCCGGTCAGGTCCGCCTCGGCGCGGATCGTCGCGAACGAGCGCCGGTAGATCTCGGCGCCGTCGGTGATGTAGTCGTGGCCGCTCAGCGGGTGCTCCTCGGTCGGTCGTGCGGTGGGGCGGTGAGCGCGCCGGGCGCGCCGTCGATCAGGTAGGCGCCGGGCCCGGTGGCGACGGCGTCGGCGTGCGGGGTGTGCGGGGCGCCGCAGCGCCGGGCGCAGCCGACGACGTGCACCGGCCGCCCGGGGCCGCGCCGGATCAGCGCCCGGGCGTCGCCCCGGACGTCGGCGAGCGACTTCGCGCAGCCGGGGGTGCCGGCGCAGGCGCTGACCCGCAGCGCGGGATGGTCCGGATCGGTCACCAGCCCGGCCGCGCCCAGCCGGGCGGCGGCGCCGGGCACCGGGCGGGGGAGGACCAGCGTCCGCCACGGCGTCACCACCAGCTCCGGTGCGGTGCCGGCGAGCACCTCCAGCTGCCCGGCGGACAGCTCCCCGAGCACCGGGGCCGCCCCCACCGCGCCGCCGCCGAGGTCCCCGACGCCGGGCGGCGCGCCGTCGAGCGTTGCGAGATGGTCGTCGCCGGAGCCGTCTCGCAAGGCTCGGCCGCCGGTTCCCAGCAGCGCGGCGATCCGGTCGGGGGCGTCGTCGAGCTCGGCGGTGCGCCAGGTGCCGGTGTCCAGGGTCAGGAACGCCTGCGCGGCGTCCAGCAGCAGGGCGGGGGCGCCGGCCCGGGGGCTGACCAGGCCGGTCCCGGTCCCGGCGACGACGAGCTCGCCGTCGTCCGGGGAGGTCGCCCGCCAGCACAGGTCGGGACGCTCCCCGGCGACGTCGCCGCGGCCGTCGTCGAGGGCGAACAGGAACCGGCCGGACAGCCGGGCGAGCCCCGGCCGGGCGCACAGCCCGCGGTCCAGCGCGGCGGCCAGCCCGCGCACGTCGGCGAGTCCGCCGGTGATCCCGGACAGCGGGGAGGCCAGGATGTTCCGGACCCGCTCGTGGGTGGTCGAGGGCAGCAGCCCGGCCTCGGCGAGCTCCCGGACCGGCCGCGGATCGGCCGGATCGAGGCCGCGCAGCTGCAGGTTCCCGCGGGAGGTGAGGTGCACCGATCCGTCACCGGCCCGGGCGGCGAGCGCCCCGACCGCGCGCAGCGCCGGCGCGGGGACCACCCCGCCGGGCAGCCGGACCCTGGCCAGCGCGCCGTCCGCCGCGAGATGCGGCGACACGACGCCCGGGCAGGCGTCGGCGCGGGTACGGGCGGTCGTCGGCACGCCGGTCACTGTAGGCACACCGGGACCCGCGGGGCGCCCGCGCGGGGCGGCGGCATCGGTCACACGCTGGGCGCGGACCAGGTCAGGCCGGGTCGGGCAGGTGCCGGCGTGCCCCGGCGTAGCTGTCGTCGAACCGGACCGGGGTGACCCGCACCGGGGTGGACGCGTCGAACGCCTCGATCATCTGCCCGTCGCCGGCGTAGATCGCGACGTGCGTGGCGGGCGAGTTCCAGAACAGCAGGTCGCCGGGCCGCAGGTCGTCCTTCGCGACGGCCCGGCCGCCGGTCGCCTGGTCGGACGCGTCCCGGCCGATCGTGATCCCGTGCAGCTCGTGCACCAGCCCGGTCAGCCCGGAGCAGTCCGGCGCGAACCCGGAGCGGCCGCCCCACAGGTAGGGCCGGTCCAGGAACAGCCGGGCGGTGCCGACCAGGTCCTCCCCGGTCGCCGGTTCCGGCCCGCCGATCCGCAGGTGCGCCGCGTCGATCCAGGCGGTGCCGCCGTCGGGCAGCGACACCTGCACGCCGCCGGAGTCGCCGGAGAGCACCGGCAGCCGGGTGCCCGCGCTGATCTCGCGGAGCCGCTCGGTGCGCGTCTCCTCGGCGTAGAGCCAGGTGGTGGCGACCCCGTCGACGGTGCCCGCGGGCAGCGCCGCGGTGAGCCCGGCGAACGCGACACCGGTGGTCAGCTGGGCGGACGGGATCCAGCCGGGGTAGCCGCGGTCGTCCTTCGCGCTGGGCTGGCCGGGGACCGCGACCCGGGTCCAGTCGTCCCGGCGCTCCAGCACCTGCACCGGGGCGCCGTAGAGGACCTGGGTCTGGGTGCGGGACGCGGTTGTCAGCTCGCGCCGGTCGGCCGCCGTCATCGCACCGAGCCAGCCCGCCGGATCGGCGGGCGCGGCGACGGCGGAGCGGTCCAGCGCGCGCGGGCTGGTGGGGGAGGTCCACACGGTGGCGACCGAGACGCCGACGTACGCCCGCTCGGCGAGCGGGTCCTGCACCGCCGTCGCGTGCGCCGCGGGCAGGGTGAGCGCCGTGACCAGCACCGTGCCGAGCAGCACGGTGAGGATGCGTCGGGTCACGGTGGCTCTCCCGCCGGTCCGGTGTGGGTCGTGCCGGGAGAGCGTCGACCGGGGGAGCGGTCCGGGCAAGCAGGCGCACCGGGGCCGTCCCCCGTCCGGGGTCAGCGGGCGGCGGAGCCCGCCCGGCCGCTGCGCCGGTCCCACTCGGCGCGGACGTCGTCACCGGTCGGGGTGGTCAGCAGCGACACCACCACGAACACCACCAGCCCGGAGCCGATCCCGGCGAACACCGGTTCGTTCGCGTAGAGGTCGCCGAGCACGAGCATGGTGCCGAGGGTGGCGACGGTGCCGACGCCCATCGCGGCGAGCGCCCCGGCCCGGGTGGCGCGCCGCCAGAACAGACCGCCCAGGATGGGCACCAGCAGCCCGCCCACCAGGATCCCGTAGGCCAGGGTCAGCGCGGCGACGACGTCCTGCAGCAGCGACGAGATCACGATCATGATGAGGCCGAACCCGGCGACCGCCCACCGGTTGCCGGACAGCTCGTCGTCGGCGGCGGGGGCCCGCCGGAACCGGGACATCAGGTCCTGGTTGAACACCGTCGCGGTTGCCAGCAGCGCGCCGCTGGAGGTCGACATCACCGCGGCCAGCGCGGCGGCGAGGACGAGCCCGGCGGCGACCGGCGGCATCGCCTCGGACACGATCGCGGCGAACGCGTCGTCCCGCTCGGCGAGGCCGGGCACGATCACCTGCGCGGCGGTCCCGATCAGCGCGCCGGCGACGCCGTAGGCCAGGCAGTACAGCCCGGCGCCGACCCCGGCCCAGCGGGCGACGCCGGGGGAGCGGGCGGTGAACACCCGCTGCCAGATGTCCTGCCCGATCAGCAGGCCGAAGCCGTAGGTGACGAAGTAGGTGAGGATCGTGCCGCCGCCGATCGAGGTCAGCGACAGCGCGTCCGCCGGGACGGCCGCGACCAGCCCGTCCCAGCCGCCCGCCCGCCACAGCACGATCGGGAGCAGCACCAGGAAGATCCCGACCGTCTTGATCAGGAACTGGACGAAGTCGGTGAGCGTCACCGACCACATCCCGCCGAGCGTCGAGTAGACGACGACCACCGCGCCGCCGAGCACGATCGCCGGGACCCGGCCGATGTCGAGCAGCACCCCGAAGATCGTCGCGTAGGCGATCGTCGAGGTGACCGCGAGCATCAGGGTGTAGGCCCACATGACGATGCCGGACGGCGCGCCGAGCCCGGTGCCGTAGCGCAGCTCCAGCATCTGCCCGACGGTGTACACCCCGAGCCGCTGGATCCGGCCGGCGAACAGCAGCGACAGCGCCAGGATGCCGGTGCCGATCGCGACGACCAGCCACATCCCGGAGATGCCGTACTCGTAGCCGAGCCCGACCCCGCCGATCGTGGACGCCCCGCCGAGCACGACGGCGGCCATCGTGCCCGAGTACAGCCACGGACCGAGGCGGCGCCCGGCGACCAGGAAGTCGCTGCGGTCCCGGGTGCGGTGCCGCCCCCAGAAACCGAAGGCGATCATCGCGACCAGGTAGACGACGACGACGGCGAGATCCACGGGGTGCTCCTCAGGTCCGGTTGGCCGCGAGCACGGACAGCAGCTCGTAGGCGACGTGGGCGGCGGCGATGCCGGTGATCTCGGCGTGGTCGTAGGCCGGGGCGACCTCGACGACGTCGGCGCCGACGACGTCGGTGCCGGCCAGCGCGCGCAGCGTGTGCAGCAGCTCGCGGCTGGTCAGCCCGCCCGCCTCCGGGGTGCCGGTGCCGGGCGCGTGCGCCGGGTCCAGCACATCGATGTCGACCGACACGTACACCGGCCCGGTGCCCAGCCGCCGCCGCATCCGCTCGACGACGGCGGGCAGACCCTCGGTCTGGTAGGCGTCGGTGTGGATCACCTGGAAGCCGAGGACCTCGTCGTTCGTCAGGTCCTGCTCGGAGTAGAGCGGGCCCCGGATGCCGACGTGCAGGCAGCGCCGCGGATCGAGCAGGCCCTCCTCGGCGGCGTTGCGGAACGGGGTGCCGTGCGTGACGTCCGCGCCGAAGTACGGGCCCCAGGTGTCGAGGTGCGCGTCGAAGTGCACGACGGCGACCGGTCCGTGGGTGCGCGCCACCGAGCGCAGCAGCGGCAGCGCGAGCGTGTGGTCGCCGCCGAGCGCGAGCAGCGTCGTCCCGCCGGCCCGCAACCGGTCCGCGGCCTGCTCGACGGTGCGCACCGCGTGGTCGATGTCGAACGGGTCGATCCCCAGGTCCCCGGCGTCGGCCACCTGCTGGTCGCCGAACGGGGAGACCCCCAGCGGCGGGTGGTAGGGCCGCAGCAGCTTCGACGACGCCCGCACGTGCGCCGGGCCGAACCGGGCGCCGGGCCGGTAGGACACCCCGCCGTCGAACGGGAGCCCCAGCACGGCCACGTCGGCGTGCTCCACCTCGTCCAGCCGGGGCAGCCGGGCGAACGTGGGCGGGCCCGCGAAGCGGGGGACGGTGCCGGCGTCGACCGGTCCGATCGGCATGGGTTCCTCCTCTGGGCGCGACCCGGGTCCCGCCCACCGTGCTCGTTCCCCCGACGACGACAGAAGTGACAGAACGTCGAATCCTCGGAGATCATGTTCGCCATGGTGTCGATCCCGCCCGGTGGGGTGCCGCTGCGTGAGCTGCTCGGCGACCCGGAGCTGCGGCTGGGCCGGGAGTCGATCGACGACGGCGATCTCGATCGGATCGTGGTCGCCGCCGCGGTGTCCGAGCTGGCCGAGCCGGGCGGCTGGCTGCAGGGCGGCGAGCTGCTGCTGACCGTCGGGTTCCTGCTGTCCGCCGACGTCGACGGCCTCACCCGCTACGCCCGGCACCTGCGCGCGCACGGCGTGGTCGCGCTCGGCGTCGGCCTGGGCTCCGACCTGCCGCACCGCAGCACCCCGCCGGCGCTGGTCACCGCGGCCCGCCGGGCCGGGCTGCCGCTGCTCTCGGTGCCCGACGGGGTGCCGTTCATCGCCGTCACCAAGGCGGTGTTCGCGCACCGGGACGCGGCCGAGCGGGCCCGGCTGCAGTGGGCGCTGCGCACCCAGCGCGCGCTGACCGCCGCGGCGGTCTCGCCGGGCGGCATCGAGGCGGTGCTGGCCGCGCACGCCGGCGCGACCGGGCGCACCGGCGTGGTGGTGGACCTGCTCGGCCGGGTGCTGGCCGCGGCACCCGTCGAGGGGGCCGTGGAACTGGCCGCCGGGCTCGCGACGACGATCGGGGAGGTGCGCGGGCAGGGCCTGCTGGGCGCCGCCGTCGAGGTCGCCGACGGCCGCCGCCGGGAGGTCCATCCGCTGGGTTCGCGGCGGATCCGGGCGTTGCTGCTGATCGACGGGCCGGCCGCCGGGCCGCACTCCAACCAGGTCACCGGCGACCTGGTGTCGCTGCTGTCGCTGGAGCTGGAACGCCGGCTCGGCCTGGACGCCGCCGCCCGCCGCGGCCGGGCCCGGCTGCTGGCCGCGCTGGACCGCGGCGTCGTCGACGACGACGGCGCCGGCCGCAGGCTCGCCGCCGCCGGCCTGCCGGAGACCCGGCTGCGCGCCGCCGTGGTCGCGGCGCCGCGCCCCGAGGAGCTGGCCGCCGATCTGGCCGCGGTGCTGCCCGACGCGCTGGTCCGCACGACCGCGCCGGAGCCGGGGGAGGCCGACGGCACCGTCGAGCTGGCGGTCGCCGAGTCGGTCGACCTGGTGGCGGTGCTGGCCGCGCTCGCCGCCCGCCGGCCGGCCGGGATCGGCATCGCCGTCCGGCCGGGGGCGCTCGCGGTGTCGCTGCGGCAGGCCCGCTCCGCGCTCCCGGTGGCCCGGCTGACCGGGCGGCCCGCGCACGCCGACGACGTGGCGTCCAGCCGGATGCTGCTCGCCCTGCTCGACCACGACCGGTTGCGGGCCTTCGCCGACGCCGTGCTCGGCCCGCTGGACGCCGACCCGCGGGGCCCGGAGCTGCTGCGGGCGATCGCCGCGCACCTGGAACACAACGGGCACTGGGCGGCCGCCGCGTCCGCGCTCGGCGTGCACCGGCACACCGTCCGGAACCGGATCGCGGCCGCCGAGCAGGTCACCGGGCGGCGGCTGGACACCGCGCAGGACCGGCACGAGCTGTGGCTGGCGCTGCGCGCCCGCGACCTCGGCCGGGCCGTCGGCGGGCCGGGCCGGGGGGACCGGACCGAGGGTGCCGGGTGACCGGCGGCACCGGGTGCCGAGCGCCACGGCGGTGCACGGTTCCTTGACGGGGGACCGGCCCGTTGCGGAAGGTGATCGGACAACCGAAGACGGCGGGTGGGATCAGGAAGCCGGTGCGAGTCCGGCGCGGTCCCGCCACTGTGATCCCGGCGGACCCTCGTGGACCGCCGGGGCAGCCAGACACTGGCCCCATCCGCCGCGCCACCTCCGTCCGGGACGAGGATCCCGAGGAAGGTACGCCGATGACGCGCGCCCGCACGCCCCGCACCGGGACCGCCCGGTGATCCTGCTCCTGTCCACCTCGGACACCGACCTGCTCTCCGCCCGTGCCGGCGGGGCGGACTACCGCCTCGCGAACCCGAACCGGGTGCTGCTCGACGAGCTGGCCGCGATGGCCGACGCGGCCGACATCGTCGTCGTCCGGGTGCTCGGCGGCTACCGCTACTTCGAGGAGGGCCTGGACCTGCTGCGGGCCCGGTCCACGCCGCTGGTCTGCCTGGGCGGTGAGATGGCGCCGGACGCGGAGATGATGGAGCTCTCCACCGTGCCCGCCGGCGTCGCCGCGGAGGCGCACACCTACCTGGCCCAGGGCGGCACCGAGAACCTGCGGCAGCTGCACGCGTTCCTGTCCGACACGGTGCTGCTGACCGGTGAGGGCTTCGCGCCGCCGGTGGAGCTGCCCGAGTGGGGCGTGCTGGACCGCCCCGGCACCGACACCGGCGCCGGGACCGGACCCACCGTGGCGGTGCTCTTCTACCGGGCGCAGTTCCTGGCCGGGAACACCGCGTACGTCGAGGCGCTCTGCGACGCGATCACCGCGAAGGGCGCGACACCGCTGCCGATCTGGTGCGCCTCGCTGCGCCAGGCCCCGGCCGGGCTGCTGGACACGCTGCGCGGCGCCGACGCGATGGTCGTCACGGTGCTCGCCGCGGGCGGCACCAAGCCGGCGTCCGCGCAGGCCGGCGGCGAGGACGAGGAGTGGGACGTCACCGAGCTCGCCGCGCTCGACGTGCCGATCCTGCAGGGCCTGTGCCTGACCTCGTCCCGGGAGACCTGGGAGTCCAACGACGACGGCCTGTCCCCGCTCGACGTCGCCACCCAGGTCGCCGTCCCCGAGTTCGACGGCCGGCTGATCACCGTCCCGTTCTCGTTCAAGGAGACCGACGACGACGGCCTGTCCGTCTACGTCCCGGACCACGAGCGGGCCGCCCGGGTCGCCGGGATCGCGGTGAACCACGCCAACCTCGGCCGGATCCCGAACGCCGAGAAGAAGATCGTGCTGATGCTGTCGGCGTACCCGACCAAGCACGCCCGGATCGGGAACGCGGTCGGTCTGGACACCCCGGCCTCGACGGTCGCGCTGCTGCGCACGATGGCCGCCGCCGGGTACGAGACGGGCGGGTTCCCGGGCGTCGAGGCAGGCGACGGCGACGCGCTGATGCACGCGCTGATCGAGGCCGGCGGGCAGGACCCGGACTGGCTCACCGAGGAGAAGCTCGCCGGGAACCCGATCCGGATCTCCGCCTCGACCTACCGCAGCTGGTTCGACACGCTTCCGCAGGACCTCCGCGACGGCGTCGTCGAGCACTGGGGCGAGCCGCCGGGCGAGCTGTACGTGCACGACGACCACATCGTCGTCGCCGCGCTGCGCAGCGGGAACGTCACGCTGATCGTGCAGCCGCCGCGCGGGTTCGGGGAGAACCCGGTCGCGATCTACCACGATCCGGACCTGCCGCCGTCGCACCACTACCTGGCCGCCTACCGCTGGCTGGCGGCGCCGGAGTCCGACGGCGGGTTCGGCGCGCACGCGATCGTGCACATCGGCAAGCACGGGAACCTGGAGTGGCTGCCGGGCAAGACGCTGGGCATGTCGGCGTCCTGCGGCACCGACGCCGTGCTCGGCGACCTGCCGCTGATCTACCCGTTCCTGGTGAACGACCCGGGGGAGGGCACCCAGGCCAAGCGCCGGGCGCACGCCACCCTGGTCGACCACCTCATCCCGCCGATGGCCCGGGCCGAGAGCTACGGCGACATCGCCCGGCTGGAGCAGCTGCTCGACGAGCACGCCAACATCTCCGCGCTCGACCCGGCGAAGCTGCCCGCCATCCGCCAGCAGATCTGGACGCTGATGACGGCCGCGAAGATGCACCACGACCTGGGCCTGGAGGAGCGCCCGGACGAGGACGTCTTCGACGACATGCTGATGCACGTCGACGGCTGGCTCTGCGAGATCAAGGACGTGCAGATCCGGGACGGCCTGCACGTGCTCGCCCTCGCCCCGGCCGGTGAGCAGCGGATCGACCTGGTGCTCGCCGTGCTGCGGGCCCGGCAGATGTGGGGCGGCGAGCAGTCCGTGCCCGGGCTGCGGCAGGCGCTCGGGCTGGTCGAGGACGGTTCCGAGACCGGGGCCCGCACCGACGCCGTCGAGACCGTCGCCCGCGCGCTGGTCGCCGGGATGGAGGCCCGGGACTGGGATCCGGCAGCGGTCGACGACATCGTCGACGAGCACTGCGGTACCGCCGGTACTGGCGGTACTGGCGGTACTGGCGGTGCTGCCGGTACGGCCGTCCGGCCCGCTGCGGCGGCGGCGCTCCCCGGCGTCGACGACGGCGCGGTGCGTGCAGTGCTGCGCTTCGCCGCCGTCGAGGTGGTGCCCCGGCTGGACGCCACCGCGCACGAGCTGGACCGGGTGCTGCACGCCCTGGACGGCGGCTTCATCCCGGCCGGCCCGTCCGGCTCGCCGCTGCGCGGCCTGGTGAACGTGCTGCCGACCGGCCGGAACTTCTACTCGGTCGACCCGAAGGCCGTCCCGTCCAAGCTGGCCTGGGAGACCGGGCAGGCGATGGCCGAGTCCCTGGTCGAGCGCTACCGCAGCGACCACGGCGAGTACCCGCGCTCGGTCGGCCTGTCGGTGTGGGGGACCAGCGCGATGCGGACCTCCGGCGACGACGTCGCCGAGGTGTTCGCGCTGCTCGGCGTCCGCCCGGTGTGGGACGACGCGAGCCGCCGGGTCCGCGATCTCGAGGTGATCGGGCTCGACGAGCTGGGGCGGCCCCGGGTCGACGTCACCGTGCGCATCTCCGGGTTCTTCCGGGACGCGTTCCCGCACGTCCTGGCCCTGCTCGACGACGCGGTGAAGCTGGTCGCCGAGCTGGACGAGACGCCGGAGCAGAACTTCGTCCGCGCGCACGTGCTCGCCGACCGCGAGCGGCACGGCGACGACCGCCGGGCCCGCACCCGGATCTTCGGGTCCAAGCCGGGCACCTACGGCGCCGGGCTGCTGCAGCTGGTCGACTCGCGCGACTGGCGCGGCGACGCCGATCTCGCCGAGGTCTACTCCACCTGGGGCGGCTACGCCTACGGCCGCGGCCTGGACGGCGTGCCCGCCCGGGACGACATGGAGAACGCCTACCGGCGGATCGCGGTGGCGGCGAAGAACATCGACACCCGCGAGCACGACATCGCCGACTCCGACGACTACTACCAGTACCACGGCGGCATGGTCGCCACCGTCCGCGCGCTGACCGGCAGCTCGCCGGAGGCCTACGTCGGCGACTCGACCCGCCCCGAGGCCGTCCGCACCCGCACCCTGCACGAGGAGACCGCCCGGGTGTTCCGGGCCCGGGTGGTCAATCCGCGCTGGATCGCCGCGATGCGCAGGCACGGGTACAAGGGCGCGTTCGAGATGGCGGCGACGGTCGACTACCTGTTCGGCTGGGACGCCACCACCGGCGTCATCGCCGACTGGCAGTACGAGACGCTGACCGCGGAGTACGTGCTGGATCCGGACAACCGCAAGTTCCTGACCGAGTCCAACCCGTGGGCGCTGCACGGGATGGCGGAGCGGCTGCTGGAGGCCGTCGACCGGGGGCTGTGGGAGTCGCCGGAGGCGTCCACGCTGGACGCGCTGCGGCAGGCGTACCTGGAGTCGGAGGGTGACCTGGAGGGCGAGTAGCCGACCGTGGGCGGTGCCGCGACCGCGGCACCGCTCACCGGTCCTCGATCTCCCGGGCGCACCGGTGCAGCTCGTCGGCCAGCTCCGCACGTCGGCGCGGGTCCCATCCGCTGCTCGATGCTCGCGATGCTCAGGCCGGCGACCGGGCGGCCGGACCGGTCGCGCAGCACGACGCCGACCGCCCACGAGCCGGGCACGTACAGCCCGTCGTTGAGCGCGTGGCCGTCGGTGCGGGTGCGTGCCACCAGCCGGAGCAGGGTCGTGTCGTCGTAGCGGGGGTAGCGGATCCGGGCGCCGGCATGCGCCCGGAGCACCGCCGCCACCTCGTCGTCGTCCAGCGCTGAGAGGACGGCAAGGCTGCCGGCCCCGATCCCGAGCGGATGCCGGTCCCCGACGGCGAGCGCGCTGTTCCGGATCGGCCCGGGGCCTTCCTGGGTCCGGGTGCACAGCGCGTAGCTGCCCTGCCGGACGGTCAGGAACGCGGTGTCCCCGGACGTCTCGGCGAGCCGGATCAGCGAGTCGGTCGCGGCATCGCCGAGCCGGTCGGCGCCACGGTCCGCGAGCTCACCGAGCACCGCGGCCTGCAACCCCAGCCGGTACCGCCCGGAGGGCTGCTCCTGCTCCACGTAGCCGGCGTGCACCAGCGCCGCGAGGGCACGATGCACGCTCGGTTTGGGGCGCGAACTGGTGCGGACCAGCTCGGACAACGACACCCCGCCGGGCCGGTCCCTGGCCATCACCGCCACCAGGTCGAGCAGCGTCAGCGCGCGCAGCACGCTCTGCGTGCCGGGTGGATCGTCCCGGGGATCAGCGGCGTGCACGACGTTCCAGGATGCGGAACGACGGGCCAGGTCGATCCGGTCGTAGGACGGATGCTGCTCCGCTTCACCGGCCACGAACACCAGGATCATGGACCGACCGGCCGATGACAATGGTCCGCATGATGGAACAGAGATTCCGGCCGATCGTTGACAGTGCGGTCCGTGATTCCGGAGCATTCGGACATCAGTCCGGCCCGTGCGGCCCTTCCGCCTGTCCGACGTGGACGGCGGCCCGAGGAGTAGACGATGACGTCGACACCACCTGCGACGCGGTCCGTGACAGCACTCGCCGTGCTCGTCTGCGTCGCGCTGACCGCCTGCGGCACGCCGCCTGCACCGGCCGAGCCGGAACCGACGACCTGGCGGATGACGGTGACGCCCGGCGAGTCGTCGTCCTGGTACGCCGCGGCCGAGCACTTCGCCGAGGTCGTCGAGGACCGGACGGACGGCCGGATCCGGATCGACCTGTTCAGCGGCGAGCGGCTCTCCGCGGGCGATCCCGCGGCCGGCGTCGAGCAGCTGATGTCGGGCACCAAGGATCTGTCCTACAACTCGACGATCATCTACGCCGGGATCGACCCGCGGTTCGGTGCCGTGAACGCCCCGTTCCGCTACACCGGCTACGCCGAGGCGGAGGCCGGACTCGACGGACCGGCGCAGGAGGCGTACAGGGTGATGGCCGCCGAGTTCGGTATCGAGCTGCTCGGCTTCGGCGAGAGCGGGTTCCGACAGCTCACCAACAACGAGCGGCCGGTCCGGACGCCCGACGACCTCGCCGGCATCAAGGTCCGGATCCCCGGCATCGGGCTGTTCACCGACGTCTTCCGCGAGCTGGGCGCCAACCCCACCACGATGAACTTCGCCGAGGTCTTCACCTCCCTGCAGCAGGGCACCATCGAGGGTCAGGAGAACCCGATCGATGTGATCTCCTCGGCCGGGCTCGCCGAGGTCCAGCAGTACCTGACCGTCTGGAACTTCGTGTACGACCCGCTGATCCTGGGCATCAACAAGGAGCTGTTCGACGGGCTCGACCCCGGCGACCAGGATCTCGTTCGGGAGGCCGCGGCCGAGACGAACGAGCTGCAGATCGCCCTCAACCGTGAGCGCGAGACCCGTCAGCAGGCCGAGCAGCTCGAGCTGATGGACACGGTGGTCCTGGCGCCCGACGAGATCGACCGGTTCCGGGCGGCGGTGGACCCGCTGCACGACCACTACGAGCAGCACGTGTGGGGCGCCGAGCTCTCCGGGCTGCTCGCCCCGGGCACCGCCCGATGAGCGCCGCACACCCCGGTGGGCGGGCCGGGTCGGTCCTGACGGCAGTGGAGAACACGCTCGCCGCGGTGCCCTTCGCGATCGTCGCGGTGATCGCCTTCGTCAACGTCCTGACCCGCTACTTCTTCAACCTCTCGCTCGCCTTCACCACCGAGCTGACCGTCAACCTGGTGGTCTGGACGGTGATGATCGGGGCCGTGATCGGCATCCGGGAGGGCGCGCACCTCGGGTTCACCGCGCTCGCCGAGCGGACTCGCGGCCGGGCCCGGCAGGTGCACACGGTGCTCGTCGCCGGAGCCGTCCTCGTCACGCTGGGGGTGCTGTTCGTGCAGGGGCTGGACATGACCCTCGCGCAGCACCACCGGGGCCGCGCGACACCGTCGATCGGCGTACCGCAGTGGCTGTTCACCCTCGCGGTCCCGGTCGGGGCGACGCTCGGGATCGTGCGCACCGTCCAGGCCGCGCGCACCGCCCTGCGGACCGAGGGCTCGGCGTCCGACCGGCTGACGGGGGTGGGCCGGTGATCGCACTGGTGTTGTTCGGATCGTTCTTCGCGCTGCTGCTGCTCGGTGTCCCGGTTGCGTTCGCGCTCGGTCTCGCCGCAGCGGTCGGCCTGCTCGCCTCGGGCGGGCCGGCCGATCTCGCGGTGCTGCCGAGCGTGTTCACCGCGTCGGTGTCGTCGGAGACGCTGCTGGCGATCCCGTTCTTCATCCTGGCCGGGGTGATCATGGAGTACGCCGGGATCTCCCGGCGACTGATCGACTTCGCGAGCGCCTGCGTCGGCCGGCGCACGCACGGACTGGCCGCGGTGGTGGTGCTCGCCGCGTTCTTCTTCTCCGCCATCTCCGGCTCCGGCCCGGCGACGGTCGCCGCGATCGGCACCATTCTGATCCCCGCGCTGGTCCGCGCCGGCTACACCCGCCGACATGCGGCCTCGATGGTCGCGAGCTCGGGCTCGATGGGGCTGGTGATCCCGCCGAGCGTGGTGTTCATCGTGTTCGCGGTCGTGGTCAGCGACTTCGCCGGGGTGTCGATCGCCCGGTTGTTCGTGGCCGGGATCGTGCCCGGGATCCTGCTGGCGGCCGCCCTGATGGTGGCCTGTCTGTTCCTGCCGCGCACCGCCCCGGTCCGGGAGCCGGTGACCGCCGGCGCACCACCGCCCGCCGGTGCCGGCGCGGACCCCGCGCCGCTCGCCGCCGGGACGTCGTGGACCGGGTTCGGCCGCGCCTTCCTGGGGGCGCTGCCGGGGCTGCTGCTCCCGGTGATCATCCTGGGAGGCATCTACGGCGGGATCGTGACGCCCACCGAGTCGGCCGTGGTCGCCGCGTTCTGCGCGCTGCTGATCGGCCTGCTCGTCTACCGCGAGCTCCGCCCGTCGATGCTCTTCCGGGTCCTGGTCACCGCGGCCGCACAGTCCGCGGTGATCATGCTGATCGTCGGGATGGCGTCGGTGTTCGCCTACGTCGTCACCGTGAACGGGATCGCGGCGACGCTCGCCGACGCGCTGCTCGGCGTCACCGGGAACCCGGCCCTCATCCTGCTGCTGGTGGTCGTCCTGCTGCTGCTCGTCGGCGCGTTCGTCGACGCCATCTCGGCGTTGTACCTGCTGGTGCCGATCGTGGCGCCGGTCCTGCTCGCCGTCGGCGTGGACCCGACGACCATCGGTGTGATGATGGCCGTCGGCCTCGCGCTGGGGCTGATCACCCCGCCGGTGGGGGTGAACCTGTTCGTCGCTGCCGGGATCGCCCGGACCTCGCTGAACGAGGCGTTCCGCGGGATCCGGCCGTTCTTCCTCGCCGGGCTGGTGGTGCTGCTGGCCGTCACCTACCTGCCGGTGCTGTCGAACTGGCTGCCGGACCTCATGGGGTTCTAGGTTTCGCGGCGGGGCTCGTGGCGACGCCCCGGGTGCCGACGGTGCCCGAGACCGCGTCGGGCAGGCAGCTCGCGGAACGGCTCGGTGAAGCGCACCGCCGCGGATCGCCCACAGCACGCCGGGTGAGCGCGTCCAGCGGGCCGAACGGCTCGTCCATCAGGAACTGGTCCGGATCTGCGGCGAGCACCCGGGCCACCGCGACCCGCTTGCGCATGCCGCCGGACCACCGTCCGGGCAGGTGGTCGCCGTACCCGTCGAGCCGCACCCGGCCGAGCAGCCCGCTGCCGCGGTGCATCCGGACCGGGTCGGTGCGCGGCTGCGGCGGCAGGGGGGAACGGCCTTGACCGCGCGGTAAGGGCGACCTACTGTGCGATGCGAATGTAATTCGCATAACGAAAGCACTCGTGGACACCGTGGTCGAGGAGGCGGATGTGACGGTCGATCATCGGATCGAACCCGAGGGCGGAGCCGGGCGTGACCCGGCGTCGGACCCACCCGTCGAGCGGCGTGGTGGTGTCGGCCGGACGGTGGCCGAGCGCTCCCGGGCGCTGCTCGGGGTGGGCGGATTCGTCCTGTTGTTCGGGGCCTGGCAGCTGGCCGCGTCGACCGGTCTGGTCAATCCCCTGTTCACCAGCTCGCCGCTGGGCGTGCTGGCCGCTGCGGCGGACTACCTGCCGACCGCCCAGTTCGCCGAGGACCTCGCGGTCAGCGCAGCCGGGCTGTTCGGCGGGCTGGGCCTCGCCATCGCGGTCGGCCTGACGGTCGGGCTGCTCATGGGCTGGTACGACTGGCTGTTCCAGCTGCTCGACCCGCTCACCAGCTTCCTGTACTCGCTCCCGCGGATCGCGTTCATCCCGCTGTTCATCATCTGGTTCGGGATCGGGGTCTCGTCGAAGGTCGCGCTCATCTTCGTGATGGCGGTCTTCCCGATCATCATCAACACCACCACCGGTGTCCGGTCGGTCGACCGGGACCTGCTGGACATGGCGCGTTCGTTCACCGCCACCGGTCTCGGCCTGTTCCGGACGGTGGTGCTGCCTAGCGCGACGCCGTCGATCCTGGCGGGCATCCGGGTCGCGGTCGGTCTCGGGCTGATCGGCGTCGCGGTGGGGGAGCTGTTCTCCTCGCGCGCCGGGATCGGACACATGATCGCCCAGTCCAGCGCGGCGTTCCAGACCGACCGGGTGTTCCTCGGGACCATCATCCTGGGTCTCTTCGGAATCGCCTTCTCGCAGTTGCTGCGGCTGCTGGAGCGCCGCGCCGAGCGCTGGCGACCCTCGCTGCGCGGCTGAACCAGGACCAGGCAGAACTGCTCAGGAACAGGGTGTGGTGATGAGTGCGATGACCGATTCCGACGTGCTGGTGGCCGAGCACGTCTCCATCGAGTACCGGAGGGCGGGATCGCACCGGCGCTATCGCGCCGTCGACGACGTCAGCTTCCGGATCGGTGCCGACGAGTTCATCTGCGTCGTGGGACCCAGCGGTTGCGGCAAGTCGACGCTGCTGCGCTCGGTGGCCGGGCTGCTCCCGATCGCGGGCGGCAGCCTGCGGCTCGCCGGCCGGGAGCTGCGGGGCCCCGGACACGACCGGGCGATGGTGTTCCAGTCCCCGGCGCTGCTGCCCTGGCGGACGGTCCTGGGGAACGTCGGCTACGGCCTGGAGCTCCGGAAGATCCGTCGTGACGAGATCCGGCGACGGTGCCTCCCGCTGATCGAGCTGGTCGGCCTGGCGGGCCGGGAGAGCCACTATCCGCGCGAGCTGTCCGGAGGCATGCAGCAACGGGTCAACCTGGCGCGCGCGCTCGCCGCCGATCCCGAGCTGCTGCTGCTGGACGAGCCGTTCGCCGCCCTGGACGCCCAGACCAGGGAGGTGATGCAGGCCGAGCTGCTGCGGATCTGGGAGGAGACGCACAAGACGACGATCTTCGTGACGCACCAGATCGAGGAGGCGGTGCTGCTCGCCGACCGGGTGCTGGTGCTCTCCCGGGGGCCGGCCAGCCATGTGAAGCACGACGTCCGCATTCCCTTCGAGCGGCCGCGGTCGGCCGACGCGCTCCAACGGGACCCGCGGTACGTCGATCTCGTCGACGAGATCAAGTCGTACATCGACCGGCACGAGGAGCGCGAGCCGCTGGCCGCCGCCCCGACCGGTCCGGACGGAGGCAGGACATCATGAAGCGCAGGTCCGTACGGGTGCTGGCGGCCGGTGTCACGGTCGTCGCCGCGCTCCTGCTGGGCGCGTGCGGCGGTGGTGCCGGCGCGGACGGGACCGAGACCGTCACGGTCGCCCAGGCCGATCCCGGTCTGTCGTTCGCCCCGCTCTACGTCGCGGACGGGATGGGCTACTTCGCCGACGAGGGCCTCGCCGTCGACATCCAGACGCTGAAGCCGGACGTCGCCGTCGCCGGCCTCGCCAGCGACCAGATCGACTACGTGGCGACGATCGGTTCGGTCGCCCGCCAGGCGGCGACCGGGGTGCCGGTGAAGGTCGCCATGGTGTGGTTCGACCGCACCCCCTTCGTCATCATGGGGAACAGCCGCTTCCAGGACATGGCGGCCCTGCGCGGCCAGGCCGTCGGGGTGTCCGGCTTCGGGAGCTCGACCGACGTCGCGCTCCGCCACGCACTGCGCGCCTCCGGGCTCGATCCGGAGACCGACGTCGAGATCATCCAGCTCGGCGGCGGCGGCCCGGCGGGCCGGATCACCGCGATCCAGACGGACCAGGTGGCGGCGACCCCGCTGACCCTGCCCGACGACATCATCGCCGAGCGGCGCGGGCTGACCCGGCTCTACGACACGACCGACGAGCTGCTCATCCCGTTCACCGGTCTGGGGGTCTCGGACATCAAGCTCGCGGAGGACCCGGAGCAGATCGCCGCGATGATCCGGGCGACCCGGCGGGCGCTGGAGCACATGGCGGCCGAACCGGAGGAGTCCGCACGGATCATCTCGGAGGCGACCGGGACGGAGGAGGACGTCGTGCTGGAGGCCCTGCCGACCATGGTCCGCATCGTCAGCCCGGACGGCCTGGCCTCGGCCGAGGCGCTGGAGAACTCGATCGCACCGACGGACGGCTCGGGAGCGACGCCCGATCTCGCGACGGCGTACGACTTCGATCTGCTCCGGGCCGAGAACACGCAGCAGGGCGTTCCGGCGGCGCCGGACCGGCCCGCCGCCGACGGGTAGCCCGCCCCGACCGTCAGCCGAGCCGGGACAGTGCCGCCAGCACCGTCCCGGCGTCGGCGCCGAACGCGTCCAGGATCTCCCGTTCCACCCGCGCGACGCCCGGCTGCAACGCCGCGTGCAGCTCCCGGCCGCGGTCGGTGCCGAACACCAGCACCCGCCTGCGGTCGGCGTCGTCCGGCCGGCGGTACACCAGTGCCCGGTCCACCATCCGGTCGATGATCTTCGTCAGGGTCGGCGCCGGGACCATCGCGTGGACCGCGATGTCCGACATCGGGTGCCCCGCGCCGTCGGCGAGCAGATCGAGCACCCGCCAGCCGTCCAGGCCCGGCCCGTCCGGTGGCCGGACGGCCTCCTCGATCCGCCGCTCGACCCGGTGCGCGGCGCGGCCGAGCACGGCCGCGGCGGCCGGGGCGCCGGTGCGGGGTTCGGCGGCGGGCACGGGCATCCTCCGGGCTGGCGCGTTCGGGGTAGTGACGAGATCGCTGTCATCGTAAACACTGTCACCTTCAACTGACCGGGAGGTGACGTGTCCACGGCCCCCGCAGTGCTCGACGTCGCCTTCGTCGTGCCCCGCAGCGGCCCGGCCGGGATCCTCGGCCCGGCCTGCGAGGCGTGCGGTGACCTGGCCGCCGCCGAGCTGAACGACGCGGGCGGGGTCCTCGGCCGCGAGGTCCGGCTGCTGCCGGTGGACGGCGGCCGGCCGCCGTCCGAGGTCGCCGCGGCCGTCCGGGACCTGCTCGACGCGGGCCGGGTGGCCGCGGTCAGCGGCTGGCACATCTCCGCGGTCCGGCAGGCACTCGCCCCGGCCGTGGCCGGCCGGGTGCCCTACGTCTACGCCCCGCTCTACGAGGGCGGCGAGACGACGCCGGGGGTGTTCCTGACCGGTGAGACACCGGAGACCCAGGTACTGCCCGCGCTGCGCTGGATGTCGGCGGAGCTGGGCGTGCGGACCTGGTGCGTGGTCGGCAACGACTACGTGTGGCCGCGCGGCTCGGCCCGCGCGGTGCGCCGCTTCGTGCGGACCAGCCCGGACGTCCGGGTGCTCGACGAGGTGTTCGTCCCGCTCGGCACCGACGACTTCGGCCCCGTCGTCACCCGGGTGCAGCGCTCCGGCGCGCAGGGCGTGCTGATGTTCCTGGTCGGCTCGGACGCGGTCCGGTTCAACCGTGCCTTCGCGGCGTCCGGCGCCGACCGCCACCGGGTCCGGCTCTCCCCGCTGATGGAGGAGAACATGCTGCTCGCGACCGGCGCCGAGGCCACCCGCGAGCTGTACGCGGCGGCCGGCTACTTCGAGACGCTGGCGACCGCGTCGTCGCTGGACTTCTCGGCCCGCTACGCCGCCCGGTTCGGCGTGCACGCCCCGGTGCCGGGCGCGCTCGCCGAGTCCTGCTTCGAGGCGATCACGCTGCTCGGCAGGCTGGCCGGCCGGGCGGGATCGGTGGAGCCCGCGGCGCTGCTCGCGGTCGCCGAGGACACCGGCTTCGACGGTCCCCGGGGTGCGGTCTCGCTGCGCGGCGGGCACCTGCGGCAGGACGTCTACCTGGCCCGGGCCGACGGCCTGTCGTTCGACGTTCTGGCCCGCCTGGCTTGACACCCATACTGTCAGTGGAGATATTTTCATATGACAGTACTTTGGAGGTGTCCGTGCCCACCTACACCCATCGCTGCCCCGTCTGCGGCGAGTTCGACCAGGTCCGGCCGATGTCCGCGGCCGGCCGGGAGGCGCAGTGCCCGGACTGCGGATCGCGCTCGTCGCGGATCTTCGGGGCGCCCGCGCTGCGCGGCGTCGATCCCGGCCTGCGCCGCGCGCTGGACGCCTCGGGCGCCAGCGCCGGCGCGCCGCAGGTCGTCTCGTCGGTGCCGGGCCGCTCCCGGCGCGCCACGCCCGTCACCCGGGACCCGCGGCACGCCCGGCTGCCCCGGCCCTGATCCCCGCACCCCACCGAGCTCCAGGAGGCCACCGTGCCCGACGTCGTGTTCACCGTCGACCAGGCCAGGTCCATGCGCGACCAGGCGGTCCCCGGCCACAACCGCTGGCATCCCGACATCCCGCCGGCCGTCACCGTCCGCCCGGACACCTCGATCCGCGTCGAGTGCCGGGAGTGGACCGACGGCCAGATCGGCAACAACGACTCCGCGAACGACGTCCGCGACGTCGACCTGCGCGGCGCCCACATGCTCTCCGGCCCGATCGCGGTGGAGGGCGCCGAGCCGGGCGACCTGCTCGTCGTCGACATCCTCGATCTCGGTCCGGTGCCGCAGGAGACCGGTCCCGCACCCGGTCAGGGCTGGGGCTACACCGGCATCTTCTCCAAGCAGAACGGCGGCGGGTTCCTCACCGACACCTTCCCCGACGCGTACAAGGCGATCTGGGACTTCTCCGGCCAGAAGGCGACCTCCCGGCACATCCCCGGCGTCTCCTACACCGGGATCACCCATCCCGGACTGTTCGGCACCGCGCCGTCGCCCGAGCTGCTGGCCCGCTGGAACGCCCGGGAACGCGCGCTGATCGCCACCGACCCGGACCGGGTGCCCGCGCTCGCCCTCCCGCCGCTGGACGAGGAGGTGCTCGGCGGCACCGCGACCGGCGACGCGCTCGCCGGGATCGGCCGGGACGGTGCCCGCACCGTGCCGCCCCGGGAGAACGGCGGCAACCACGACATCAAGAACTTCACCCGCGGCAGCCGCGTCTTCTACCCGGTGCACGTGCCGGGCGCCCTGTTCTCCGGCGGTGACCTGCACTTCTCCCAGGGCGACGGCGAGATCACCTTCTGCGGCGCGATCGAGATGGGCGGGTTCATCGACTTCCACGTCGACCTGATCAAGGGCGGGATGGAGACCTACGGCGTCACCACCAACCCGATCCTGATGCCCGGCAACGTCGAACCGCGCTACTCCGAGTTCGTCACCTTCATCGGGATCGGCGTCGACCACACCACCGACACCAACCTCTACAACGACGCCACCGTCGCCTACCGCAACGCCTGCCTCAACGCCGTCACCTACCTGGAGAAGTTCGGCTACTCGGGTCCGCAGGCCTACCTGCTGCTCGGGTCGGCACCGATCGAGGGCCGGGTCTCGGGCGTCGTCGACATCCCGAACGCCTGCTGCTCGCTCTACCTGCCCACCGCGATCTTCGACGACGACATCCGCCCGTCCGCGTCCGGACCGGTGTGGAAGGACCGGGGGAGCTGCGCGGTGTCCTCGTGACCCCGTTCGGCCGGGACGCCGCTGGACGACGGTGACGCCCGCCGCGCTCGGTGCCGCCGCCGAGCCCCCGGCGAGCCCGGCCGGCATCTGATCCCGTCCCGTCCCTGCACGAGCGCACCGCCCGTGCAGGGACGGGCCCGGCGTCAGGGGCGCACCGACTCCGCGAACCCGACCACCTCGCGCACCGCGGCGGCGTACACGTCGGGCATCGCGTCCCGGAACAGGATCTGCCCGACGTGGCAGAGCCCCAGGTCGACCTTCCCGACCGACGGCACACCGGCCTGCAGGAGCAGCCGGTGGTAGGCGATGCCCTCGTCGCGCAGCGGATCGAGCTCCGCACACGAGATGAGGTGCGGCGGCAGGCCGCGCAGGTCGTCGACGGCTGCCCGGGCCGGCCAGCAGGTGGGATCGTCGACGTTGCCCGCTCCCGGGTCGTAGACCTCGGCGAGCAGCGGGAAGAGCTGCCGGTTGAGCCAGTACCGGTCGTTCTCGCGCAGCGAGTGCAGGTGCTCGGGGGCCCGGTCCCAGGTGCCGAGCACGTACGGGCACAGCGCGTGGATGCCGGCGATCCGGTCGCTCCAGCCCTCCCGCCGGGCCCGGATCGCGACCGCGAGCGCGAGGTTCGCCCCGCCGGAGTCCCCGGTGACCACGACGTGCGTCCCGCCCAGCTCGTCGAGGTGGTCGAGCACCCAGCGGAGCCCGGTGGCGCAGTCGTCGAGCCCGGCCGGGAAGGGATGCGCGCCGAGCCGGCCGCCGCCGTTGCGGTACTCGACGCCGACGACGACCGCCCCGGCCGCCGCGAGCTCGTCGCGCCAGTGCACGTACGCCTGCCCGGTCGCGCCGAGCATGACCATCCCGCCGCCGTGGATCTGGTACACCACCGGCAGCGGGCCGTCGGCGCCCTCCGGGCGGTGCACGTGCAGGGTGACGCCGGGGGCCGGCTCGCGGGTCTCCCGCACGATCCCCGGCACCGGAGCCCACGGCTCGGCCAGCGCGGTGAAGAAGCCCTCGAAGCCCTCCTCGACGGCCGCGACGAACGCGAGCAGTGCCTCGCGGCCCGCGGTGCGGTCCATCGGCGCGTCGTCGGCGTGCCCGGTCACGCCGAAGGCGCCGAGGACGGCGATCATCCGGGGATCGGCGCGCGGATCGTCCGCCAGGCTGAGTGCGGGGTCCCCCAGCCGGCCGACCGGCCGGTGGGTCGTCGTGTCGGTCATGTCCTGCTCCTCGTTGAGCGCGGTCGCGCACCTCTGACGTGCACCCCCGAAAAGCTACAGAGCACGACGTGTGTCACACAAGAATGCCGTTCGGGCGAACGCGACTCGGGCATGCAGCGCTCCTGAACTGCGAATATCCTGCGTGGCAGGACGGAGCCGGGCGAAACCTGTCCGATACAGTCGGGGTATCGCGTTGCATCCGATGTCGGGTGCGTGGGTACGTCCCGGGCGGGGAGCGGAGGAGCGGTGACCGGTGACCGGGGCGCGGCGGCCCGCGCGGGCTCCGCGGCGGTGACCCCGCTGCAGCGGCAGCTGCGTGCCGTCCCGGTGCGCACCAGGGCGACCCCGCTGGACGCGCTGACGGTCGCGCTCCGGTGGTTCCGCGCGGGCCGCCGGATCGACATCCAGGCGCTCGCCAAGGAGCTCGGGATCAGCCGGGTGACGCTGCACCGCTGGGTCGGGACGCGGGACCAGCTGCTGGTCGAGGTGCTGTGGCTCACCGCCGACCGCGCGCTCGCCGCCGTGTGGGACACCGTGCGGGACGAGGGGCCCACGCACAGCCTGACCGCCGAGACGCTCAGCCGGTGGGCGGCCGACGTGCTGCTGCACCCGGGGTTCCGGCGGATGCAGGCCGACGAGGGCGAGCTGCTCGCCCGGCTGCTCACCCGGGAGGCGAGCGAGTTCCAGAGCCGGCTGATCGGGCTGGTCACCACGATGCTGACCCACGACGTCGAGACCGGCCGGGTGACCATCGACCTCGAACCGGCCGAGCTCGCCTACGCCACCGTGCGGATCGCCGAGTCGTTCGTGCACACGCCGGCGATCACCGGCGGCGAGCCCGATCCGGAGCGCAACGCGCGGGTCCTGCGGGCGCTGCTGCGCTGACCGGCCGCCGGGGCCCGCCCGCGGACCGGTCGGACCGGCTCGCCCACCTCGGCCGGTCAGGCCGGCAGCCGGGTGCGCGGCGCCGTCGCCGCGCCGGTCAGCGCCAGCACCGCCACCACCGCGAGCAGCACCGGCATCGCGACGGCGGGCGAGGTGAGCATCGCCAGCAGCGCCCCGCCGAGCCCGACGAACGCCGCCGTCGCCAGCTGGTCCAGCAGCTGCGCCGCCGACGAGTGCGATCCGACGTCGGTCGCCGTCGAGTGGGCGAGGGTCAGGAACGCGATCGCGGAGAACGCGACGCCCATCCCGAGCCCGGCCAGCCCCCAGAACCCGATCGCGAGCCAGCCGGGCAGCCATCCCGCGGCGACCGGCAGCAGCCCGAGCTGGCCGACGGCGATCGTCGCGAAGCCGGCGCGCAACATCACCGACCGGTCCCTGTCGGGATGGCGGGCCTGCCAGGCGGCGGCCGCCGACCACCCCAGTGACGCGACGATCAGCGGGACGCCGGCCGCGGTCAGTGACCATCCGTGCGTCGCGGTGAGGATCAGCGGCAGGAACGACACCACCGTGAAGAACGCCCCCGCCACCAGGCCGCGGGCCGCGACCACCGAGGCGATGCCCGGCCGTGCCGCGACGACCCCGCCGGGCAGCAGCCTGCGCAGCGAGGGGACGAGCGCGAGCACCGCGACCGCGCCGACCACCGCGCCGCGGGCGTCGAGGTTCTCCAGCGCCCAGCTGAGCCCGGCCACCCCGAGTGCGGCGCCGAGCGCGGCGATCACCAGCCCGGTGCCGCCGCCGGTCGTGCGCTCGCGCGGCGGACCGAGCCCCCGCACGGCGGGCATGATCAGGACGAGGGCGAGGCCGACGACCGGGAGCAGCCCGAGGAACACCCAGTGCCAGGAGAACCGTTCGGTGACGACCGCCGCCAGCGGCGGGCCGGCGAGCGAGGGCAGCACCCACGCCGACGAGATGAGCCCGAACACCGCGGGCCGCTGCCGGCTCGGGTAGACCGCGGCGACCAGCACGTACACCGCGACGCCCTGCACGCCGGCGCCGAGGCCCTGCAGCACCCGGCCGGTGAGCAGCTCGGCGGCCGTCGTCGCCGAGCCGGCGACGAGCAGGCCGATCCCGAACACCGTCGGTGCGACGACGAGCGGGGCCCGCGGCCCGCGGGCGTCGCACCAGCGGCCGCCGAAGGCCGTCCCGAAGACCGCCGCGGCCAGGAACGCGACGAACGGCCAGGCGTAGAGCGCGAGCCCGCCGAGGTCGTCCACGATGGCCGGCATCGCGGTGCCGACCCCCATCGCCTCGAAGGCGGTGAGGCTGATCAGCAGCAGGATGCCGACGGTGGTCGGGGCCCGCCCGGATGACCAGACACCCGGCTCGTTCCCTGCGCCACGTCCCGGGACGGTCTCCACCACGCGTCCAGCCTGCGACCTGCACCCCGGTGCAGGTCAAGCGGGTTCCGTGTTCACGATCCGTGATCACGGGCAGGCCAGGCGTGTTTTCGTGCCGCACGAACGGGTACAGACCGATATGACCGACATCACAACGATCATCATCGTGGCCGTGGTGGTGATCGTCCTCGTGGCGATCGTGGCCGCCGCGCTCGCGGCGGCGCGCCGACGCCGATCGGCCGCGCTGCGCGAGCAGTTCGGTCCCGAGTACGACCGCGCGGTGCGCGGCGCCGACGACCCGCGGGACGCCGAGAAGGACCTCGCGGAGCGGCGCAGGCGGCACCGCTCGCTGCGGCTGCGCGATCTCGACCCGCAGGAACGCGCGGGCTACCGCGGCCGCTGGACCCAGGTGCAGCAGGGCTTCGTCGACGACCCGGCGAGCGCGGTCCGGGAGGCCGACCGCCTGGTCGCCGAGGTGATGTCCGCCCGTGGCTATCCGGTCGAGGACTTCGACCAGCAGGCCGATGACCTGTCCGTCGCCTACCCGGTGCTGACCCAGCGTTACCGGGAGGCGCGCGGGATCTCCCGTGAGCACGCCGCGGGGCGGGCCGGTACCGAGGACCTGCGGCAGGCCGTGACGAGCTACCGGGCGCTGGTCGACGCGCTGCTCGACGACACCGGCGACGAGCGCGACCGGGGTGCCCAGGGGGCCGGGGCCGCCGCCCGGGGGCCCGGCGACACGGCCGGGGGGCCCGGCGACGCCGCCGCCCGGGGGAGCGCCGCGCCGGCGGCCGGGACCGGCGCGACGGTGGCCGGGACAGCGGCGCCGGCGGGGCCGGGGGCAGCGCAGGCCGACCCACGGGCAGCGCAGGCCGACCCGCGAGCTGCGCAGCCCGATCCGCATGGTGTGCAGGGGGATCCGCGAGCTGCGCAGGCCGATCCGCGGGTCGCGCAGGGGGACCCGCGGGCAGTGCAGCCCGATCCCCGCGCCGCCGGACCCGATCTCCGCAACGGCCGGATCGACCCCCGCACGGCCCAGGCTGATCCGCGCACCGGCCGGACCGACCCGCAGGGCATCCCGGTCGACCCGCGCGCCCCGCAGCGCGACCCCGCCGGACCTCCGCCGCAGCAGCCGCAGACCGGACACGACACACGACGGGAGACGAGCGCATGAGCGACCGTTCCGGACACCGGCCCGAGAGCCGCGCGGCCAGGCTGGCCGGGGAGATCAAGGAGCGGATCGTCGGCCGCAGCGACGACGAGCGCGACGCCGACTGGGACGGCACCGACGCCGCCGTCACCGCGCAGCGCGACGCGGGCGTGGCCGGTCCGGGCGACCCACTGCGCGAGCCGGTCCCCGGCGAACCCGGCGGGCCCCCGGCGGGCGACCCGGCCCAGGAGCCCCCGCCGCCGGGCACGGACCCCCGGAGCCCCGGCGCCGGCCCGCCACCCGGCATCGACCCGCGGGGCCGGGGTGCGGATCTCCCGCCGGGCGCGGAGCCGCGTTCGGGCGGTGCGGATCTCCCACCCGGGACGGATCCGTGGCCGGGCGAGGCGCCGCGCGGACGGCACGCCGAGCACCCGGCCCCGCCGGGCAGCGGCGCCGGGGCACCCCCGCACACCGCGGGCCCGGAGGGCGTCGCCGCGGCCGCGGCCGGCCCCGCGGGTGTCCCCGCGGCCGATGCCTCCGCCGGCGCCCCGGTCCGCGGCGCCGGCCCGCCGGCCCCGCAGGGCGCACCCCCGGCCCCGGGGGATCCCGGACCTCCCGTCACGCCCGGCCCGGGCGGCGCGCCGTACGACACCGGCGCGGCGCAGCCCGGCCGACCGGCCGGGCCGGACGGCGGACCACAGCGGGGCCCCGCCGATCCGGTCGGCCCCGCCGGCCACCCGGACGACCCGGGCG
>NZ_BAAAJK010000026.1:0-65844 GCF_039526905.1 Pseudonocardia kongjuensis | reverse complement strand
CGCCGCGCCCCGCCCGGCGCCGCCGCAGCAGCGCAGGCCGGCGGCCGTCCCGGTCGCGCCGCCGCCGCCGTCGTCGGACAGCCGGGCGGTCACCGTCCAGATCCTGTGGGCCGCACTGATCGCACTCCTGGTGGGTGCGCTGCTGGGCGGCGGGATCGCACTGGTGTCGGTGCTGCTGCCGGGGGCGCTGCCCGCACTCGGCTGAGCCCGCGATCCGGTTCCCGACCGGGTGTCCGGTTCGTCCTCCGGCTGGTGACGGCGCCGTACGGGCGGCACCGGCCCGCCGGTAGCGTTGCGTGACGTGACGGTTCTCGCCGCGACCCAGACGCTGGCACTCGGCCCCTCGTGGCTCGACCCGGCGGTGATCATCGAGTCCCTCGGCCCGTGGGCTCTGGCCGGGCTCGCCGCGATCGTGTTCGCCGAGTGCGGCCTGCTGCTCGGCTTCTTCCTGCCCGGCGACTCGCTGCTGTTCACCGCCGGGCTGTTCGTCGCCCAGGGCGCGATCGGCGTCCCGCTGTGGCTGGTCTGCGTGGTGCTCGTCGCCGCGGCGGTGGCCGGGAACGCGGTCGGCTACGGCATCGGCCTGCGCGCCGGCCCGGCCGTCTTCGACCGGCCGCGCTCTCGGCTGTTCAACCCGAAGCACGTGACGAGGACGCACGAGTTCTTCGAGCGGTTCGGCAACCGGGCGATCGTGCTCGGGCGGTTCGTGCCGATCGTGCGGACGTTCATCACGGTGAGCGCCGGGGTCGCCCGGATGGACGCGCGGCGCTATCTCACCTACTCGCTGGTCGGCGGCGTCGCCTGGGCCGCCGGGGTGACGGTGCTCGGCTACTTCCTCGGGCAGTTCACGGTCGTGCGGGAGCGGATCGACCTGATCCTGGTGGCGATCGTGCTGATCTCCGTCGTGCCGATCGTGTTCGAGGTGCTGCGGGCCAGGGCGTCGGCGCGGCGCGGCGCGGGGGTCGCCGGGGCGGCCACCGTCGCTGCTGCCGGCACCGACGTCGATCCGGCGGCCGTGACCACCCGGATGCCGGCCGTGCGCCGCCCGGGCGCCGGGGCCCCGGGGCCGGACGCCGCGGCTCCTCCGGTGCCGGACGCGGCGCCTCCGGCCCCGCCGCACACCTCCGGAGGGCAGCCGTACCGGCCGGGGACGACCCGGCCGTCGATGCCTCCGCGGCCCCCGCGGCCCCCGCAGCCCCCGCAGCCCTGAACCGGCCGCCACCCGAATCGCACCCCTTGGCCTCGCACTCCCAGCGTGGCCTGCTCGCAGCTCCAGCCGGCCTCTCACACTCCCAGCGTGGCCTGCTCCCAGCTCCAGCCGGCCTCTCGCACCCCCAGCGTGGCCTCGCACCCGCTGGAACAGGTGCGACGCTTTGCACGGGGTGCGGCGACCGCTCCGCCACCGGGCCGGAGCCAGGACAGGGGCCGAGGCCGAGGCCGGGGCCGGGGCCGGGGCCGGGGCCGGGGCCGGGGCGCGAGGCGCCGGGATCGGGTCGCGAGGCGCCGGGCTCGGGTCGCGAGGCGCCGGGATCGGGTTGCCGGGCGTCCGGTCGTCGGCATCGGGTCGCGGGTGCGCGGGGCGGGATCACAGCTCCCGGCATGCCGGTCGCCCGCGTCGGCGACATGGGCCGGCTCACCCGGTACCGGACGCGCACCCCCATCCCTGCCGCGCACCCCCTGAACACGGTGCGGGAACCCACCCGGGGTGCGACCGCCCCGCCGGGAGTGCGACCACCCACCGACGACGCCGGCTCGCACCCCGACATCGATCCCGCACCGTCTCCACAGGGTGCGACGACCCGCCAGGGGTGCGACGACCCGCCAGAGGTGCGAGGCGCCCACCAGGGGTGCGGGGCGACCAGGCGCGCGAGGCGACCACCGAGCGACCACGAGGCGGCCGCGGGCCGTCACCAGGCGTCGGACAGGTCGGCGTGCCGCCGCACCCAGGCGTGCATGACGATCCCCGCGGCGACCCCGGCGTTGATCGACCGGGTCGAGCCGAACTGGGCGATGGAGACGGCGAGATCGGCGGCGTCCCGGATCTCCGGCGACAGCCCGGGTCCCTCGGCCCCGAACAGCAGCACGCAGTCGCGGGGCAGCTCGGTCTCCTCCAGCCGGGCCGCGCCGGGCAGGTTGTCCACCGCGACCAGTGCGAGCCCGCGGGCCCTGGCGAAGCCGATCAGGCCGGCGGCGTCGGGATGGTGGTGCACCGACAGGTAGCGGTCGGTGACCATCGCGCCGCGCCGGTTCCAGCGCCGTCGTCCGACGATGTGCACCCCACCGGCGCCGAACGCGTTGGCCGTGCGCACGACGGTGCCGATGTTGTGGTCGTGGCCGAGGTTCTCGATCGCGACGTGGAACGGATGGGCCCGGGCGGCCAGGTCCTCGGCGACGGCCTCGCGCCGCCAGTACCGGTAGGCGTCGACGACGTTGCGCCGGTCGCCCTGCTCCAGCAGCTCCGGGTCCCACCGGTCGCCGTCCGGCCGGGGCCCCTCCCAGGGGCCGACGCCGACCTGTCCCGGCACCGACCACTCGCTCGGCCCGGGCTCGGTCGGGCTCACCCCAGCTGCAGGTCCGCCAGCCCCAGCAGCGCCCGGTACGGCACTCCCTCGGCCTCGACGGCCTGCCGCGCCCCGGTGTCCCGGTCGACGACGGTGCACACCCCGACGATGTCCGCGCCGGCCTCGCGCACCGACCGGACCGCGGTCAGCACGGACCCGCCGGTGGTGGAGGTGTCCTCGACGACCAGCACCGGGCGCCCGACGATGTCCGGGCCCTCGATGAGCCGCTGCATGCCGTGCCGCTTGGTCTCCTTGCGCACGACGAACGCGTCCACCGGCTCGGCGCCGGGCTCCTGCGCGGCGGCGTGCAGCACCGCCGTCGCCACCGGGTCGGCGCCGAGGGTCAGCCCGCCGACCGACCGGTACGCCCAGTCCGCGGTCAGTTCCCGCAACAGCCTGCCGATCAGCGGGGACGCCTCGTGGTGCAGCGTGACCCGGCGCAGGTCGACGTAGTAGTCGGCCTCCGCCCCGGACGACAGCGTCACCTTCTCGTGCACGACGGCGATCTCCCGGACCAGCGCCGCCAGCCGGGCCCGGTCGCCGTGCGCGCTCATGTGCGGTCCCGGTCGAAGGTCGCCGTGATCCGCCGCAGCACGCCGCGGGGGAGCACCCCGACCAGCCCGACGATCGCCTTGTACTGCCTCGAGGGCACCGACACCACCCGTCCCCTGTCCAGGTCCGCGAGGGCCTCGTCCACGACCTGCGAGGCCTCCAGCCAGAGCGGTCCGCGCCGGGCGCCGACGTCGATCCCGGCCCGCTCGTGGAACTCCGTGCGAACGTAGCCGGGGCACAGCGCCATCGCGCGCACCCCGGTGCCCTGCAGCGAGGCCGCGACGCCCTCGGTGAAGGAGATGACCCACGCCTTGTCCGCCGGGTAGGTCGATCCGCGGCCGGCGAGGAACCCGGCGACGCTCGCGACGTTGACCACGGCGCCCGCGCCGCGGTCGACCATGCCGGGCAGCACCGCGCGGGTCAGCTCCAGCACGCTCGCCACGTTGACCTGGAGCTGGCGGGTCAGCTCGGCGGGCTCGTTCTCCAGGAACGGCGCACCGAGCGCGAGACCGGCGTTGTTGACGAGCAGGTCGACGGGGGCGACGTCCGGGTCGGCGAGCCTGCGGACCACCCGCAGCCGCTGTTCGGCGTCGGCCAGGTCGGCGGCCAGCACCTCGACCGCGACGCCGAGGTCGCGGTACCGGTTCGCGGCGGCCTGGAGCCGGTCGGCGTCGCGGGCCACGAGGACGAGGTCCCGGCCGTCCGCGGCGAGGCGGTCGGCGAAGGCGGCCCCGATACCCGACGACGCACCCGTGATCATGACGGAGGGCACCGGGCAACCCTAGTCCGTCGTCCCGGCACGCACGCGGTGCGACCTGGTTACCGACCGGTTGGTGTGACCCCGGCGACAATGACGCGGCGTAACGCCGTGAGACGGACCGCTCTCGCGTGCCCGACCGTTATGCAGCCTTTACCGTCGGGGGCATGACGTCCGAGGCGCCGCCGCTCCAGCGACCGGCCGATCCGTCCTCCCCGGACGCCGGCGCACTCCCGACCGGGCCCTCGCCGCGGCACTCGCGGGTCGCCGTCGTCGGCGCCGGTTTCACCGGGCTGGCGGTCGGGCTGGCGCTGCTGCGCCGGGGCGTGCACGACTTCGTGCTGCTGGAGCGGGCCGACGACGTCGGCGGGGTGTGGCGGGACAACACCTACCCGGGCGTCGGCGTCGACACCCCCTCGCCGCTCTACCAGCTCCGCGCGATGACCAACCCGGACTGGTCGGACCTGTACGCGCCCGGTCACGAGGTGCAGGACTACGCGCGCCGGCTGGCCCGCTCCACCGGGCTGTCCCAGCACGTCCGGTTCGGCGCCGACGTGCACTCCGCACAGTGGGACGACGCCGAGGGCCACTGGCTGATCGACACCCCGCTCGGCCGGTACACCGCCGACGTCCTGGTCAGCGCGGCCGGCCTGGTCGCCGACCCGAAGCTGCCCGACGTGCCCGGCCTCCCCGATTTCGACGGCCCGGTGTTCCACTCCGCCCGCTGGGACCACTCGGCCGATCTCACCGGCCGGCGGGTCGCCGTGGTGGGTACCGGCGCCACCGCCATCCAGCTGGTCCCCGAGCTGCAGCCGCAGGTCGCCGAGCTGCACGTGTTCCAGCGCTCCCCGGCGTGGATCATGCCGAAGCCGGAGAACCCGGTCGGCCGGTGGACCCGTCGCGCGCTGGCCGCCAGCCCCACCCTGACCAAGATGCAGTTCGACCTGATCTACGCGGGCGCGGAGCTGCTCGCGGCGACCCGGCGGTCCCGGACCCTGCGCGACGCGCTGACCCGGGTCGGCAGGCGGCACCTGGCCGCGCAGGTCCCGGATCCGGAGCTGCGCGCCCGGCTCACCCCGGACTTCGACTACGCCTGCAAGCGCCCGCTCGTC
This sequence comes from Pseudonocardia kongjuensis, assembly GCF_039526905.1. NCBI lineage: Bacteria > Bacillati > Actinomycetota > Actinomycetes > Pseudonocardiales > Pseudonocardiaceae > Pseudonocardia > Pseudonocardia kongjuensis. The sequence continues at coordinate 60,862 of NZ_BAAAJK010000026.1, read as the reverse complement.
TCGAACACCTACCTGCCGGCGATGAGCGCGCCGAACTCCAGCCTGCACACCGGCGGGCTGGTCCGGGTCGACGGCCGCACCGTCGTCTCCGGTGACGGCAGTTCCGCCGAGGTGGACGCGATCGTCCTGACCACCGGCTTCCAGGTCGGCGCCACCGCGCCGATCGCGCACCGGCTGCACGACGCGCAGGGCCGCTCGCTGCACGACCACTGGGACGGCAACCCCCGGGCGTACCTGGGGATGACCTGCCCGGACTTCCCGAACCTGTTCCTCATGCAGGGTCCGAACGCGACCAGCGGGGCCAGCTCGACGCTGCTGTTCTCCGAGGCGCAGGCCCGCTACGTCGCCGACGCGGTCTGCCGGATGGCCGACGAGGGAATCCGGTCGATCGACGTCCGGCCGGAGATCGAGCGGCGCTGGACCGAGCGCATCCGCAGGCGCTCCGCCCGCACCGTCTACGAGACCGGCGGCTGCTCCAGCTACTACCAGAACGACGACGGCGTCAACGTCGTCATGTGGCCGGCCAACACCGCCGAGTACCAGCTGCGGACGCGGCGGTTCCGGCTCTCGCCGTTCCGCGCGCAGCGCGGCCGGACCGGTGCCGGGCGGCCGCTGGAGCCGCTGCGCCCGGTGCGGCTGGCCGCCACCGCCTGACCGGCGCCGGTCAGGGCCGCCAGGCGGCGACCTCCGCGAGCAGCGCGTCCCGGGTCGCGGCGTCCACGAACGACGCCTCCATCGAGTTCGCGGCCAGGGTCCGCAGCTGGTCGTCGGACAGGCCCAGACCGTCCCGGGCGGCGGCGTAGTTCCGGTCGGCGTACCCGCCGAAGTACGCCGGGTCGTCGGAGTGCACCGACACCTTCAGCCCGGCGTCGAGCATCTCCGGCAGCGGGTGCAGCCCGATCCCGGGGACGCAGCCGAGGCGCACGTTCGACAGCGGGCAGACGGTCAGCGGGGTGCCGTCCCGGCGCAGCCGCGCGACCAGCTCGTCGTCCTCGATGGCCCGGATGCCGTGGTCCACCCGCAGCACGCCGAGCTCGTCGAGCGCCTCCCGGACGTAGCCGGCCGGGCCCTCCTCGCCGGCATGCGCCACCGGCTTGAGACCGAGGTCGCGGGCCCGGGCGAACACCTCGGTGAACTTCGACGGCGGGTGCCCGACCTCGGCCGAGTCCAGGCCGACACCGACGATCCGGTCCAGGTGCGGCTCGGCGGCGCGCAGCGTGTCCGCCGCCTCGGACGCCGGCCGGTCCCGCAGGAAGCACAGGATCAGCCCGGCCGACACGCTGCCGGCGTGCTCGTCGACGGCGTCGGTCAGCCCGCCGATGACGTCCCCGATCGGGATCCCCCTGGCGGTGTGCGCCTGCGGGTCGAAGAACATCTCGACGTGCCGGATCCCCTCGCCGGGGCAGCGCCGCAGGTACGCCGACGCCAGCTCGGCGAAGTCCGCGCGGGTGCGCAGCACCGCCATGTTGGCGTAGTACACGTCGAGGAACGACTGCAGGTCGGTGAACTCGTAGCGGGCCCGGAGGTCCTCGACGTCGCGGTAGGGCAGTGCGACGTCGTTGCGGTCGGCGAGCTCGAACACCGTCTCCGGCTCGAGCGTCCCCTCGATGTGCAGGTGCAGCTCCGCCTTCGGCAGCGGCGGGGTCCCCGTCGTCGTCATCCGGCGATCATCCCGGCCCGCCGGGGAACCCTGCCACCCCCGATCCGGAACCGGTTCAGCCGCCGGTGACGGTGGCCGTGGTGTGCGCCGACGCGGTCCGCCGCCGCGCCCGGTCCCGGGCCGCCGCGGCCGCCCGGGCACGCTGCTCGGGGGTGCGCAGGGCGCCGCCGACGAAGTGCTCGGACCGCCCGCACCCGGCGGCCGCTCCGGCGGCCGCTCCGACGACCCGGCCCGCGCCGGGCCGGACCGGCAGGTCCGGCAGCCGGGACGGGGTGCGCAGCGGCTGCTGCCCGGCGGGCGCCCGGTCGCAACCGGGTGCGACGACGGGGCGACGCGGACCGGCGGGCGGCGCCGCGGGCAGCCCCGGAACCGCCGGGCCCTCCCCGGCCGGCGCGCCCACCCGGGCATCCCGGCCCGCCGGAGCGGCCGGCCCACCGGCGACCGGCATCAGCGGCTCCCGGGTGGCGTCGGAGACGATCTGGGCACCCCGGCGCGCCGCCCGCAGCCCGGCGTCCACCGCACGGCGGGGGAGCTCCAGCAGCGCCGCCGCCGGACGCGACGGCTCCGGGAGCCCGATCGGGCGGTCGACGTCCAGGGCGGACTCGGCGGCCCGCTCGGTGCGCACGGTCACCGCCCGCACCCCGGTGCCCTCCAGCGTCGCGGCCAGGCCGCCGGTGAAGGCCAGCGCCCAGGCGGTGGCCGGGTCCTCGTCCGGCGCCGGCGAGGCGCCGACCGCGATCACCGTGCCGGCGCCGCGGCGCAGCATGCCGGGCAGCGCGGCGTGGGTCAGCCGCATCGTCGCCGTGATGCCCAGGTCGATCCGGGCCTGCCGGGCCTCGGGCGTCCCGGGGTCGGCGCTGCCGGTGTCCGCCGGGACCGCACCGTGCAGCAGGTCGTGCACCAGGACGTCGAGCGCGGGCGCGCCGGGGCCGCCGAGCAGCGCCTCCAGCCGGAACAGCCCGTGCCGGGTCGCGAGATCCGCGACCAGGACGTCGGCCCGGACGCCGTAGCGGGCGGCGAGCGCCCGCGCGGTGACGTGCAGCCGGTCCGGATCCCGGCCGACGAGGATCAGATCGTGTGCGCGGGAGGCCAGCCGGTCGGCCAGTACCGCGCCGATCCCGGAGCCACCGCCGGTGATGAGTGCCAGAGCCACCCGAAAAGGGTATCGAGACCCGATCGGGCTAGCGCATTCGGGTGGTCACTTCGCGTGTGCGTTGATCTACTCTACGTATATACGCCCTGATCAGGACTCGATCGCGGGACGCTTGGCGTGCATGCCCTCCTCGAGCGCCGTCGCCACCTCGGCGAGATCGGCGAGCAGGTCCTGCATGCGGTCCGCGGAGATGCCGACCGGCGCCGCGGCGAGCACCCAGGCGTCCTCCGCCCAGAGCAGCTCGACGTCCTCGCCGACCGCGTCGCTGGCGTCGGCCAGTCGCGGGGTGAGCAGCGGGCGCACCGCCTCGGCGTCGCTCACGAAGGCGTACCGCTCGCCGACCGGCTCGAGCAGGTCCAGGCCGGCGTCGTCGGGGAGCGGTGCGGACGGCAGCCGCAGCTCGACCGCGGCGGGCAGCGAGTCCTGGACCTGGACCGCGCACAGCACCGAGCTGATCCGCCCGGCCTGCTCGTGGTCGAACGCGTGGGCCCGGCGCGGACCGTCCGGGGTGGGGACGTCGCCGGACACCAGGTTGCGGGCGACACCCGGCCCGCCCTGGTGGATGGTCCCGTAGCGCCAGCGGCTGGGCAGCACCGGATCGGAGTCCAGGTACTCCCACTCGCGCATCGACGCCCACCGCTTCCGGTCGCGCGTGGCGCCGCCACGGAACCGGTCGAAGAGCAGCAGCCCGACGCCGACGACGACCGCGACGACTGCGATGACGAACCAGACCGACATGCCGCGGAGCGTAGTCCCGATCCGGGTGCCGAGGTGGTAGCGCCACGGCCCGGACGTGCACCTTCCGGGTGCCGATGGCTCATCCGGACGCCGGGCCGTTCCCTCCGTCGTCCCATCCGGAGCCGGTCGCCCGGGCCGCGGCCTCCTGCTTGCCGTACTCCAGTCCGGCGTCCTGGACGAGCCCGACGGCCTCGGCCGTCCGCGGCCCGCGCAGCGCCTCGGGGAGCAGGCCGGTGCGCATGGTGTCCTCCAGGCGTTCCATCGCCGCACCGGACTGCTTGAGCATCCCGTCGAGCTGCCCGAGCCTGCGGCTGATCGTCAGGCCGGTATCGGCGACCTGCCCGACGACCGCGCCGATCGCGAGCGGCAGCGCCGTCCCCGCGGTGGCGAGCGCCGCCGGCCCCGCCATGACCAACCAGGTGATCAGCCGGACCACGAGGTCGGCGATCAGGTCGCGGACGATCGCCCGCTCGGTGCCGACCATCGACGCGGAGCCGAGCACCAGCTCCGCCACCTCCCGGGCGGCCGTGGACATCGTCCGCAGCGCCTCCTGGTGCTCGGTCAGCGTCCGGCCGAACCCGGCCCCGGCCGCGCCCTCCCAGCCGGCCGCGGTGCCGCGCACCCCGTCCAGCGACGCGGCCGCGGTACCGAGATCGGCGGAGATCCGCTGCCAGTCCTCGGCCCGGGCGGTGATCTGCACCGGGTCGCCGCACAGCTGGTCGAGCGGGACCCGCAGGATCTCGAGGTGCTCCATCGCCCACCCGACCCCGGCCCTGCCCAGCTCGCCGATCGGGTCCGCGACGTAGGCCAGCGTGTCGAGACCGGCCACCACCCCGGTGACCGCGACACCGCCGGCGTCCTGCTCCCGGATGGCGGTGCCGACGTCGTGCAGCGACGAGAGCAACCCGGCCCCGTCCAGCGAGAGCTCGCTCATCGCGGTTCCGCCACGTCGATCCCGGCGAGCTCCAGCGCGGCCCGCAGGTCGGTCTCGCGGTAGCCGGCCGCGGCCTCCCGGGCGGCCGCGGACAGCTCGCGCAGCGCGCTGCCCAGCTCGTCCAGCGCCTGGGCCCCGGCGCGCATCGCCGCGGTCGCGTCGGCGGCGAAGAAGCTGCCGATCGCGCCGTAGGCGTCGGTGTCCAGCTCGGTGAGCGAGGGCCGCAGCGCCGTCACCCCGGCCGCGAGATCGCGGAGCCGCGCGGCCTGCGCGCCGAGGGACTCCGGATCGACCCGGAACCCGGCCCCCGGGGCGGTCACCGCCCGGGCCCGGAGATCAGCGGTTCCATGATCTTCTCGACCTGCCCGGCCACGTCGGCGGCGGCCTCGGCGGCGAGTCGCAGCACCGTCTCGGCGAGCCGGGCCCGGGGCATCTCCTCGGCCCGGACGCCGAGGACCAGTCCGGTCAGGTGACCGGACTGGTCCACGGTGAGGACGACCGCACCGTCACGGGTCCGTGCGGTCGCCGTGACCGTCGCGATCCGGGCCCGGGCGCTCTCGGCCCGGGCCCGGATCTCCTCGACGCGCTCGCGGTACTCGTCGAGCCAGGTTCCCGCCGGTGGGACGGCGGAGGGATGTGGACGCTCCATGCGCCGGGACGATGCCGGTCATCGTCCCGGCGCACGGCCGAGTCCGCGGATCAGTTCGCGATCGCGACCGGATCCGAGCCGGCGAGCGCCCGCCCGACGACCAGGCCGCCGGTCCCGCCGGACGCCGCCGGATCGAGATCGACCCGGACCGTGTCGCCCTCCCGGATCGTCCCGGCGAGAAGCTCGCGGGCCAGCTGGTCCCCGATCGAGGACTGCACCAGCCTGCGCAGCGGGCGCGCCCCGTAGACCGGGTCGAACCCGTTGAGCGCCAGCCACTCGCGGGCGGCGTCGGTGACGTCGAGGATCAGCCTGCGCTTGGCGAGCCTGCGCCCGAGCACGCCGACCTGGATGTCGACGATGTGGGTGAGCTCGTCGGTGGACAGCGCGTGGAAGACCACGACGTCGTCGAGCCGGTTCAGGAACTCGGGCTTGAAGTGCGTCCGGACGACGGCCATGACGGCGTCCTCCCTGGCCTTCTCGTCGAGCGCCTGGTCGGCGATCGCCTGGCTGCCGAGGTTGGAGGTCAGCACCAGGATGGTGTTGCGGAAGTCCACGGTGCGGCCCTGGCCGTCGGTGAGCCGGCCGTCGTCGAGCACCTGCAGGAGCGTGTCGAAGACGTCCGGGTGGGCCTTCTCCACCTCGTCCAGCAGGACCACGGTGTACGGCCGCCGCCGGACCGCCTCGGTGAGCTGGCCGCCCTGGTCGTAGCCGACGTAGCCGGGCGGGGCGCCCACCAGCCGGGCGACGCTGTGCTTCTCGGAGTACTCGCTCATGTCGATGCGGACCATCGCCCGCTCGTCGTCGAACAGGAACTCGGCGAGCGCCTTGGCCAGCTCGGTCTTGCCGACGCCGGTCGGCCCGAGGAACAGGAACGACCCGGTCGGCCGGTTCTCGTCGGAGATGCCGGCGCGGGCCCGGCGGACGGCGTCGGAGACGACCCGGACGGCCTCGGCCTGCCCGATCACCCGGCGGCCCAGCTCGTCCTCCATCCGGAGCAGCTTGGCGGTCTCGCCCTCCAGCATCCGGCCGGCCGGGACGCCGGTCCAGGAGCTGACGACGTCGGCGACGTCGTCCGGGCCGACCTCCTCCTTGAGCATCACGTCCTCGTGGGTGTCGATGACCGCGGTCTTCTCGGCCAGCTCCTTCTCCAGCGCCGGGATGCGCCCGTAGCGCAGCTCGGCGGCCCGGCCCAGGTCGCCGTCGCGCTCGGCCCGCTCGGACTCGCCGCGCAGCTGCTCGAGCTGCTCCTTGAGCTCGCGGGTCGACTCGATGGCGCCCTTCTCGTTCTGCCAGCGCGCGGTGAGCGCGGAGAGCTCCTCGCGCTTCTCGGCGAGCTCGGCGCGGAGTGCGACGAGCCGGTCCTTGGAGGCGGCGTCGGACTCCTGGGTCAGCGCCATCTCCTCGATCTCCAGCCTGCGCACCGCGCGTTCCACGGTGTCGATCTCCACCGGACGCGAGTCGATCTCCATCCGGAGCCGGGACGCGGCCTCGTCGACCAGGTCGATCGCCTTGTCCGGGAGGAACCGGGCGGTGATGTAGCGGTCGGAGAGGGTGGCGGCGGCGACCAGCGCGGCGTCGGTGATCCGGACGCCGTGGTGCACCTCGTAGCGCTCCTTCAGGCCGCGCAGGATGCCGACCGTGTCCTCGACGCTCGGCTCGCCGACCAGCACCTGCTGGAAGCGGCGCTCCAGGGCCGGGTCCTTCTCGATGTGCTGGCGGTACTCGTCGAGCGTGGTGGCGCCGACCATCCGCAGCTCGCCGCGGGCGAGCATCGGCTTGATCATGTTCCCGGCGTCCATCGCGCCCTCGCCGGACGCCCCGGCACCGACGATCGTGTGCAGCTCGTCGATGAAGGTGATGATCTCGCCGGCCGAGTCGGTGATCTCCTTGAGGACGGCCTTGAGCCGCTCCTCGAACTCGCCGCGGTACTTCGCGCCGGCCACCATCGATCCGAGGTCGAGCGTGATGACCCGCTTGTTGCGCAGCGACTCGGGCACGTCCCCGGCGACGATCCGCTGGGCCAGTCCCTCGACGATCGCGGTCTTGCCGACGCCGGGCTCACCGATCAGCACCGGGTTGTTCTTGGTGCGCCGGGACAGCACCTGCACGACCCGGCGGATCTCGGTGTCCCGGCCGATGACCGGGTCGAGCTCGCCCTCGCGGGCCCGGGCGGTCAGGTCCTGGCCGTACTTCTCCAGCGCCTGGTAGCTGCTCTCCGGGTCCGGGCTGCTCACCCGGGCCGAGCCGCGGACCTGGGCGAACGCCTCGCGCAGGGCGTCCGGCGTGGCGCCGTGGCGCTGCAGCAGCTGGGCCACCGGCCCACCGGACCGGGCGAGCCCGACGAGCAGGTGCTCGGTGGAGACGTACTCGTCGCCCATCTCGGTCGCGAGCTGCTGGGCGGCGGTGATCGCGGCCAGCGCGTCGCGGGACAGCTGCGGCGCGCTCACCGAGGAGCCGGACGCCGACGGCAGCCGGTTCCCGAGCGCGGTCAGCTCGGCACGGACGGCGTCCGCGTCGGCCCCGACGGCGGCCAGCAGCGGGGCGGCGATGCCGTCGCCCTGGGCCAGCAGCGCACCGAGCAGATGGGTCGGCCCGACATCGGGGTTGCCGGCCAGCGTCGCGGCCTGGACGGCTGCGGAGATGGCCTGCTGGGTACGGGTGGTGGGGTTGAAAGAGTCCATGCTCCGCGGTCCTCCCGGTCCTTCGCGTGGGGTTCGTGGTCGTGGGGAGCGGCACCCGGCCCGCCTGCGTCACAGTCTGCCGGGGGATGCGCCTCTCGACACCTTCAACGGCAGGAAAGTTGAGTCTGTTCCACTCAGGGCAAGGTTTTTCGGGGCCGGGTGATGCGGCGATCACGTTCGCGTGCCCACGGTGGGCGTCGCACCCCGCGCACGGCTTCGCACCCGTTCGGGATCGCACCCCCGCGCGGCGTCGCACTCCCGGCCCGGCGTCCACCCGACGTTCTCCCGTCGCACCCGTTCGGCATCGCCGCACCCTCCGGATTCCGCCTCGCACCTCTCCCGCGTCGTCGCACCGGCTCCACGCGGTGCGGGGACCGACAGCGGGTGCGACACGGACCGACCACACCGAGCCCCGGCGGACCAACGCGGTGTCGCACCGCGGGCGCCTCGCCGCACCGGTCGGAGCCGGTGCCAGGCCGAGCCGGCGGTGCGACGCTGCACGCGGGGTGCGACGAAGCACGCGGGGTGACGAAGCACGCGGGGTGCGACGCCGACCGGGCGCGACGCCGACCGGGCGCGACGCGGACCGGGCGCGACGCGGACGGCGTTCGCCCCGGGCCGGGCGCGACCCAGGTCGGCGGCACCCACGCAGGGCTCGGGCCAGCGGTGCGGGATGAGCGCGGCCGGGCGCTGCGCGAGGGACCCGGGGCGCGGGGCACCGGACCCGGGCGACGGCGGAGGTTCGGCCCGACGGCGGGGGACGGCGCCGGGCGTCCCACCAGCCCTCGCACCTCCACCACGATCCGGCACCCTCTCCACCAGGCGCGGGAACGGAGAAGGGGTGCGACGCGGGAGGGAAGGGGTGCGGGAGCCGAGCCGGGGTGCGACGCCGCACCGCACCGGACGGCGCCGCGCACTCCGGACGGCACCGGCCCACTCCGAGCGACGCCGCACCGCTCCGGACGGCACCGCACCGCTCCGGGTCAGCGGGAGTGCGGCCGCCCACGCAGCGCGCGGGCCGATCCCGCACCGAGGTGCGTGGTGCTGGGGAACCGGCGCCGGGGCGGGCGCGGCGCCCGCTGCGGGGTCCCCTTGGCGCCGAAGAAGTCGCCACCCTTGCGGCCCGGGTCGTCGGTGCCCCACTCCCGCCGCCGGGTGACCCGCTCCATCCGCGGGATGTGCTTGCGGCAGTGGATGTAGGCCTCCTCGACCTCGACCACCACCCAGCGTTCGGCGCGGCGGCCGGCGGCCCGGTCGCGGGCCTGCCCCGGGAAGGTCGCGCGGAAGGCGTCGTCGTCCATCACCCGGGCCCGGCCGTTCACGTGCAGGCCGATCAGCGAGTCGGTGAAGTCGACCATGAGCAGGCCGATGTGCGGGTTCTCGACGAGGTTGCCGAGGCTCGCATACACACCGTTACCGCGGTACTCGGGATAGGCGAGGGTGTGGTCGTCGAGCACCCGGACGAATCCGGGCGGTCCGGCGCGCAGCGAGCTGTCGCACTCGCCGTGCGCGTCGGCGGTCGCGACGAAGGCCATCTCCATCCGCCCGACGAACTCGATCATCCGGGGGAGCAGCCGGTCGCGGAGCTGGTCGTCGTAGAACCGGTCGGCCCGCGCGACGCTGCCGAGCTCGCCCTGGAGGGCGTGCTCACCGCTGGAGCCCGGCCGGTGAACAGCGTGTTCGGCGGTCTCCACGTCGTTCGTGGGGTGCTCCGGGACGGTCACGGGACGATCACGACCGGGGAGCACCGGGGCGGGCGTTCGCAGCGGCACGGTTACCACCGTGCCATCCGGCAGGCCCAGGACCAAACGGTCGCCGGGGCATCCGGGCGCCACGCCACGTCGGCATTCCGGCACACGGGCGCTATCCTGACCACGGCGCCACCCACGCCATGACGAGTGACCACCGTCCCCGAACGGATGATTCGTGACCGTGTGTACTTGCCCACTGCCTCACAGTGAGCTAAATGCGGCGCGACGTTCCGCCGGACGGAGGCGCTCGCGTACCCTAACCGGCGGTACGCGGACATCGATGTCCGGTGTCACCGCGGCACGGAGCACGACCGAGGAGAGTGTCCGCCAGGCATGACTGCTGACCAGCTGATCGCCGGCGACGTCGCCCCGCAGCGACGCCCCGCCTCGGAGGCGGACCGGACAGTCGAGCTCATCCGGACCAGCTTCGCCCTCGTCGAGCCGCAGGCCGAGGAGCTCGGCAAGCATTTCTACGCGACCCTGTTCGGCCGAGCGCCGGAGACCCGCGACCTGTTCCCGGTGAACATGGAGGTGCAGCGCAGCCGGCTGCTGCGCGCCCTCGTGCACGTCGTCCAGATGGTGGACCAGCCGGACGACCTGGTGCCGTTCCTGCAGCAGCTCGGCCGCGACCACCGCAAGTTCGGCGTGCTCTCCCAGCACTACGACGCGGTCGGCGAGGCGCTGCTGTCCGCGATCGCCACCTTCGCCGGCGAGAACTGGACGCCGGAGATCGAGAAGGCCTGGACCGGCGCCTACGGGATCGTCGCCGACGCCATGCAGCAGGCCGCCGCGGCCGAGCGCGGGCCTGCGTCCTGGCTGGGCCGGGTCGTCGACCACCGCCGGATCGGCTGGGACCTGGCCGTCGTCACCGTCGCCACCGACCAGCCGGTGCCCTACCAGGCCGGGCAGTACCTGTCGGTCGAGACGCCGCACCGGCCGCGGCTGTGGCGCTACCTCTCGCCCGCGAACTCGCCGCGCCAGGACGGGACGATCGAGTTCCACGTGCGCGCGGTGGAGAACGGCTGGGTCAGCCGGGCCATCGTCGCGCACAGCCGGGTCGGCGAGACCTGGCGGATCGGCCCGCCGATGGGCCGGATGGCCGTCCCGTACAATAGCGAGCGCGAGCTGCTGATGGTCGCCGGGGGCACCGGGATCGCCCCGATGAAGGCGCTGCTCGACGAGGTGCGGCAGCGGCCGCGGCCGCCGCGCACCCAGGTCTTCGTCGGCGGGCGCACCTGGGAGGACCTCTACGACTTCACCGCGCTGCGCAAGCTGTCCTACAACTTCCCGTGGCTGGACGTCATCCCGGTCGTCGAGCACGAGGACGAGCCGTCGGGGGCCGAGACCGGCACCCTGGCCGACGTCGTGACCCGGTTCGGCGCGTGGAGCGACCACGACGTGCTGGTCTGCGGCTCGCCGGCGATGATCCGGTCCACCGTCTCCCGGATGCTGGTCGCCGGGACGCCGCTGGACCGGATCACCTACGACCCGTTCACGATGGACTGAGCCGGGGCCGCCGGCCCCGGAGCGCTAGAACGCCTCGGTCGTCCGGACCGACAGCACGTGCAGGGTGCGCGAGCCGGTGAAGGCGTCCCGGCCGTGCAGGAACCGGTAGTTGTCCAGGATCAGCAGGTCACCGGCCTCCAGCCGGAACCGCGGGGCGGCCTCGAACGCGGTCGCCAGCAGATCGGCGTACTCCTCGATCCGCGCCAGGTGCGCGTCCCACTCCGGCTCCCGCGGAACCGGGAGCGCGTAGTCGCTCGCCCGCACGGCACGCCGGCCGCCGCGGGTGTACTCGACCATCCGGCGCAGCAGCGGGACGGCCGGGACACCCCGCGGCGGGTTCACCCGGCTGCCGAAGAAGTCGACGTCGTGCCCGGTCAGGAAGCGGTGCAGGCCGGGATGGTCGGTGGCCAGCCGGTCGACCAGGGCGTACCCGTCGACGAGCACCGAGTCGCCACCGGCCGGCGCCGGGGACGTGCAGTGCATCAGCAGGACGTCCTCGTCCGGGTCGCGCAGCCGCACGGTGCGGCCGTGCACGTCGCCCTCGAGGTACGCACCGTCGTTGTGCAGGCCGAGCACGGGCGAGTCGGTGCCGCCCTGCGGCCGGATCCCGAACAGCTCCCGCAGCCGACCGCCGAGCACCGTGGCCGCCGCGACGACCAGGGCCTCCGGGTCCTGCCCGGCGCCCGGTACCCGCACCACGCCGTCCGCCTCGAGCACCGCGCGGGCACCGGCGAGGGCGGCCGCACGGGGCACGACGCCGGTGCCGTCCACCAGGTCCTTCAGCTCGGGCCGGGACTCGCCCCGGCGCCTCCCGTCGGTACCGGTCTGCGCCACGGTGGGCCTCCGTTCGTGCCGTTCAGGTGCTGTCGCACCAGTCTGGCAGGAACGATCCGTTCTCAGTACTGGCCGGACGGACCGGTCCAGCGGCGCTCCAGGGCCCGGCCCAGCGCCGTCACCAGCAACGCCGTGCCCACCACGGCGGCCGCGGGCAGCAGCACCAGCTGCGGCGCGTTGAACAGGAACTGCCTGCCCTCGGCGAGCATCGCGCCCCACTCCGGGGTCGGCGGCTGCGGGCCGAGGCCGAGGAACGACAGCCCGGCGACCGTCAGCAGGATGTTCGCGAACCGCAGGCACAGGTGCGACAGCAGCGGCCGGGTCAGGTTGGGCAGCACGTGCCGGAACGCGATCCGGGCCGGGCCGGCCCCGATCGCCACCGCACCCTCGACGTACTCGCGGTTCCGTTCGCGCACGACGAGCTGGTAGGTGAGCCGGGCGAACGGCGTCCATCCGGCGACGACGATCGCGATCAGCAGCGTCCACAGGCCCGGCGCCCCGCCCGACGCGGCCACCACCACCAGCCCGATGAGCACCGCGGGGACGGCCACCAGGACGTCGATCGTGCGCTGGAACAGCTGCCCGGCGGCCCGGCCCGCCCACCCGGCGAGCACGCCGAGCAGGGTGCCGATCAGCGCGCACAGCGCGAGCGCGACGAGCGTGAAGCCGACCGAGATCCGGGCGCCGACCGCCAGCCGGGCGAGCATGTCCCGGCCGAGCTGGTCGGTGCCGAGCGGATGCTCCGGCGAGGGGCCCGCGAACCGGGCGCCCAGGTCGTTGGCGGTCGGGTCGAGCGGCAGCAGGGCGAGCAGCACCAGCGCGCCGAGCAGCACGACCGCACCGATCTGCAGTGGCCGCCGCACCCGATCGCCCCATCCCTCCGTCACGTACCCGCGTCCGGCCATCGCCTCCGCGCTCATCGGACCGCGCTCATCGGACCGGGCTCATCGGACCGCGCTCCGGGCCACCGGATCGAGCGACAGGGCGAGCAGCTCGGCGAGGATCCCGGCGAGCGCCGCGACCATGACGACCGCGAGCAGCCCGGCCTGGACGACCGGGAGGTCCTGGCCCAGGACCGCGTCGTAGAGCAGCCTCCCGAGCCCGGGGACGGCGAACAGCACCTCCACGACGACCGAGCCGCCGAGCAGCCCGCCCAGGAACAGCCCGGACATCGAGGCGACCGAGGTCAGCGCGAGCCGGCCGCCGTGCCGCCAGAGCACGATCCGGTCGGACAGTCCCTTCGAGCGGGCGACGGTCACGTGCGGCCGGGCGAGCGCGTCGACCGTCTCGGCGCGCACCAGCTGGGCGGCCAGCGCGGCCGGGAACGCGGCGAGGGTGAGCACCGGCAGCACGGCCTGCGCGGGCGTGCCCCAGCCGGTCGCCGGGAGCAGCGGGAGGGTCACCGCGAACGTCAGCACCAGCACCGTCCCCAGCACGAACTCGGGCACCGCGACGCCCAGCACCGATCCGGTGGTGAGCGCGCGGTCGAGCCGGCCGCCGGGGCGCCGGGCGGCGCGCACCCCGGCCGGGATCCCGACCAGGCCGGCGACGACGATCGCCGCGACGGTCAGTACGAGCGAGACCCCCAGCGCGGGCCACAGCAGGCCGGACACCGGGGTCCGGGTCACGTAGGAGATGCCGAGGTCGCCGGTGAGCAGTGCACCGGACCAGGCGAGGAACTGGTCGAGCCAGCTCCCGTCGAGGCCGTACTGCTCGCGCAGCGCCGCCAGCACGACCGGATCCGGCTCGGCCTCCCCGGTGCGGCTGCGCAGCACGGCCAGCGCGGTGTCCTGGCCGGAGAACCGGGGCAGCAGGAACACCAGCACCGCCGCCGCGACGAACACGAGCGGCAGCGCCAGCAGCCGCCGGACCAGCAGGGCGGTCACGCCCGGGTCATCCGGTCCTGGCCAGCCCCGGCACGACCAGGGTCTTCGCCAGCGGGTCGACGGTGTAGCCGGCGACCCGGTTCCCGACGCCGTTGGCGCGGGTGTGCACCAGCGGCACGCCGACCGCGTCGGTGTTCAGCTGCTCCGCGGCCCGGGCGAAGATCTCCTGCCGGGCCTGCGGGTCGGTCTCGGTCGCGAGCGGCGCGATGAGCGCGTCGAACTCCGGCGAGCAGTACCGGTTGATGTTGTACGAGCCGTCGCAGCTGTAGTCCGAGGTCAGGGTGGCGCCGGCGTCCGGGACGTCGATCAGGTAGCTGCGCGAGAGCAGGTACATGTCGTAGTCGCCGCCGAGCAGCGCCGGCTCCCGGGCGTCGTAGTCGCCGACCTGGATGTTCGCCTCGATCCCGGCCGCCCGCAGCATCTCCTGCACCGCGGTCGCCAGGGTCGGCAGCTCGGCGCGGGTGCTGTAGGTGCCCAGCTCCACCCGCAGCGGGTTGTCCGGGCCGAATCCGGCCTCGGCGAGCAGCTGCCGGGCGCGGGCCGGGTCGGCGGGCGGCGGCGGGTCCTGCGATCCCCAGCTGACGGCCGGGCCGAACAGCTCCGAGGCGGGCACCGCGGACCCGGCGAGCGCCTGCTCGCCGAGCGCCGTCCGGTCGACGGCGGCGGTGACGGCCTGCCGGACCCGGATGTCGTCGAACGGCGCCCGCGACTGGTTGAGCAGCAGCGACGCCGTCCGCGGGGCGGCGACGGTCTCGTTGGTGTACTCGTCGCCGGTGAACTCCAGGGCCGCCGCCTCGGGCAGCTCCTGGGCGATGTCGGCGTCCCCGGCGCGCAGCGCGAGCGCGCGGGCCGACGGGTCGGGCACGAAGTTCGCGGTGATCGCGGCGAGCTGCGGCCGCTCGCCCCAGTAGGTGTCGTTGCGCTCCAGGGTGACCGACTGGGTGCCGTTCACCTGGGTGATCGTCATCGGGCCGGTGCCGGTGCCCTGCACCGCCGGCGGTGTCGCACCGAACGCCGACGGCGCGAGGATCGCGGCGTTCGCGCTGCTCAGGCGCAGCGGCAGGATCGGGTCCGGCGCGGTGGTGGTGATCCGGACGGCGTCGGCCCCGTCCGCGGCCGCCGCCAGGCCGATGCCGCGCAGCGCGCGCGGCGGCGCCTCGACGCCCGCGGTCCAGTTGAGCGCGGTGGCGACGGCCTCGCCGGTGAGCGGCTCGCCGTTCTGGAAGGTGACGTCCGGACGCAGCTCGAAGCGCCAGGTCCGGGGATCGTCGGCCTGCTGCTCCCAGCCGGTCGCCAGCGCGGGGCGCGCCTCGCCGTCCGCGCCGGAGGCGACCAGCGACTCCGTCACACCCAGCTGGGACAGGACGAACGCGTCGTCGGTGTCCACCGCGTAACCGGCCCCCGGGCCGAACGCCATCGCGAGCGTCAGCTCGCCGTCCGGGACGATCTCACCCGTTCCGCCGCCCGGGCCACCACAGGCGGTGAGTATCGCGGCACTCGCGGCGAGTGCCGCGGCGACACGGAGTGGGGAACGACGGCGTCGTGCGACGGCGACCGGAACGGCGGGCATGCGATGGGTCCTCTCCGGCGCCACGGATCAGGTGTCACCCGGCGCCCGGAAGATCCTCGGAAAGGGTGAGCAGATGGTCAAGCAAGTGCTGGCATGCGCATATCTACCTACTGCCATCGAGTCGCTGCTGCAAGAGCCGACCTGATACCACTCGTCCGTGCTCCGCAGCCTGCTCCGCCGTCCGGCGGATCCCGAGTCGGACCCGCGCCCGCCGGCGCCGCCGCGCGCCGGCCGCTGGGCCCGGTTCGGCGCGCTCCCGCCCGTCATGAAGCTGCTGATCTCCACTCAATTGGCTTTCAACGTCGGCTTCTACATGGTCCTGCCGTACCTGGCGACGCACCTGGCGGAGGATCTCGGGCTGGCCGCGGCGGCGGTCGGGCTGGTGCTGGGCCTGCGCACGTTCAGCCAGCAGGGGCTGTTCGTCGTCGGCGGCGCGCTCACCGACCGGTTCGGCGCGAAGCCCGTCGTGCTCGTCGGCTGCGTGCTGCGTGTGATCGGTTTCATCCTCCTCGGCGCCGCCGGGACGCTGCCCGCGGTGATCGGCGGGGCGCTGCTGACCGGGTTCGCCGCGGCGCTGTTCTCCCCCGCGGTGGAGTCGTCGCTGGCGCGCGAGGCGGGCGAGCGCGAGCGGGCCGGGGAGGGGCCGCCACGGACCGAGGTGTTCGGGATGTTCGCCGTCGCGGGCCAGGTCGGGACGGTCACCGGGCCGCTGGTCGGTACCGCACTGCTGCTGGTCGACTTCCGCACCGCCTGCCTGGTCGCGGCGTTCGGGTTCGTCCTGGTCGGGCTCGCGCACTGGCGCTGGCTGCCGTGGCGGACCGCGGAGCGGGCCGGTTCCCCGATCCTCGCGGGCTGGGGCGAGGTGCTCGGCAACCGCCGGTTCATGGTCTTCGCCGCCGGCTACTCGGGCTGGCTGCTCACCTACAACCAGCTCTACCTGGCGCTGCCCGCCGAGCTGGAGCGGGTCGACCGGACCGCGGCGCTCGGCTTCCTGTTCGTGATGATGTCGGTGCTGGTCATCTCGCTGCAGCTGCGGGTGACGGGCTGGTCGCGCCGGCTCGGCGCCGGCCGGGCGGTGGTCCTGGGCTTCTGCCTGATGGCCGCGTCGTTCCTGGTGGTCGCGGTCGCCCGGCTGCTGCCCGACCTGCCGGGATGGTGGGTACTCGCACCGGCCGTCACGATGGTGCTGCTGCTGACCTTCGGCGAGATGTTCGCGGTGCCGGTCGCGCAGGACCTGGTGCCCCGGCTCGCCGGGGAGCGGCGGCTGGGGGCGCACTTCGGGGTGCTCGCCTCGTTCGGCGGGCTGATGGTGCTCATCGGGTCGACCACCGTCGGGGCGCTGCTCGATCCGGCGTTCCCGCCCGCGCTGCCGTTCCTGGTGCTGGCGGCGGTCCCGCTGGCGGGGGCGCTGGTGCTCGGCCTGCTCGCGCGCCGGGGCGCACTGGCCGCTGCCTGACCAACCCGGCGTGCCCGGTCCGGCGCGCTCAGTCCGGTGGGGCCGGCCGCCAGCGGACGACGGCCTGCCGCCGGTCCACCGGGACCAGGTCGCGACGGTAGGAGCGGTGCACCGCGGCGGTGGCGTGCGCGGCCGCGGCCCGGACGGCGTCCAGCTCGGCGGTCGTCTCCTCCAGCCGGGCCCGCAGCTCGTCGACCAGCTGCTCCAGCTCGATGATCCGCTTCACCCCGGCGAGGTTGACGCCCTCGTCCTGGGAGAGCCGCTGCACCTCGCGGAGCAGGGCGATGTCGCGCTGGGAGTACCGGCGCCCGCCGCCGGCCGCCCGGCCCGGGCTGACCAGCCCGAGCCGGTCGTAGCTGCGCAGCGTCTGGGCGTGCAGCCCGGACAGCTGGGCCGCCACCGAGATGACGAAGACCGGGCTGTCGTGGGCGACGCCCACCGCCTCCTCGTCCGGGTCGTCCGGCCGCCGGGAGCCACCCGGGGGTCGTCCGGATCCGGCCACCGCACTCACCTCCTGGCGTTACCGAGCAGATCGGCCCGTGGGTCGTACGACTTCGTCGCCTCGGCGTAGGCCTGCAGCGCCGCGGTCGCCGACTCGTCCAGCTTCTGCGGCACCGCGACCTCGACGGTGACCAGCAGGTTGCCCTTCTTGCCGTTCTTGCGCTCCACCCCGCGACCGGCGACCCGGAACGTGCGCCCGCTGGCGGTCCCGGCCGGGATCTTCAGCGAGACGGTGCCGTCGAGGGTGGGCACCGTCAGCGTGGCACCCAGCGCGAGCTCGGGGAAGGTCACCGGGACGGTGAGGGTGAGGTCGTCCGGGTTCTTCTTCGAGCGGCCGAACAGCCGGTGCGGCGTGACGGAGATGGTGACGTACAGGTCCCCGGCGGGTGCCCCGCCGCGGCCGGGCTCGCCCTGACCGGCGAGCCGGACCTTCTGCCCGTTGTCCACACCGGCCGGCACCCGGACGGTCAGCGACCGGGTCCGGGTCGAGACGCCGTCGCCGTGGCACTCGGGGCAGGGGTCGTCGATGATCCGGCCGGTCCCGCGGCAGTCGCGGCACGGCTCGGAGAACGAGAACGCGCCCTGGCTGCGGCTGACCAGCCCGGCACCGGCACAGGTGGGGCAGGTCCGCGGGGCGCTCCCGGGCCGGGACCCGGTGCCGCCGCACCGCTCACAGCGCCCGGGCGAGGACAGCGTGATCGGGACGGTGGCGCCGCGCACGGCGTCGTCGAACGAGATCGTCAGGCTGCTCTCGACGTCCTGCCCGCGGCGGGCGCCGGTCGGGCCGAAACCGCCACCGCCGCCACCGCTGTTGTTGCGGGCCGCGCGGCCGAAGATGTCGCCGAGGATGTCGCTGAAGTCGCCGGATCCGCCGGCGCCGCCACCCGCGCCCTGACCGAACAGGTCGTTGATGTCGAAGCCGCCCGGGCCGCCGCCCGCGCCGGGACGGCCGCCGGCGCCGCCGGGGAAACCGCCGCCGGTGCCGTAGCCGCCGAAGCCGCCGCCACCGGCGAACATGGCGCGGGTCTCGTCGTACTCCTTGCGCTTGGCCTCGTCACCGAGCACGCCGTAGGCCTCGGACACCGCCTTGAAGCGGGCCTCGGCCTTCTCGTCGCCCGGGTTCGCGTCCGGGTGCAGCTCGCGGGCGAGCTTGCGGTACGCCTTCTTGATCTCGTCCTGGGACGCCGTCGAGGAGACGCCCAGCTCGCGGTAGTAGTCCTTCTCGATCCAGTCGCGCTGGGTCACCCCGCCTCCTTCCCGTTCACGCCCGCGGTGCGGCGGGTGCGTCCCCGCATCCCGCCGCACCGCGCGGCAACGTCCCTGTTCACACCGGTCAGGCCCGGTCGTCCCCGCCGGGCCGGCCTGCGTCGCCGGCGGCGGGCTCCGGATCCCCGGATCCCGCCGGGTCCGGTGCGACCTCGGCCTCCGGCCGGTCCTGCACGGTCACCATCGCCGGCCGGAGGATCCGGTCGGCGATCCGGTAGCCGCGGCGCAGCACCGTCGACAGCACGGTGACCGTCGGGCCGGAGCCCTCGGCCGGCTCGTGCTGGACGGCCTCGTGCAGCTGCGGATCGAACAGCTCGCCCTCGGCCCCGAAGGACTCCAGGCCGAGCTTGGTGACCACGCCGGTGACCTTGTCGGCCGCCGACTTGAACGGCCCGGTCAGGTCACCGTGCTGCTCCGCGCGCTCGAAGTCGTCGAGCACGGTGAGCAGGTCGCTGACGAACGAGACCTTCGCCGAGAGCTGGGTCTGCTCCCGGTCCCGGTCCGCCCGTCGCCGGTAGTTCGCGTACTCGGCGGAGACCCGCTGCAGGTCCGCCGTGCGCTCGGCGACCTCCGCGGTCAGCTTCTCCACCTCGGGATCGACCCCGTCGGCCGGACCCGCGACCGGGTCCGTGCCGTCCGGGCCCGGGGCCGCCGCGTGGGCGGCCCCGGACTCGTCGTTGCTGCGGACCTCACCGGTCTCCGGGTCCACCTTGCGGCGGTCCCGGAAGGTCACCGGCTCCTGCTGCCTGTCCTGCTCGTCACCGTCTGCCATGTCGACCGTCCCGTCTCCTGGATGGCCGTGCGCCGTCACTTGTCGCCCTTGTCCTTGTCGTCGTCCACGATCTCGGCGTCGACGACGTCGTCCGGCTGCTCCCCGGTCGCACCGGCGTCGGCACCGGCGGCACCGGCTCCGGCCGCGCCCGCGGCGCCCTCGGCGCCGGGCTGGGAGTACAGGGCCGACCCCATCTTCTGGGACTCGGTCGCCAGCTTCTCCATGGACGTCTTGACGGCCTCGTGGTCGGTGCCCTTGAGCGCCTCCTGGGCCTCGCCCAGCGCGGCGTTCACCGAGTCCTTGACGTCGGACGGGAGCTTCTCGTCGTTCTCCTTGAGGAACTTCTCCGTCTGGTAGACGAGGGTCTCCGCCTGGTTGCGGGTCTCCGCCTCCTCGCGACGCTTGGCGTCCTCCTCGGCGTGCGCCTCGGCCTCGGACACCATGCGGTCGATGTCGTCCTTGGACAGCGCCGAACCGCCGGTGATCGTCATCTCCTGGCTCTTGCCGGTGCCCATGTCCTTGGCGGACACGTTGACGATGCCGTTGGCGTCGATGTCGAAGGACACCTCGATCTGCGGGACGCCGCGCGGGGCCGGCGCGATGCCGGTCAGCTCGAACATGCCGAGCTTCTTGTTGTACGCGGCGATCTCACGCTCGCCCTGGAAGACCTGGATCTGCACCGACGGCTGGTTGTCGTCCGCGGTGGAGAAGATCTCCGAGCGCTTCGTGGGGATCGTGGTGTTCTTCTCGATCAGCTTGGTCATGACGCCGCCCTTGGTCTCGATACCGAGGGACAGCGGCGTGACGTCGAGGAGCAGGACGTCCTTGACCTCACCGCGGAGCACACCGGCCTGCAGGGCGGCGCCTGCGGCGACGACCTCGTCCGGGTTGACGCCCTTGTTGGGCTCCTTGCCGCCGGTCAGCTCCTTGACGAGCTCGGTGACGGCGGGCATCCGGGTGGAGCCACCGACGAGCACGACGTGGTCGATCGCGCTGACCGAGATGCCGGCGTCCTTGATGACCTGGTTGAACGGCTGGCGGGTGCGGTCGAGCAGGTCCTGGGTGATCCGCTGGAACTCCGCGCGGGACAGCGTCTCGTCCAGGAACAGCGGGTTCTTGTCCGAGTCGACCGTGATGTAGGGCAGGTTGATGCTGGTCGAGGACGAGCTGGACAGCTCGATCTTCGCCTTCTCCGCGGCCTCACGCAGCCGCTGCATCGCCATCTTGTCCTTGGTCAGGTCGATGCCCTGCGAGCTCTTGAACTTGTCGACGAGCCAGGTGACGATCCGCTCGTCCCAGTCGTCGCCACCGAGGTGGTTGTCGCCGTTGGTCGCCTTGACCTCGACGACGCCCTCGGCGATCTCCAGCAGGGACACGTCGAACGTGCCGCCACCCAGGTCGAAGACCAGGATGGTCTGCTCCTTCTCGCCCTTGTCCAGCCCGTAGGCCAGCGCGGCCGCGGTCGGCTCGTTGACGATCCGGAGCACGTTCAGACCGGCGATCTGGCCGGCCTCCTTGGTCGCCTGCCGCTGCGCGTCCTCGAAGTACGCGGGGACGGTGATGACCGCGTCGGTCACCTCGTCGCCCAGGTAGGCCTCGGCGTCCCGCTTGAGCTTCTGCAGGACGCGGGCGCTGATCTCCTGCGCCGCGTAGGTCTTGCCGTCGATGTCCGGCGTCTTCCAGTCGGTGCCGATGTGGCGCTTGACCGAGCGGAAGGTGCGGTCGGAGTTCGTGACGGCCTGGTTCTTCGCGGACTGACCGGTGAGAACCTCTCCGTTGCGGGCGAACGCGACGACCGACGGAGTGGTGCGGGCACCCTCCGAGTTCGCGATCACCGTCGGCTCGCCACCCTCGAGGACGGCGACGACGGAGTTGGTGGTCCCGAGGTCGATACCGACCGTACGAGCCATGGTGACTGCCTCCGTGTAGTACGAGTATGAGTGCGTCCGGCTCAAGTTGTACCAGGCCGGGGAGCACGGTGCGCATCGCCCTTGAGTGGGCCCTGCTCAACTTGCTCTCACGCTGGTCAACGGACGCCCCCGCAGAGTTGTTCCGACCCGGCTCAACTTTTTTCGACGCGTTCGGGCGTGCGGGTGGTGGGCCGCGGGCTAGCCTGTGGATCTTCCATCGCGCAACGGAGGACGACGTGGGCCGATCAGGTTGGCGCGGCACGACCGTCCTGCTGGTGCTCCTCGGCATCGCCACCGCCGTCGCCGGTTGTTCCGCCGACGAGCCTGCGGGCCCCTTCCCCGACCGCCCCCGGGACATCGACGTGTCCCGGCTCGATCCGTGCATGCTGCTCGGCTCCTCGGGCCGGCAGGTGCGCGGTGTCGGAAAGGGGGAAGCCGACGAGCAGATCGTCGAGGGCATGGCCGCCCGCAGCTGTTCCTGGAACAACTTCGACAACGGCCGGAGCTACAGCGTCCAGTTCATCGACATGGAGGCGGACCGCGCACTCGGTCAGGGGCGGCCGGTCGAGACGGTCGCCGGTTACGGGGCCGTACGGCAGACGGAGTTCACCGACTCCGCCCCGATGTGCGCACTGATCGTCGACGTGCACTCCGGACAGAGCATGCGCGTCG
The DNA here is from genome assembly GCF_039526905.1 of Pseudonocardia kongjuensis. Taxonomy (NCBI): domain Bacteria; kingdom Bacillati; phylum Actinomycetota; class Actinomycetes; order Pseudonocardiales; family Pseudonocardiaceae; genus Pseudonocardia; species Pseudonocardia kongjuensis. The sequence continues at coordinate 38,923 of NZ_BAAAJK010000026.1, read as the reverse complement.
TCGCCCAGTCGGTACTCGACGTCGACGGAGCCCCACGCCCCATCGGCTTCGTCTGTGACGACGCCGCCACCCTCACCGCCGAGATCCTCGAGGGCGCTCGAACAGCCCAGGGCTGACTCCTGTTCACCTCTGCGAACGGGGATGGAGGATCGCCTGCCGGACGGCGCCGCGAGCCATAGCGTCCCGTCGATGAACATCGACGCCCGGGCACCGCGGGGAGCCGCATCCGACCCGCTGATGCTGCAGATCGACGGCTCGAACGTCCTCGGAGTGCGGAACCGGCTGCAATTGCAGGCCGAGCAGATGCAGCGGATCCTGCACCGGGCGACCCTCGAGTGCAGGGTCACGCCGTGTGGTCAGGACCTGGTGTCGCTCGACGCGGCAGCGTCGTTCGACCGGAAGATCAGACACATCCTGCAAGCACACACGGACCATCTGAACAAGATCACCGAGGCCGTACACCGGCTGACCGAGGCGGCCCGGCAGTACGGCTACACCGATTCCGCGATCGCGGAATCCCTGGCGGCCGCGCGACCCGGCCCGTCGGGCACGGGCGGCTCGCCGTGATCCGCTGCTACAACTTCGCGGCGTTCGACATGGCCACCAAGTTCGGCTGGATCGACGGACAGCCCGGCCTCGCCGCCGCCACCCAGACCTCCGCCGGCCTCACGAAGCTGACGACCGCCTTCCAGGAGGCACAGCAGACGACCGAGCGTGAAGGCACCGAGCTCGAGATCGCCTGGCAGGGCACCGCCTCGGACGCGGCCCGGAACTCGCTCGCCGCCACCTCCTCGGGGATGGCGGACACCGCCGCCGTCACCGGCAACGGCGCCGAGCGGCTCGTCGACCACGGACACTCGTTCGAGACGATGCGCAAGCAGATCACCTACGTGGACCCGGCCGACCACAGCTGGTTCCAGCGCTCGGTCGACAACATGTCGGAGGCGTGGCACTCGCTGTGGGGAAGGGGCGCGGACCACGTCACGATCGCCGAGCGCAACCTGGTGAACGACGAGATCGCCAACCGGGCGCTGGACCGCTACGCCGCCGAGACCTCCGCGACCGACGACGACTTCGCCGGCGCCGCCCCACCGCCGGCAGGCGGGCCGCCCGGGACCGGCCAGCAGGGCGGCGGCGGGGGCGGCGGGGGTGGCGGGGGTGGCGGTGGCGGGCCGGTGGCGGGCCCGGACACCCGCACGGTGCCCCCGCCGATCACCGGTCCCGGCGGTCCCGCCCCGGGGCCGCCCGCGCCACCGGGCACCGGCGGTCCGGACATCCCGGACATCGGTGGTCCCGGCGGGCCGCACGTCCCGGGCGGCGGGGGCTCCGGGGGGCCGACCGGCCCGCCCGGACCGGGGGTACCGGAGCCGCCCGACACGCACCGGCCGAACACCGTGAGCCAGGCCGAGGTCGTGGCCGGTCCCCCCGATCGGCTGCCGGGCCCCGGCACGCCACCGGGACCGGAACGGCCGTGGGCGCCCGACCGGCCGGCGGCCCCGTTCGGCCCGCTGCCCGGCCCGGGGGGCCCGCTGCCCGGCCCGGGCGGCCTGCGCACCGGCGACCAGCTCGCCCGCGACTTCGCCGAACGGGCCCGGCAACAGCAGCTGGTCCCCGGCCCCGGGCGCGGTGCGGGAGCGCCCGAACCACACCCGGCACCGGGGCGCGGCGGCGGATGGGGCCCGCCGGGCGCCCGGCCCGGCCCGGCCGATCCCACGACGTACGCGGGCCGGCCCGCGGAGGCCCGCGGGTCCGGCTTCCCCGGCGGGTACGGCCCGATGTCCGGCGCCGGCGCCGGGACCGGTGGCGGGCAGGACCACCGCAACCGCTACGTCGTCCCCACCGACGAGGTCTTCGACATCGACGTGACGGCCACCGACGCCGTCCTCGGCCCGGACGAGGACCACCGGTGACCGGCCGCGCGCCGGGTGCCGCCGCGCCGGGGCCGCTGCTCGACTGGCGACGGGCGACCGTGCTGGGCGCCGCCGAGTTCGACGTCGCCCGCGACCTGCTGGACCTGGGCCGCGGCCCGGCGGTGCTCGGCGTGCTCAGTCCCGGCCCGACCGACGTCGAGCGGGCCGGGGTGGTCCGTGCGGCGACCCGGTCGCTGGCCGCGCGCGGACTGCTCGGCGCAGGCGGGTTCCGATCCGCCCTGGTCGACGACCTGCGCACCGTCGTCGCACCCGAGTTCCAGCACGATCTCGTCGTCTCCCCGCCCACCGCCCAGCAGGCGCTCGTCGGGTACCGGTCCGGGCGGGCCGTGCTCGCCACCCGGATCGGTGACGACGTCGCGCTGCTCCGGGTGCCGCCCGAGCAGGCCGCCGCCGCCCTGGTGGAGCTGCTCGGGCCGCTCGCCCGCGGACCGGGCCCGACCGTGCGGATCCCGGCGCGGGTGCTCACCGGCGCCGCCGCCGCGGCGGCGGGCGACCGCACCCGCTGGGTGGCCGAGCTGCTGCGGCGCGGCTGCTCGGGCGCCGAGGCCGAGCTCGTCGCGCGGATGGGCGACCTGCGCGGCCTCGCCCAGCTCGGCGCCGGGCGGTCCGGGCCCGGCGGGCACCGGGCGCCCGCGGTGCTGCTGGTGCACGTCACCGCGCAGGGCTGCTACTACCAGCGGCGGCCCACCCCGGCGGTGATCGGCGGGCCGCCGCCGGACGGCGCGACGGTGCAGGCCGGCCCGGCCGACGCCGCGACCCTGGTCGCGGAGCTGACGGCCCTCACGGCCCTGACGCCACCGGGATAGGCCGGGCCGGGCCGGGGCGGCCCGGTACTCAGCCCCTGGTCAGCAGGTCGGCCGGCAGGTCGGGAGCGGTGTAGGCAGCGCCGAACCGGTCGACGTCGTCCAGCGCCGCGGTCGCCGCCTCGTTCAGCGCGAGATCGGCGACCTCGTCGAGGGGCAGCTCCCGGCTGATCACCCCGTACCGGTGCAGCAGCTCGATCGACTGCTGGTACCACTCCTCGTCGATGCTGCCGAGCCCCGCGACCGACGGCCAGATCAGCTGGTTCATCTGGTTCATCTGGTAGGTCTGGAAGTCGGCGTCCAGCGCGGTGCCCTGCTGGACCACCAGCTCGACGCAGTGCTCGGCGTTGTCCCGGCAGTAGGCCCAGCCGCGCATCGACGCGGTGACGAACGCGGTGACGTCGTCCCGGTTGGACTCCAGGAAGTCGCCGTTGGCGAAGATCCCGTCCTCGGCGACCGAGGTGTCGTCCTCGGCGAAGGAGTAGACGTTCAGCTCCTCGGCCGGGATCCCCGATGCCAGCACCTGGCCGAGCTCGTTGAACGCGTACGCGGAGGCGATGTCGATGTCGCCGGACAGGAACTGGTTCATGTCGAAGCCCTGCTGGACCATCGTGACGTCGGTGTCCGGGTCGATCCCGTACTTGGCCATCGTCGCGTAGAGCTTCTGGTCACCGGCCCACGAGCCGATCCGCTTGCCGACCCAGTCCGCGGGGGACTCGATGCCCGCGGACTTCCTCGACACCATCACGTACCCCGGCCGGGCCGTGGTCTGGGCGACCGCCTTCAGCGAGGCGCCCTGGTCGATCGCGCTCAGCGTGTTGCCGAAGCTGTCGGTGCCGAGCTCGGCCTGGCCCGATCCGACGATCTGCTGGGCGCTGACGTCCGGCCCGCCCGGCCGGATCGTCACGTCGAGTCCCGCCTCCCGGTAGAAGCCCTGCTCCTGTGCCGCGTAGTAGCCGGCCCACTCGGCCTGGGTGACCCAGCCGAGGGCGAGGGTGACCGGCCGGAGGCCGTCGGCACCGGCGTCCCCGGTGTCGGAGCCGGTCCCGCAGGCGGCGAGGGTGAGCAGTGCGGCCGAGGCGGTGAGGGCCGCGAGCAGCCTGCGACAGGGAATGCGCATCATGGTGTCCTTTGTGGATCGTCGGGGACGGACGGGTTCGGGGGAGGTGCCGTCCGGGGCGGGTCAGCGTCGGCGCACGAGCAACCGGTCGAGCGCGATGGCGAGCCAGAACAGCAGCGCGCAGAACACGAACGCGGTGAGGGCCGCGCCCCAGAGGTTGTCGACGCGCAGCTGCACCGATGCGCTCTTGATGTAGGTACCGAGGTTCTCCAGGCTCCCGCCGAAGTACTGGGCGAGCAGCGCGACCGTGAAGGAGGTCGGCGCGGCGACCCGCAGGCCGCTCATCAGGTGCGGCAGCGCGGCGGGGAGGTAGAGCGACCGGACGGTCCGGCCGGGGGAGGCGGCGATGCTGCGGAACAGCTCCACGGTCCCGGGGTCGGCCGCGGAGAAGCCGTTCAGTGCGAAGGTGAACATCAGCGGGCCGACGGCCATCGCCACCACGACCACCCGGGGCAGCATGCCGAACCCGAAGACCGCGTTGGCCAGTGGGATCAGCGCGACGACCGGGACCGCCATCAGCGCGGACGCGTAGACCGCCGACACCGCCCTGGCCGTGCGGCGGCGCACGACCAGCGCCGCGACCGCGACCCCGACGACGACGCCGGCGCCCAGCCCCAGCACCGCCTCGACCAGGCTGTTCCATCCGTTGCGCAGGTAGACGCCGGGCTTCTCGGCGACCGCGGCGAGCACCCCGGACGGCGACGGCAGGGTCAGCGGTCCGATCGAGAAGATCCGGATCGCGGCCGACCAGGCCGCGACGAACAGGACGAGCAGCAGCACCGTGCCCGGGACGGTCAGCCACCGGGTGGCCGCCCGCGGCGCGTACCGCTCCGCCGGGGCGGCGCTCACGACGCCCCCATGTGCGCCGACAGGCTCGTGCGGACGCGGGTCACCGCGTCGAAGAAGCCCGGGGTCGTCGTGGTCGCCGCGGTGCGCCGGCCCGGCAGGTCGATCTCCACGATCTCGCCGACCCGGCCGGGCCCGGCGGCCATCACGACGACCCGGGAGGACATGAACACCGCCTCCGGCACCGAGTGGGTCACGAACAGCACGGTCTTCCCGGTCCGGGCCCAGAGATCGCGGACCTCCAGGTTGAGCCGGTCCCGAATGATCTCGTCGAGCGCACCGAACGGCTCGTCCATCAGCACGATCCGCGGGTCGTAGACCAGCGCCCTGGCGATCGCCACCCGCTGGGCCATCCCGCCGGAGATCTGCTGCGGGTACTTCCCGGCCGCCGCGGCGAGCCCGACCAGCTCGAGCTGGGCCATCGCCCGTTCGCGGCGCTCGGCCCGGGGCACCCCGGTGTGTTCCAGCGGGAGCTCGACGTTGCGCAGCACGCTGCGCCAGGGCAGCAGGTTGGGGCTCTGGAACACCACTCCGATCTCCCGGCGCTCGCGGGCGAGCGCGGCCTCCCGGCCGTCGACGAGCACCACACCGTCGGTCGGTGAGGTCAGGTCGCCGGCCAGCCGGAGCAGGGTGGACTTCCCGCAGCCCGACGCACCGACGAGCGAGACGAACTCGCCCTCGGCGATCGACAGGTCCAGGCCGTCGAGCACCGGGCCGGCGGCCGGGTCGAAGGTCTTGCCGACCCGGGAGAACTCGATCGCGGTGCGGGTCCCGGTGGCGGGGTCGCGGGTGATGGTCATGATTCGGCTCCCGCCGGTAGGTGGGTGGTCCGCAGTGCGGCCCTGGCGGCGGCCCGGACCAGCCAGGAGACCAGGTACACCAGCGCCACGCCGCCGCCGGCGACGACGATCGCCGCACACCACATCGGTTCGGGGCGGTAGGAGTAGTACTGGCTGGCCGCGAGGACGACCGCCGCGATGCCGTCCTGGGTGCCGGACGGGAGCTCGGCGAGGACGGCCCCGAGGAACGCCCAGGCCGCGACGGTCCGGATCGCCGCGCTGGTGTGGGTCAGCGCGGCCGGCAGCTCCAGCACGGTGAACTGCCGCCGCCGCGGCGCGCCGAAGCTGTCCAGCAGCTCGCGCTGGGCGACCGGGACCTCGCCGATCCCGCGGGCCACCGCGACCACGGCCGGGAAGAAGCCGGCCAGCGTCGCCATGATCGTCGCGGCCACCCAGCCCGGTCCGAACAGGATCACCAGCGGCGGCGCGAGCGCCACCAGCGGGAGCGCGCGGCTCAGCACGAGCAGCGGCATGAGGCTCGGGCCGAGCACCGGCCGCTTGGCCGTGAGCACGCCCAGTGCGGTGCCGACGAGCAGCGCGCACAGGATGCCGAACACGGCCGACCGCACGGTGACCCACAGGTTGCCGAGCAGGAAGACCAGCTCGATCTCGCCCTGGGAGGTGCGCGCCCCGAAGTGCGCCAGCACCTCCCAGACGTGCGGCAGCCGGGTCCGGTCCAGGCCGGCGACCAGCTTCACGAGCTCCCAGAGCGCGACGACGACGAGCGCGACGACGACGCAGCCCGCCGCGACGGCGACGGCGTCGCGGCGGGGGCCCCGCACCGCGGGGGAGCGCTCCGTCACCGGTGCGGGCGGCGGCGCTGTGCGTGTGTCCACGGTCGTGCCGCCGGTCAGCCGGCCCGCTCGGCGAGCGAGTCCGCGTAGGCCTGGTAGCGCAGGGTCAGCCAGCGGTTCATCTGCGGCAGCGTCGACTCCTGCCAGCTGTACCGGCCGCGCTTGGCGTACCGGGACCGCTGGCCGCCCTGCATCCGGGTGTTCGTGGTGATGTCCTGGTCGTTGATCACCGCGTTGACCGCGTTCTGCATCTCGAAGGCCCAGTCGAACCCGGGGGCCTTGAGCGAGCTCTCCGGGAACAGCCAGGCCATCCGCAGGGTCATCCGGCCGGCCGACTCGGGGGTGATGAGGAAGTAGAAGACCTGGTCGGGGCTCAGTGCGAAGAACACGGTGGGCAGCACCGAGGCGAACATGATCCGGCTGCGCCGCTTCTCGTCCAGCCCGGGCAGGATCGGGAGGACGCTCTTGCCCGTCGGGTTGAAGCCCGCGTCGATCCAGCGGTAGTTCGTCGGGTGCATGATCTGGCCGTCGGCGTCGTCCCACTCGACGAACTCGGCCATCGACGCCGGGGCGACGTCGTGGTAGCCCATGTGCACGAACGAGGTGTGGTACGGCTCGAGGGCGTTCTCGTGCATGCCCTTCCAGTTCCACGGCTGGTCCGGGTACTCGAGATGGTTGATCGCCGTCAGGTTGGCGACGTCGTAGGCCTCCATCTCGGGTGCCAGCTTCGCCAGCCGCGGTGCGAGCGGGGCGGCGTCCGGGTCCATGTTCGCGAAGATCATCCCGTGCCAGATCTCGACCTTCAGCTGCGGCAGCCGGGTCTCCGCGCGCAGCTCGGCGATCGGGCAGGTCCGGGTCATCTCCGGCGCGGCGACCAGCCGGCCGTCGAGCCCGTACGCCCAGTAGTGGTACGAGCAGCGGAACTGTTTGGTGCTGCCCTTCGCGCCCGGCTCGACGACCGGGTAGGCGCGGTGCTGGCAGATCGCGGACATCACCCGGATCTCGCCCGCCCGGTCGCGCGCGACGATCAGCGGCTCGTCGCCGACGGTGATGGTGAAGTAGTCACCGCCCTCCGGGACCTGGCTGACGTGGCCGAGGCAGAGCCACTCGCGGGCGAAGATCGCCTCCTTCTCGAACTCGTAGAACTCCTCGGAGGTGTAGACGGCGGCCGGCATGGTCCGCGCGGTGGTGTAGTCGCCACCGAACTCGCGCAGGCCGTCCAGGATCGCGCGGACCTCGGGGGTGAGCAGGGTCATCGGTGCTCCATCGGTCGGGTCGGGGGGGATCAGTCGACGTTGACGACGGTCGGGGTCTCGGAGTTGCGGACGACCACGCAGACGCAGTCCTCGGTGCCCGGGTTCTCCTCGCGGTGCACCAGCCCGCCGGGGATGACGGCGATCTCGCCGGGGCCGGCGAAGAAGTCCTCGGTGCCGCCGGGGCCCTCGACGACGAACCGCATGGATCCGGAGACGATGCAGACGATCGTGGTCTGGTCCTCGTGGTGGTGCAGGCCGCCGCCCCGGCCGGCCGGCAGGACGCTGGTGCCCATCCACATCCCGGCGGCCGCCGCGGCGGTGCCGCGGGCCAGCGCGCCCGAGGCGCCGCCGGCGTCCGCCGCGTTGTCCGCCACGAGCGCCCCGGTGCCGACCACCCGGCAGCCGCTCGGGAATGCCTGTTCCTCAGCCGACGAGCTCATCGTCCGCCCCTTCGCCTCCGGTGGAGGACGTCGCGACGCCCTCGATCTCGATCAGGAACTCCGGTCGCACGAGCCGCTGCACGACCAGGAGGGTGTTCCCGGGTGGCCGGCCGCCCGGGAAGATCCCGGCGAACAGCTCCTCCCGGATCCGGTAGAACTCGTCGATGTGGCCGGGATCGACCAGGTAGGTCGTCATCTTCACCAGCTCGGCGAACGAGGAGCCGCCGGCCGCGAGCGTCTCGCCGAGCAGCCGGAAGACGGTCCGCATCTGCGTCTCGAAGTCGTCGTGGCCGACCGACCCGCCGTCCGGGTCGACCGACAGCACGCCGCTGACGTGCACCGTGTGCACACCCGGTGGGATCACCACCGCCGGCGAGTACAGGCCGACGGTCCTGCCCGCAGTCCGCACCACCCGGTTCCCGACGGCCGTCGTCCCGGTCATCACGCCACCTCCACCTGGGTCATGGCCGGCCGCGGCGCGGCCGGGGTCACGCGGATCTCGTTGCGGAGCAGCCCGATACCGTCGATCCGGGCCTCGACGACGTCGCCGCCGCGGAGGAACTCGGCCGGGGACCGGGTGAAGCCGACGCCGGCCGGGGTGCCGGTCGCGATCACGTCGCCCGGGCGGAGCGCGACGTAGCGGGAGATCACCGCGATCTGCTCGGCGACGCTGAAGATCATGTCCGTGGTGTGCGCCCGCTGCTTGCGGACGCCGTTGACGGCCAGCTCGATCGCCGCGTCCGGCGGGTAGCCCGCCTCGTCGGCGGTCACGATCCACGGGCCGACCGGGGTGGCCCCGTCGACGTTCTTTCCCAGGTGCCACTGCTCGTGCCTGCGCTGGACGTCCCGGGCGGTGACGTCGTTGACGATCGTGTAGCCGAACACGTGCCGGCCGGCGTCGGCGGCCGCGATGTCCCGGCCGCCGAGCCCGATCACCACCCCGAGCTCGACCTCCCAGTCGAACTGCGCGGACACCCGCTCGTCGAGCTCCAGCACCGCACCCGGGTCGGCCACCGCCGACGGCGTCTTGAAGAAGACGATCGGGTGCCGCGGCGCGGCCGCGACGAACACCTCGGCCGACTCGGCCTGGTGCTCGGCGTAGTTGATGCCGGTGCAGAGCAGGCCGCGGCAGTCCTCGGCGAGCGGGGACCGGAGGCGGACCGCGCCGAGCTCGAGCGTCCGGCCGTCCGGGGTGGGGAGCGCCCCGGCGACCAGGTCGGCGAGCGTCTCGCGGACCGGGCGCAGCGTCCCGGCGCGCGGGTCGACCAGGCCGGTCCCGCGTTCCGGCCCTGCGGCGAACCTCGCGATCCTCATCGGACCCGCTCCGGCAGGTCCCACATCCGGGTGGCCGCCCAGCCGTCCGGGTACGGCGTCCGGAAGTCGAGCGCGAGCCGGAGGTGGGCGAAGCGCCACTCGCCGTCCCGGCACTCGAAGTCGTCGACGTAGACACCGGCCTGCCAGAACGCCGTGTCCCCCGCGGTGCAGGTCTGCAGCAGCTTCCAGCGGCCGACCGCCCGGTCGCCGTCCACCGTCACGTCCTCGTTGGTGAGGAAGTGGGCGGTGAACCCCATCCGGGCGGCGGCGTCCTCGAACGACGCGGCGATGGCCGCGCGGCCGACGATCCGTCCGGCCCCGCCCGGAGCGGCCGGGACGCCCTCCGGCACCCGGTCCGGCAACGCCTCCCAGACCGCGTCCTCCCAGAAGAGGTCCGCCACCGCGCCGCGCCGCCGGTCGTCGAGCCCCTGCATGTAGGCCGCCTTGAGCCTGCGGACGGCGTCCCGGGCCTCGATCCGACCGACCCGCACCGCCAGGTCCGCGGTCATCGGAGGCCCTCTCGTTCTCGCAACATATATGAAAGTTGCGCTTCAGCCCGGCGTCGCGTCCAGCCCCTGACCCAACCCGAAACACTTGTTCACGATCGCGAAACACCATGTCCGTGCAGGTTGGAGCGCCGTGATCACTCATCGTGACGCTTGCTCCGAGCGGTCCAGCAACATATATGATCTGGCCGCCATGTCCTCGATGGAAGGTCCGTGACGGCCGTGCCCACTGCGACTCCGGTGACCCCGACACCCGCGACGACCACCCCGGCTGGGCGCACGGTCGTCCTGCACGACGTGCTCGACCCGTTGAGCGGCGGGCGGGAGGACATCCGGCTGGAGGTGCCCGGCCCGGCCGGTCCCCCGACCGGCGTCGACGGGGCCGGCCTGCAGGTGCTGCCCGGGCTCTACGACGCCGACAGCCACCTGCCGGTGCTCGATCTCGGCCTGCGCGAGTCCGACCGGTGGCGGGCATTGGCCGGTGGCGCGACCGCCGTCAACACGGCGCTGCCCTGGCACCTGGTCCGCACCCGGCCCCTGGAGGCCGTGACGAGCTTCCTGGCCGGGACCGCGTTCCCGCGGGTACTGCCGATCCTCTCGGTCTCCGACAGCCCGTCCAGCGAGGGCTTCGCCGGCTGGCTGCGGGAGCACGGCGCGCAGGTCCGCGAGACCTGGATGCCGACGATCAAGCTCTACTCGAACGACCCGTTCTTCCGGGCCAATCTCGAAGCGGTGTGGGCGGCGGGCTGCCGGGCCGCCGTGTACTTCTACGACCGGGAGAGCTTCGAGCGGGTCGCCACCGAGCACGCCGGCCCGGTGCACTTCCGGCACGTCACGTCGCGGTCGATGGCAGATCTGGTCGCGGCCCGGCCGGACTCGACCTGCCAGACCTCGCCGCACTTCCTCGTCGAGCTCCCGCCCGGACGGGCCGGGGAGCTGCACGTGCTCCCGCCGGTGCCCGGCGGCGCGGACCGCGACGGGCTCCGCGGGATCGTCGCCGAGCAGGTCGATCTGATCGCCAGCGACCACAACGCGCCGGTGCACGGCAACGACGGCCCCGGCCTGGACAGCGAGCAATTCCTGCTCCCCGCGCTGCTGCACCTGGTCGCCGGCGGCGTGCTGGACCTGCCCACCGCGCTCGCGAAGGTGACGACGGCGGCCGCCGCGGTGTTCCGTCCGGCCGCCGGGCTGCCGGCCGCGCGGATCGTCGTCGACCCGGCCGGGACCGGGCCGGCCGGGCTCTGGCCCGGCCAGGAGAGCAGGCGCGCCGCGTTCCTCGGTGTGCCCCTCGCCGGGACCGTGCTCGCCGTCGAGGCCGCCGGTACGGCACGATTCCTCTGACCCGACGACACATCGGGTGGTCCCCGCCGTACCGCCCGCGCCGACCGACGACGAGAGAGGCGTGACGTGAAGCCCACCGGGTCGAGACCGGGCCTAGGCCCGAGCGCCGTCCGCACCGCCCATCGCGACGTCACCGAGCGGCTGCGCGACGCCATCGTCTCCGGTGTGCTCCCGGCAGGCAGCCGGCTGGTCCAGGCCGAGCTGGCGGCGACCCTGGAGGTGAGCGTCACGCCGGTGCGCGAGGCGCTGCGTGAGCTGGAGAGCCAGGGCCTGGTCGACTTCGACCCGTTCCGCGGCGCGACGGTGCACCAGGTCAGCCTCGCCGAGCTCGACGAGGTCTACGAGATCCGGCGGACGCTCATCCCGATCGCGGCCCGCGAGCGGGTCCGCACGATCACCGACGAGGAGATCGAGGAGGCCGAGGCCATCGCCTCCGCGATGTCGCTGCGCAGCGACTCCACCCGGTGGGTGGAGGACAACCGCCGGCTGCACCGGCTGCTCGACGGCACCTCGGGGCAGGTGCACCTGCGCGCCATCATGCGCCGGCTCGCCGACATCTCCTCGCTGTACGTGGGGCTGTCGGTGACCACCGACCCGACCCGCCGCCGCCGGGCCCGGGAGGACCACAAGGAGCTCATCCGGGCCTACCGCAAGCGGGACGCGGCGCTGGTCACCGCGATCACCCTGCGGCACATCAGCGACACCGAGACGGTCGCGCGGGAGGCGCTGCTGCGCAGCGGCACGCACTGACCGGCCGGGCCCGCGCCGGTCAGGCCGGGTTGGGCGTCGTCCCCGGCCGGGTCGCCAGCGGGACGAGGTCCTCGAAGTCCCACGGGACCGGCTGCACCCGGACCGGGTGGTCCCGGTTCGGGGCCTCCACCATCATGTCGTCGCCGAGGTACATCGTGACGTGGTAGATCGTCGACGGGTCCGAGGTGTCGTGCGCGTAGAACAGGAAGTCGCCCGGCTGCATCTCGCGGACCGGCAGGTGCCCGCCGGAGCGGTACTGGTCGCGCGACACCCGCGGGATCGTCATCCCGGCCGCCTCGTAGGCCCGCATCAGCAGTCCCGAGCAGTCGTAGGCGTCCGGCCCGGTCGCGCCCCACACGTACGGCTTGCCGACCTCGCCGAGCGCGAACCCGATGGCCGCACCGGCCGCACCGGGCGGCAGCGCACCGGTCGGCCCGGGCTCGCAGCCGGCCGGGTTGGCGACGTCGCCGATCTCGGAGACGATCGACGCGGCCAGTCCCTCCCACTTGGCGTAGGCGTCCGGGAATCCCGAGCGCTGCACGGTCTGGGCGGCCACCGTGACCGGCATCCGCTCCCAGCCCGGCACCTCCACCAGCCGCTCGTAGAAGATCCGGCTGCTGTACGCCGGGTCGGTGACCTGGGCCGGGGTGCCCCAGCCCATCGACGGGCGCTGCTGGAACAGCCCGAGCGAGTCCCGGTCCCCGTAGTCGATGTTGCGCAGGGTGGACTCCTGCATCGCGGTGGCCAGCGCGACCAGCCACGCCCGGGGCGGCAGCTCCATCTCCTTGGCGACCGCGATGATCGCGGTCGCGTTGGCCCGCTGCTCGTCGGTGAGCGTCTCGATGGTCGCGCCGCCGCCCCCGCGGCCGACGGTGGCCGTGGAGATGCCGGTGTCGCACCACTCGGCGCCCGCGGACTGGCGGCCGGTCACGTTCGGGCTGAACGCCAGGAAGCCGACGGTCAGGAACAGCAGCAGGGCCAGCGCGATCGCGACGAACGGCAGCAGCAGCCGCAGCGGGCGCAGCGCCCGGGTGAGCGGGGTGCTCACACCCGGTCGTAGCGGGACACCTTCCAGCCCGCGTCGGTGTCCACGACCAGGATCGTCAGGCGCAGCGTGTCGGTCGGTACCTCCACCTCGACGCTGCGCGGCGCGGCCCGCACCGGCGTCGCCTGCCCGGTGACCCGGGACGCCGGGATGTTCGCCGGGTCCACGCCGGCGAGCACGCCGAGGAACTCGTCGGTGGTGTAGGGGCGCAGGCCGGCCAGCCACTGCTCGGCCGTCGTGCCGTCCGGGTGGTTGACCCACGCCGACGCCCACACCCGCGCGACCTCCAGGGCCTGCGGCGACGCCTGCTCCGGCGGGATCGCCTCGGGGGTGAGCTCGGCGACCGGCGGGAGCATGGTCGGGGTCGGGGTCGCCGAGACGCCGGAGCGGCCGTCGTCCCAGCCCTGCTGCCCGCCGCCGGCGATCAGCCCGCCGCCGGAGGTGCCGCCGCCGAACTGGCCGCCGAGCGTCACCAGCCCGAACACCAGTGCGCCGAGCACGACGACGGTGACGGCCAGCCGCAGCGGGGAGCGCAGCGGCCACTGCCACACCGAACGGTAGGCGGCCGCCCGGCCGCGCGAGGACCTAACGGGCACGGTCACCCCGCCCGTCGTCGGCGGTCCGGGCGGCCCGCGGCCGGTAGATCTTGTAGACGGGCACGCCGTCGACCAGCTCCGGGGTCACCGGCGTCGGGTCGCCGGGCCGGCGCGGCAGCGGGTCCGCGCGCCGGTAGATGGACCGGTCGTCGATCTCGCCGGGATCGGTGCGGCCGGGCACGCCGGAGCCGGTGTCCGGCCGTCCGGACGCCCCGACCGGCAGCCCGGCCCGCCGCGGCTCGGCGAGCCGGGCGTTCTGCGGGGTCTCGCCGGACGTCCGGCGCCGCAGGGTCCGGGCGCCGGGTCCGGCCACGGTGTCGGCCTCGGGCCGGACGGCGTCCGGGTCGCCGGAGCCGCCGCCGGGCCCGCGCTCGGACCACCAGCGGCTCTGCCGTTCCTCGCCGGGCAGCGGGCCGCGCATCCGGTTCCACACCTTCGACATCGGCCCGTCGGCGACGCCCGGCACGATCCCGCCGAACTGTTCCCTGGTCAGCGACACCATCGACACCAGCCGCCGGAACGGCCGCGCGACCGCCCACAGCACGAGCGTGACGACCCCGGTGACCAGCAGCGCGAGCCACAGGTCGACGCCGGAGCCGGGCGCGAACAGCGACACCACCAGCAACGCGTGCAGCCCGGCCAGCGCCCCCACGACGAGCGTGTTCACCACGGCCGCCCCGGTGATCCGCAGGATCGCCGGGATGACGTCCGGTTTCAGCAGCGCGACGACGGCGACCGCGGGCGCGCACACCACCAGCAGCCGGATGATCAGCAGTGCCACCAGCACCAGCACCTTTGCCAGCAGCTGGAACAGCGCGATGCAGGCGGCCTGGATCAGCGCGAGCGTCCCGGCGCCGATCCGGCTCCCGGACGTCCCGGTGAAGTAGCTGTACCGGTCGCCCATCCGGTCGGCGATCGCGGCGTAGTCGGCCTTCTTCTGCTCGGCCGTCTCGGTGGTGTCCAGGCCCTGGTCGATCTCGTCGATGGTGAACGCCTGCGCCCGCAGCAGGTCCCGGCCCAGCTCCTGGGCCTGCGGGACGTCCGGTGCGCCGAACGTCCCGCGCAGCCAGTTCTGGTAGGCGACCTGGTCGACCAGCACGGTCGGCAACGTGTCCCGGGTGCCGAGCCCGATCTGGCCGAGGAAGCCCTCCTGCATCTGGGTGACCCCGTCGAGCAGCAGATCGTCGGCGGCCCGTGACCAGTCCACCGGCGCCAGGTACGCCGCCGACCCGATCATCAGGGCGAGCACCGCGATGCCGGTGCGCTGGGCCTGCTTCGCGAGGTCGCCGCGCATCGCCAGCAGCAGGACGATGATCGCGAACCCGAGCAGCGCGAGGCCGACCCAGGTGGTGAACACCGTCTCGTACATCGCGCGGGTGGCGGTGGTGATGACGTTGTCGATCGGCTCGAACAGGGCGCCGCCGTCGGCGATCAGGTAGTGCGCCCAGTTGACCCCGCCGACGGTGAGCTTGGCCAGGTTGAACGCCTGGTTGCCGAGCCAGGTGTCGGTGGTGACCGACGGGTTCAGCACCCCGGACGCGGCGCAGCCGAGGTCGTAGTTGTGCCAGACCAGGCCGGCGTAGCCGACCTCCTCGTAGACCGACCCGGCCTCGCCGTGCAGCGCGCTCGGCCGGTCCAGCGAGCCGACCAGGCCGGTGCCGGGGCGGTCCGGCTCGGGCGGGGTCTTGCAGTCCAGGGCCTGCGCCATCGCCGGCGTGCCGACCAGCAGCGTGCCGCCGACCAGCGCGGCGACCACGAGCGCGGCCCGGCGGCGCGGGCGCGCCGGTCCGGCGGGCAGCGGGCGCCGGGCGCGCCGGGCCCGCACGACCGAGACCACGACGGCCGCCAGCAGCACCCCCAGCACCACCCAGAGACCGGCGCCCCCGGACGGATCGGACCCGCCCGTCACCGCCCGTCACCGTCGGGGCCGGGCCGGGGATCGTGCCCGTTGCGGGGCTCGTCGACCACCCACTCGTCGTCCAGCTCGTCGAGCAGGTCGAGCTGCTCGTCGTCGAACAGCTCGGCGGAGTCCAGCACCTCGGCCGAGACCACCTGCACCGCACCCGCCCGGACGCCGCCGGCCAGCACCGGATCGGCGTCGCCGACCGGGCCGATCCGGGTGTCGGCGACACGCAGGTCGGCGTCCCTGAGATCGATGTCGTCGCCGTCCAGGTCCGGGACGACGGCGGACGCCGGCGCCTGCCGCGGCGCGGGCGGCAGCGGGGTCGGCTCGTCCGGCGCGGTCAGCCCGGGATCGGGCGTGCGCGGCTGGACGCGGGCGGCGTCCGGGTTGGTGTCCAGCGCCTCCCGGATGTGCTCCAGGTGCGGCGCCTCCAGGTCGATCCGGATCTTCTCGACGCCGCCGTGCCCGTCGGCGAACACGAACTGGCGCGGGGTGTCGTCCGGCCGGTCGTCGTGCCGGGGGCGCGGGGACAGCGTCCCGAGCATCTCCTCGTAGCCGACGTCGGTGGGCACCCGCAGCAGCCGCAGCGCCTCGGACTGCGCCTCCTCGTCGTCGGTGCGGCCGACGAACACCGCGTTCACCAGCGACGCGAACCCGGACACCCGCAGCAGGTCGCCCGCCAGCTGGGAGGCGAACAGCGCGCGGACGTTGAACTTGCGGGAGTCGCGGGCCAGCCGGTCGATCAGCACCTTGCCGGTGGGCACCTGGGACAGGAAGTGCGTCTCGTCCAGCGCGACGCCCTTGCGCAGGTTCCGGTCGGCGTCGTAGATCGTGCGCTGGGTCAGCCAGGACGCCAGGTTCAGCAGCTCGACGCCGAGCGACTCGTTGTCGGTCCACTCCTCGCGCGGGCTGCCGGGCCGGGGCAGCGACAGTCCCTGCATGGTCAGCACGGTGAGCCGGTAGTCGCGGTCGGCGTGCCACGGATCGGCCCGGGTCTCGTCCGGGAACAGCAGCGCGGCCTGCGGGAGCTCGCGGCGCTCGTCCAGGAAGTCGGCGACGACGCCCGCGTGGTCCTCGCCGTCGGCGGCGTGCCGGCGCAGGGTGTCGATCACCATGCCGGGATGCCGGTCCGGTGCGCCGCCGACCTCGCGGACCGCGCGCAGCAGCACGATCCGGGTGTGCGGCTGCCGGGACACCTCGTAGGGCAGCAGGCCGGAGAGCACGTCGAGCACCAGCCGACGCCGGGTGGCCGCGGCCAGCGAGCGCTCCCGTTTCCAGGCGCGCTCGGGGTCCTCGTCGTCGGCGAAGTGGTCCGGCCGCGGCTCGGCGACCACCCGGTACGGGTTGAGGATGCCGGGATCGGCGCGCAGCAGGTTGATGTGCCGGGAGAACGGTGCGAGCTCGGGCAGCCGGGTCAGCTCGGCGAGCGGGCCGGACGGGTCCAGCACCGTCCAGCGGGCGCCGGCGCGCAGCGTCTTGTAGACGACCAGGCCGGTGAGGAAGGACTTGCCGGACCCGAGCCCGCCGACGATCGCGGTCAGCCCGGACGCCCGCCGGACCTCCTGCGCGAGCCACGGGTCCCAGGCGACCGGGCGGCGGGTCGCGGTGCAGGTCTCGCCGAGCATGATGCCGCGCCGGTCGCCGACGCTCGCGGTCGCCGCGGGAACCCCGGCCGCCGCCCAGGTGACGCTGCCCCGGCGCCGGTAGGCCGTGGAGGCGAGCGGCTCGCCGGGGATGAACTCGCGGGCGTAGCGGTACTGCGCCTCGGGGTGCTCGATCTGCACCTTCGGCCGGTACAGGTCGACGACCTGCTGGGCGCGGGTGGTCGCCTCCGCCTCGTCGCGACCGGAGACGGCGATCCGCCACCAGCCGTAGAGCCGGGTGTTGAGCTGGGTGAGCCCGGTGGTGAGCTCGTCCTCGACCTCGAGCACCCGGTCGGCCTGGCGGGCCAGCGACATCGGCGGATCGAGATCGTGGTCGTGCGTGTAGTGCCGGATCTGGCTGCGGACCTTGCCCATCTGGCGCTGCAGCTCGCCGGTGACGTCCTCGGGGCGGCGGATGTACATCCGGGCCGACCACTCCACCGGGAACGGCAGCCGGTCCGAGTGCTGCATCCACGGGTCGTCGATCTCCGGGATGCGCAGGCCCTCCATCAGGCCCAGGGAGAGCACCGCGACGTTGCGGGAGACGGTCTGCGAGCGCATCCGCCCGACCACCTGCACGGTCGGCGCGTACGGCTCCTGGTGCAGGTCGACGCCCTCGGTGAAGGCGGCCAGGTCCTCGGCCTCCCAGGTGCTGACCCCGCGCGGGACCGACGACAGCCCGCGCGGCGCGGGCAGCCCGAGCGCGACCGAGCGGTGCATCAGCCACGCCATGTCCTCGGCGCTGGCCGGGACGGCGTCCAGCCCGGACCCGGCGACCAGCACGTCGAGGTGGTTCACCTCGGACTCCAGCGCGGCCAGCTCGGCGCGGACCGCGGACGGCGCGATCCGGT
Organism: Pseudonocardia kongjuensis; assembly: GCF_039526905.1. Taxonomy (NCBI): domain Bacteria; kingdom Bacillati; phylum Actinomycetota; class Actinomycetes; order Pseudonocardiales; family Pseudonocardiaceae; genus Pseudonocardia; species Pseudonocardia kongjuensis. Next base: position 20,945 of record NZ_BAAAJK010000026.1, on the reverse strand, counting down.
CCAGCACGGGCGCGGCGCGCTCCACCCAGCGATCGAGCAGCCCGCGGCCGGACACCTCGATGCCGAGGAAGACCTCCTTGTCGGCCATCGACAGCCCCATCAGGTGCCGCTGCTCGCCCTCCAGGAAGCCGTCCCAGCCGAGCGCACCGGGGACGTCGGGCATCCGGCCCAGCGCGTTCTGGTCGAACGACTCGGCCCACATGTGCACCGGATAGGGCCGGGTGGTCACCCGCAGGTGCAGCCAGCGGCCCTGCAGCTCGCCCAGCTGGGCGGCGATCTGCCGGATCAGCACCTCGCGCTGGCCGTCGCTGCGGAAGCTCCAGGCCTGCGCGGCGAGCCGGTACCAGGCCATCACCTGGGTGCCGGTGCGGGTGAGGTGGCCGTCGATCGAGCGCAGCGCTATTGACGGCGTGTAGGACGAACCGCCCTCGCCGGCCCGGGCACGGCCACGCCTGCGCGCCCGGCGGGAGGTCCGCTCAGGTGCGGCCACGGTGGCCACCCCTGCGCCAGGGCTCGGGCTGACGGGTGCGGGCCGGGGCGGCCGCGCCGCGACCGCGCCTGCCGATCCGGCCGCGCGCCTTGCGGAAGCGGCCCCGCTGCGGCGCGCTCACCGGGTCCGGGAGCGGCGGGACGACGCGCTGCGGTTCGGCGGGACCGGTCTCCCCGGTGCCGGGTACGACGGCCGGGTCCCCGATGGCACCGTCGACGACCGTGGGACCGGCCGGAGCCGGGTCCGGCACAACCGGGTCGTGCACAGCCGGGTCGTGCACAGCCGGGCGCTGCACTGCCGGGTCGTGCACAGCCGGGTCGTGCACTGCGGGGTCCTGCGCAGCCGGGCGCTGCGCTGCCGGGGACCGCCCGGATCCGGCGCGCGGGGCCGGGACCGTGGCCCCGGCGAGCGACGGCCGGGCGGCCCGGCCGGACAGCGTCCCCGGCCGCTTCCCCTGCCACCCGGTGGCTCCGGCGCGCAGCGCGGGCTGGTTGCGCGAGGTCTGGATCCGGACGTGCCGGGCCCGCACCGAGCCGCCGTTCGCCCGCGGGTCCGCCCGCGGGCCGGTCACCTCGGCCCAGAAGTGGGCGAGCACCTGGCCGAGCGGGCGCTCGTAGTCGATCTTGTGGCCGAGGAACCGGGTGATCGCGACGGTGCCGACCAGCGCCCACGCGACCGAGAAGAAGTCCAGGCCGATCCCGAGCCGCCGCTGGATCATCATGATCAGCATCATCACGAGCAGCCCGACGCCGTAGCTGACGTAGCGGGCCCGCCAGGGGAAGGTGGCCCGGGGCGGGCCGAGCCAGACCGCATCGACGCGGTAGACCTCGTCGTCGGTACGAACGAGCACGGATCAGCCCCGGCTCAGCCCGTGGAGACGAGCAGGTTGGCCAGCGCCTGACCGACCGCCGGACCGCTGCCGGTCACGGCGATGCCCAGTGCGACGAGCCCCACCAGCAACCCGATGCTGCGCCGGGCCACGCCCGCGTTGTCACCACGGCCGCCGATCCACAGCAGGATGACGGCGATCGCGAGCAGGATCAGCGGCACGATGTTGTTCGTGATCCAGTCACGGAGGTTGACGGTCGTGAGCTCGCCCTGGGCGAGCACCAGCTGGATCGCCTCGAGCGAGGTCTTCACAGCTCCTCCTTGCGGCATCCGCTTGTCCCGGTCGCTCCCGCAGGCGAGTAGACCACGAGACCCGCCGGTGATAGTAGAGGAGTGGTCCGTACGCCCGGTGTGAACGCCACGCACCGCAGGCGATCAAACACGGTCGGCCGAGTGGAATCCCCTCCTCCCGGGCGTGACTCGTGCCTCACCTCGGGCCGGCCGACTGGGGCGGGGCCGCCCGAGATGTCATGGTCCAGGGGGCTACTGTTCGGTAACAAAGCACGTCCCGTCCCCCGGTGGTGCAGGGCGCTCCGCGCCCGGGCGCACTACCCTTCGCCCGACCGCCGTTGCGTCCCACCACACCAACGCGACGGCGACGTCCGAGGAGGCACCGCGATGGAGAGGCCCGCCCGGTCCCGGCGGCACGGTCCGCCGTGCCCGGCGCCGCCCGCCTCCCCGGTCCGGCCCGGTCCTCGACACACGATTCCCGTCCCGTCCCGCCGCGATGACAGCGCGCCCAGCGCCCCACGTCTCAGGTCGGCACGGCCCCGTACAGCGCACGGGCCGGGTGCTCTCAAGGGAGGTTCCTCCGTATGACCTGGGTGCAGTATGTCCTCGGCACCATCACGGTGCTGTCGGCCGTCGTCGCGGTCGTGCTGGTCGCCCGCACGGTCGCGAAGATGGTCTCGATCATCCGGCTCGGCCAGCCGGCCCCGGACCGGACGGGCCCGTTCGGCCCCCGGTTCCTCACCATGCTCAAGGAGACCCTGGGTCACACCAGGATGCTCAAGTGGAGCCACATCGGCGTCCTGCACTGGCTGGTGATGGTCGGCTTCGGCGGGCTGTTCCTGGCGCTGGTCGAGGCGTTCGTCGAGGTCTGGAACCCGACCTTCCACCTGCCGCTGATCGGCACCTGGTCGGTCTACTCGCTGTTCGTCGAGATCCTCGGCGTCGCCACCGTCGTCGGCATCGGCTCGCTGATCGTGATCCGGCAGCTGCACAACCCGAACCGTGAGGGCAGGCTGTCCCGGTTCTACGGCTCGAACATGGGCCGGGCCTACTTCGTCGAGGGCATCGTGTTCCTCGAGGGCCTGGGCATCCTGGTCGTGCGCGGGGCGAAGATCTCGCTCGGCGCGTTCGACGTGCCGACCTGGTCGGCGCCGGTCTCGACCGCGCTCGCGGCGGTCCTGCCGCCATCGGAGACGCTGGTGACGGTGTTCGCCGCGGTGAAGGTCCTCTCCGCGACGATCTGGCTGATCGTGATCGCGCTGACGCCGACGATGGGCGTGGCCTGGCACCGCTTCACCGCGTTCCCGAACATCTACTTCAAGCGCGAGGACTCCGGCCGCAAGGCGCTCGGCGCGGTCAAGCCGATGATGTCCGACGGCAAGCCGCTGGACTTCGAGGAGGCCGATCCCGACACCGACGTCTTCGGCGCCGGGAAGGTCGAGGACTTCACCTGGAAGGGCCTGCTCGACTTCACCACCTGCACCGAGTGCGGCCGCTGCCAGTCGCAGTGCCCGGCCTGGAACACCGAGAAGCCGCTGTCGCCGAAGCTGCTGGTCAACGCGCTGCGGGACAACGCCTACGCCAAGGCGCCGTACCTGCTCGCGGGCGGCCGCAAGGACATGGCAGGCGACGAGATCGGCATCACCGGCGACGACGCGGAGGCCCGCCTGGCGGCGATCCCCGAGTCCGCGCGCACGGAGGCCGAGCGGCCGCTGATCGGCGGCGAGGACGTCCTCGGCGTGATCGACCCGGAGATCCTCTGGTCCTGCACCACCTGCGGCGCCTGCGTCGAGCAGTGCCCGGTGGACATCGAGCACGTCGACCACATCGTCGACATGCGCCGCTACCAGGTCATGATCGAGTCCGAGTTCCCGACCGAGCTCAACTCGCTGTTCAAGAACCTGGAGAACAAGGGCAACCCCTGGGGCCAGAACCCGAAGGACCGCCTGGAGTGGACCAAGGGGCTCGACTTCGAGGTGCCGGTCGTCGAGGGCGAGCTGGACGCCGAGACCGAGTACCTGTTCTGGATCGGCTGCGCCGGCGCGTTCGACGACGGCCAGAAGAAGACCATCCAGGCCACCGCGGAGCTGCTGCACCGGGCCGGGGTCAACTTCGCCGTGCTCGGCTCGGGGGAGACCTGCACCGGTGACCCGGCCCGCCGGTCCGGCAACGAGTTCGTCTTCCAGATGCTGGCCCAGCAGAACGTCGAGGTCCTCAACACCGTCTTCGACGGCCGCGAGCCCGGCACCCGCAAGATCGTCACCACCTGCCCGCACTGCCTCAACACCCTCGGCCGGGAGTACCCGCAGCTGGACGGGCACTACGAGGTGCTGCACCACACCCAGCTGCTGAACAAGCTGGTGCGGGAGAAGAAGCTGGTCCCGGTCTCGGCGCCGTCCGCGGAGCAGGGCCCGGTCACCTACCACGACCCGTGCTACCTGGGCCGGCACAACGAGGTGTACGAGGAGCCCCGCGCGCTCGTCGGCGCCGCCGGCGCGACGCTGTCGGAGATGCCGCGGCACGGCGACCGGTCGATGTGCTGCGGCGCCGGTGGCGCCCGGATGTGGATGGAGGAGCGCATCGGCAAGCGCATCAACTTCACCCGCGCCGAGGAGGCCGCCGAGACCCTCACCAAGGCCGGGAACGGCAGCGAGCCGTCCGGGACGCTCGCGGTGGGCTGCCCGTTCTGCCGGACGATGATGACCGACGGCGTCAACCAGACCGCCGGTGAGGCCGTCACGGTGCAGGACGTGTCGCAGATGCTGCTCGCGGCCGTGCGCCGTGGGGACCCGGCCCCCGAGCCGGCTCCGGAGGCGGCCCCCGAGCCGGCTCCTGAGGCGGCTGCCGAGGCGACCGCTGAGCCGACTGCTGAGGCTGTTGCCGAGCCGACTGCCGAGGCGGCTCCCGAGGCGACCGCTGAGGCGGCTCCCGAGCCGGCTGCTGAGGCGGCTGCCGAACCGGCTGCTGAGGCGGCTCCCGAGGCGACCGCTGAGCCGACTGCCGAGGCGGCTGCCGAACCGACTGCTGAGGCGACTGCCGCGCCAGAGGTCCCGGCCGGGTCCGACGGCGCCGAGAGCACCGGGACCGCGGCCACCGGGCCGGGATCGAACGGCGCCACGGGCAACGGATCGTCGTCGTCGCCCGAGCAGGCCGCGCGGGAGCGCACGAACGAGAGCTGATCACCGTCCGGGTGCGCCGGGCCGCGCGGATCGCGGTCCGGCGCACCGGAACGGTGATCTTCCGGTGTCGGTCGGGCTCAGCAGGGCGCGAAGGACGAGACCTGGAAGGTCGGCGTCGCCGCGGCCGTGCGGGTGAGCACCACGGTGCCCAGCTGCGGTCCGGCTGCGGCACCCCAGGCGGTGCCGCAGCCGTCGACGGTGGTGCTGCCGCCGGGTGCGACGGCCGGATCGGACTGCCGGTCCGGCGTCGTGACCGGGGCGTCGGCGGGGACCCGGGAGTGCAGGACGGCGACCGCGTCCTCGCAGGTCGCTGAGCCGGTGGCGAGCCGGAGCTGCTCGATCGCCGGATCCTGCGCCAGCCGGCAGACCCGCGCCGGGTTCCCGTCCGTGACGCCGGTGTCGAGCGCCACCAGGGCGAGCTGCGGCCGGTCCACGCCGAGCGCCGCCCGCATCTGGGCGCCGGCCTGGGCGTCGATCCGGGCCTGGTCGTCGCGGATCTCGGCGGACCGGAACGCGTAGCCGGCCCCGGACACGACCAGCAGCACCCCGCCGACCGCCAGCACCTTCCAGCGCGGGAGCAGCAGCAGGCCGGCGACGACCACCCCGACGCCCAGCGCGAGCCCCCACGCCCACGGGTTGCGGGAGGTGGCCTGCAACAGCGCGCCGACCAGCACGACGCCCGCGACGTGCGGCGCCCAGCCGTTCAGCAGCCGGTCGAGCCGGAACAGGGTGAGCAGCACCAGCGTCCCGAAGCCGAGCCCGACCGGCACCCACCAGCGGTCCGGGTCGTCGAGGAACGGGAGCAGCAGGACGGCGGCGCCGGCCAGGCCGAGTGCGCTCGCCCCGCGCACGGTGCGCGGCCGCAGCCTGCGCCAGTGCGCCCACGGGTCGCGATCGGGATCGGGGCGCGCGGACCCGGGCCCGCGGCCGCTGCGCTCGCGCTCCCGGTCGCTGCGCTCGCCGTGCGCGCCGGGGCCGGGCTCGCCGTGCGCGCCGGGGCCGGGCTCGCGGTCCGTGCCGGGCTCGCGGGCCGGGGCCGCGGGCGCGTCCTGCGCGCGGGGGACGTGCACCATCGCCGAGCCGGGATCCTGGGCGCCCGCACCGGCGGCCGCGCCGTCACTCGACCGCCGGCCGCGGTCGGGCCGCCCCGGGCGGCGGCGCCCGGTCGCCCACGGATCAGGGGGTCCGGTGTCCCGGGAGCTGCGGTCGGCGTCCATCGCGACCAGGGTAGCGACGCGCCGCCGCCGCGCCGCGGAACGACGGGGCGGGCGGTGTCAGATCCGGCGGGTGTCGGTGCGGTGGAAGTTCCGGAACGCCCGCGACGGCGTCGGGCCGCGCTGGCCCTGGTAGCGGGAGCCGACGCCCTCGCTGCCGTAGGGCCGCTCGGCGGGGCTGGACAGCCGGAACAGGCACAGCTGGCCGATCTTCATGCCGGGCCAGAGCGTGATCGGCAGGTTCGCCACGTTCGACAGCTCGAGGGTGATGTGGCCGGTGAACCCGGGATCGATGAACCCGGCCGTGGAGTGGGTGAGCAGGCCGAGCCGGCCCAGCGAGCTCTTGCCCTCCAGCCGTCCGGCCAGGTCGTCGGGCAGGCCGACCCGCTCGAAGGTGGAGCCGAGCACGAACTCGCCGGGATGCAGGACGAATGTCTCGCCGTCCGGCGTCTCGACCGGCGTGGTCAGCTCGTCCTGCTGCTCGGCCGGGTCGATGTGGGTGTACCGGGAGTTCTGGAACACCCGGAAGTAGCGGTCCAGGCGCACGTCGATGCTGGACGGCTGGAGCATCTCGACGTCCCACGGATCGAGCACCAGCCGCCCGGACTCGATCTCCTTGCGCAGGTCACCGTCGGAGAGCAGCACCGGCACACCCTAGCGATCGGGGCTCACGCCCCGGACGACTCCTCCGCGGCCGACTCCTCCGCCTGCTCCGACCGGGCCACCGGGTCCAGCTGGGGCGACCGGCAGAGGCCGAACATCCAGGCAACCGCCTGCTCCGCGCGGGCCGCCTCGAAGCCGTCGGACGACGCCGGCCTGCGGCCGTGGTCGCCGTCCATCACCTGGGCGACGGCCGCCGCGGCGTCGTGCGCGGCGATGCTGCGGATCGAGTCGCCCGGCTGCGGGACGTTCGGCCCGTCGACCAGCACGGCCAGCGTGCCCAGCCCGGGGGCGTCGACCACCAGCTCGTGGTCGTCGCTGACGACGACGGTCGCCGCGGCCAGCACGGCCAGCTCGTCGGGCAGTTCCAGGAGCGGGACGACGGTGACCCGCGGGTGCCGGGCCAGCGACAGGGCCGGCTCCTCGGTCGCGAGCGAACCGGTCACCAGGATCTCGATCTTCGGGTACCGCTCGAGCAGGTCGGCGAGGCCGCCGAGCACCGGCAGCGACGACGGCCGCTCCAGATCGACCAGCACCAGCCTGCGGTGCTGGTCGTGCGCCCGCTCCAGCGCATCGCGGCAGTTGCGGTCGCACGGACCGGGCAGCGAGTTGACGGTGTCGCCGATGGTGAGCACGTTCGGGCCGAGCGGGCTGCCGAGCGCGGAACCGCTCGTCGTCAGGAACAGCGACGCCAGCTGGCCGATCACCCGCCGGTGCGCCTCCTGCGGGAACGGGCACAGCAGGTCGTCGGTACCCATGCCGGCCTGCATGTGGACGACCGGGATGCGCCGCCAGAACGCCACCGACGCCGCGACGGCGGCGGCCAGCCCGCCGCCGTGCACCAGCACCGCCGACGGGTCCTGGTCGACCATCAGCTGGTCCAGCCTGGTCAGCAGGGCGGCCGCGACGTCGGCCACGGCGGGCCCGACGTCGCCGGGCAACAGGATCGTGATGTCGGTGGCGACGCCCAGCGCCTCGAAGGTCTCGTGCACCGCCATCGGGTCCGACCCGGTCGCGACGGTGATGCCGCGGATCCGGTCCGCCGCGGCGATGGCCGACGCGACCGGGGCGAGCCGCGCCACCTCCGGCCGGCTCCCGGCGATGAGGAGAACGTCGTGCTCGTGGTCCGCCGACATGGCGGCCGAACCGGACGTCAGCGGCTCGAAGATGCTCATCGCGACCCCTTCCGGCCGTAGAACGGACCGACGTCCGAAGTGTGCGTGACGGTCGCGGTGGGGGTCGAGGTGATCGCGCCGGGTGGTCGGTTCCTGCGACGACCGGACGGTGGTGGCCCGTGACAGGTCGCCGAGGGCTGGTGCTAGGGTGATCGCACACCGTGCGGATGTAGTTCAATGGTAGAACATCAGCTTCCCAAGCTGAATACGCGGGTTCGATTCCCGTCATCCGCTCGCATACCGAAGGCCCAGGTCAGCGGGGTAGTCACCCCGAGCCTGGGCCTTCGTCGTTCCAGGGCGGGCCGCGGACCGCTCGGCGCGCGCGGTCCCCGTACCACCGGACCGTTGGTGCCCCCGGCCGCACACCTACGCGGAGGTGCGCGACGCCGCGCGCGCGACGCTGCCCGGATGTCGGTGGCGACGGCTCCCGCTGTGGCGGTACTGCGTGACCTGGACCAGGCCGGGCCGGGCCCGGGCCGGGCCCGGTCACACCGGGGCGGGCCGGAGCGCAGGGACGGCGTCTACTGCTGTGCGCCGCCGCTGACCAGCAGGGCCTGGCCGCTCACCCACGAGGCGAGCGGGCCGGCGAAGTACTCGGCGGCGTCGGCCACGTCGTCGGGCCGCCCCATCCGCCCGCCGAGCGGCCGGGCCCGGCTCATCTGCTGGTACGGGTCGTCGTCGGCGATGTCGGTGAAGACCCCGGCGCCCTCGATCGTGGTGGGCAGGATGGTGTTCACCGTGATGCCGCGGTTGCCGACCTCCATCGCCAGTACCTGCACCAGGTAGCGCGCACCCATCTTGCTCGACCCGTAGAGCCCGACCCCCGGGAAGGCGTTGCAGGTGGTGCTGGAGCCGATGTAGATGATCCGGCCGTTGTCCGCGATGTGCATCGCGGCCCGCTGCAGGGTGAAGAACGTGCCCTTGGCGTTGATCGCGTAGAGCCGGTCGAAGTCCTTCTCGGTCGCCTCGAGCATCGGCTGGTCGATGATCTCGACGCCCGCGTTCGCCACGACGATGTCGACCCGGCCGAACCGGTCGGCCGCCTCGGCGAACAGCCGGTCGATCTCCTCGACCCGCGACACGTCGGCGCGGACCGCGATCGCCTCGACGCCGAGCGCGCGGATCTCCTCCACGGTCCGCTCGGCGTTCGTGGTGTCCCCGGAGTAGTTGACGACGACGTTCGCCCCGAGGGACGCGTACCGCAGGGCGACGGCCTTGCCCACCCCCCGGGCCGAGCCGGTCACCAACGCGGTCCTACCGGTGAGATCGGACATTGCTTCCTCCTTGTGTCAGGTTCCTTGTGAATCAGTGCAGGGATCACTGCCGGGATCGGTGCCGGATCCGGGCCGGACCTGTGCCGGATCCCCGGCTCGATCCGGCGTGCGGACGGGTGGTCTCAGACGGCGGGGTAGCGCAGCCCCACCAGCTCCTCGGAGAGCTCCCAGAGCCGGCGCGCGTCGTCCATGCTCGTCAGCGGCGGCCACAGCTTCTGCTCACCGGGGGCGCCCCCGACGCTGCCCGGGCCCGTCGGCCCGAAGAACCGGCCGCGCTGCGACTCGGGTCCGGTGGCGGCCATCAGTGCGGGCAGTGCGGCGGACTCGACGGTGCCGGCGAGCCCGATCCGGGACATCACCCGGATCGCCCGGACCCCGAGCGTGTCGCTCTGGCGGCCCATCCCGGGCTGTGCGGCGAGCAGGTTCGTCGGCGAGACGCCGGGATGGGAGAGGGTGCTCGTGATCCCCCAGCCGCCCGCCAGGCTGCGGGCGTCGAGCTCGCGGCCGAACAGCCCGGTGGCGATCTTGGACTGGGTGTAGGCCCGGTTGACGTCGTAGCCCGACTCCCAGTTCGGGTCGTCCCAGTTGATCGTGCCCCGGCCGCTGCGGGCGGAGATGCTCGTCTGGTTGACCACCCGCGCCGTGCCCTCCCGGAGCACCGGCAGCAGGGCCTGGGTGAGCGCGAAGTGACCCAGGTGGTTGGTGCCGAACTGGACCTCGAAGCCGTCCTCGGTGGTCCGGCGGCTCGGCGGGTTCATCACGCCGGCGTTGTTCACCAGGATGTGCACCGGGCGGCCGTCGTCGACGACCTGCTTCCCGAACGCGGCGACGGAGGTGAGCGAGGCCAGGTCCAGCGGGCCGGTGGTGATCCGCGCCCCGGGCACCTGCTCGCGGATGGCGCCGGCGGCCCGTTCGCCCTTCGCGGGATTGCGGACCGGCATGATCAGCTCGGCGCCGGCACCGGCCAGGCGACGGGCGATGACGGCTCCGATCCCGTCGCTGGCGCCGGTGACCACGGCCAGCTTCCCGGTCAGGTCGGGCAGGGTGATGTCGATGGTGCGAGGCATGTCCGCGGACTCCAGTCTGTGTGCGGTTGCGGTGTGCGGGCGGGTGGTCAGTCGTCGGATCCGGTCGCGCCGCGCTCATAGGCGGCCTGCTCGCCGGGCGCCGCGGCCCGCTCGCGCTCGGCGGCGATGGCGGTGTCGATGGCGGCCTCCCAGCGTTCGGGGGAGCGCCGGCGGATCGCCCGGGTGCGCCGGAAGGCCAGCACGGCCGGACTCAGCAGGGCGTCGGCGACCGGCGCCTCCGGGACCCGCAGGTCCTGGCTCATCGCGACGCCGTGGATCCGCCGGGTGATGGCGTCGAGGGCCGGCCGGGACAGTCGCCCCGGTATCCGGAACAGGTCCTGCAGCAGCACCGAGATCGAGTCCAGCGTCGCGGTCGCGAGCCGGGCCGAATCCTCCGAGACGGGTCCGGTCACGGTCTGCAGGACGGCGTCGACCCGGCGGGCGGCGTCGTTGCCGGTGATCCCCTCGACCAGCCGGGCGTCGATGCCGAGCAGGTGCCCGAGGTACCACCAGTAGCGGTAGAGGCCGTCGAGCTCGCGCACCGTCAGGTCGAAGCCGAACAGCTCCTCGGCGGCGAACGAGGTCAGCGTGAAGTCCATCCAGGTCCGCGCCAGATCGACCTGGTTGATCGGGACGCCGTCGGCCGCGCTGTCGTAGCCGCGGTCGAGGGCCAGCTTGCGCATGTGGGCGTGCAGCATGCGCACCTCCAGCGTCGCCACGTATCCCGGCTGCCCGGGGCGCAGGCTCCCCGGCAGCATCGCCCTGGTCAGCCAGGACCCGGTCTCGGTGAGCCGCTTCTCCGCCCGGTCGACGAGCCGGCCGGTGGTCGAGAGGACCTTCGCGATCGACGGCGACTCGTACACCCGGACCAGGGCGCCCGCGCTGAGCGAGAGGATGTGCACCGGCGTCGGGGAGCTGAACCAGGGCCGCGGGAACACGTCGAGCAGCTCGTCGTCGACGTAGCCGGGCGGGGTCTCGGTGCTGCCCAGCAGCGCGGCGAGGGCCGGTGGCGGGTCCGCGATCGAGGCCAGGCCGCGCTGGATGCCCCGGGTCAGCAGCGGCCGCGCGGTGGACATCCCGAGCTCGTGCATCTCGGCGACGACCGCGTCCGCGAGCGGGTCGCCGGTGTTCAGCGCCCACTGCATGAGTTCGGCGCGGCCCTCGCCGAACTGGGCGAGTACGCCGGTCCGGCTCGACCGGGCGGTCGGCCATGCCGGGGTGGTCGGGATCGTGGTCATCGTGGCTCCCGGTCGTCGTGGTGGGGCTCTCCGGTCCACCGGTCGGTGACACCGAAGGCGTCGAAGAGGCGGGCGACGTCGGCGCGCACGGTCTCGGTGGGCGCCTCGGCGCCGCGCGCCAGCTCGTGCAGGACGACCCCGGACAGCGCCCTGGCCAGGGTCCGCGCCGTCTCCGGCGAGGTGACCAGCGGATCGAACAGGCCCGCCAGCTCCTCCACGAACGCGTCGGCGATCGGCCGCAGGCGCGGATTGTGGATCGCCGAGAGGGTCAGCTGGATCACCCCGTCCGGCGGGAGGCGGTCACCGTAGGGGGACCGGGCGACCACGGCCATGGCCGCGTCGACGATCCCGAGACCCCGGTCGGTGGCCTCCCGGCCGGCCCGGCGCATGTCCTCGATCGTCCGGCTGCAGGTCAGCTCGAAGGCGGCGACGAGCAGATCCTCCGCGGTGCGGAAGTGGTACGTCGTGGAGGCCAGCGAGGTGCCGGCCCGCGCGGCGACGGCGCGCTGCGTCACGGCGGTGACGCCCTGCGTACAGATGATCTCGACCGCGGCGTCGAGCAGTGCGCTGCGCGTGCGTGCGCTGCGGGAATGTCTGTACGGTAGTACGAAATCATTGCGACACGCCACCCCGTCCCCCGGACGGGGTCTCCCGGGACGGCGCGGGCGGGGTGCCGGATGCGGCCCGGCGTCATGACGCCGGGCCGCATCCCCTGCCGGGCCGCCTCACCCGTCGAGCAGGTCCTCGATCCCGATCGGCAGGTGCCGCACCCGGATCCCGGTGGCGTCGTGCACGGCGTTGGCGACCGCGGCGGCCATGCCCACGATCCCGATCTCGCCGATGCCGCGCGCGCCGACCGGGTTGTGCAGCGTGTCCGGCCGGCGCACGAACTCGACGTCCACCTCGGGGATGTCGGCGTTGACCGGGATCAGGTACCCGGCGAGGTCGGCGTTGGCCGGGCGGCCGTCCGGATCCATCTCCAGCCCCTCGTGCAGGGCGGCGGACACGCCCCAGATCATGCCGCCGATGATCTGGCTGCGGGCGGCCTGCTCGTTGACGATCCGGCCGGCGTCGAACACCCCGAGCATCCGGGACACCCGGATCTCCCGGGTCCACCGGTGCACCCGCACCTCGCAGAACTGCGCGCCGAACGAGCTGAACGAGTGCTTGGTCATCTCCTCACCGGCGGCGGACGACCCGGTGGCGGCGACCGAGGACCGTCCGGCCGCCCGGAGCACCTCGCCGAAGGTGAGGCTCCGGCCGTCGGCGGTGAGCACCCGGCCGTCGGCGTAGGAGGCGTCGGCGCCGGCGAACGGGCCGTCCGGCGCGGTCGCCAGCGCCACCAGCTCGTCGATCACCATCGGCGCGGCCACCATGATCGCCGAACCGGCGCTCGCGGTGGCCGTCGAACCGCCGGACATGCCGCCGGGCGGCAGCGCCGAGTCACCGAGCCGGGGCACCACCCGGTCGGGGGTGACGTCGAGCGACTCGGCACCGAGCACCGCCAGGACGGTCAGCAGGCCGGTGCCCGGATCGGCACCGCTGGTCGCGACCTCGGCCGTGTCGTCGTCGTGCAGCGTGATCCGCACCGATGCGGGGAAGCGCAGCGCGGGGAACATCGCGGTGGCCGTGCCCTGGCCGACCAGCCAGTCGCCGTCGGTCCGGCCGCCCGGCGTGCGCCCGGACCAGCCGAACCGGGCGGCGCCGATGGTGAAGCACTCGTCGAGGTGCTTGCTGGACCACTGCAGGTCCCGGCCGGGCGGCGCGGCCGAGCTGTTGCGGCGGCGCAGCTCGATCGGATCCATGCCGAGCGCAACGGCGAGCTCGTCGACCGCGCTCTCCAGCGCGAACGAGCCGGGTGCCTCGCCCGGAGCCCGCATGAAGGTGGTCCGCGGGATGTTCAGCGGCACCATCTTCTGGCTGATCGCCAGGTTCGGAGTGGCGTACCACTCGCGCGAGGTGCCGTGCGAGGTCGGCTCGACGAACGCCCGGTCGAGCGCCGTCTCCGACCAGGAGTCGTGCGCCACCGCGACCAGCGTGCCGTCCTCCGCCGCCCCCAGCCGGAGCCGCTGGACGGTCGCCGGGCGGTTGGCGGTCGCGGTGAAGACCTGCTCCCGGGTCAGCGCGGCCTTCACCGGCCGGCCCAGGTCACGGGCCGCCGCGGCGGCCAGGAACGCGGGCACCGCGGTCTGCCCCTTCCCACCGAACGCCCCTCCGACGTAGGGATTCACCGCGTGCACCAGCGGCTGGTCCACGCCCAGCGCCTGCGCCAGCGAGCCGGCCTGCAGGTCGGAGCCCTGGGTGCCGCTGTGCACGGTGAGCCGGCCGGACTCCCAGACCGCGACGGCCGAGTGCGGCTCCATCGCGGCGTGGTTCTGCGCCGACGTGCGGTAGGTCGCGTCGACCACGACGGCGCTCGCGGCCAGCGCCTCGTCGATGGACCCGACGCCGGTGGCGAGCACCTCGATCGACGGCGGCGAGCCGTCCATCGAGGGCGGTGCGTCCTCCGCGCCGGCCAGCCCGTCCTCCAGCGAGGTCGCCGCCGGCCGGGTCCGGTAGGTGACCCGCACGAGCATCGCGGCGTCCCGGGCCTGCTCGTAGGTCTCGGCGACGACGAAGCCGACCGGCTGGCCGTGGTGGACGACGTCGGTGTCCTGCAGCGGCACCCAGGTGCCCCCGAGCAGCGGGTGCTGCGGCGGGTGCAGCGTCAGCGGGTCGAACGGCGTGTACACGGCGACGACGCCCGGTGCCGCGCGGGCCGCCGTCACGTCCATGGCCGTGATCTCGCCGTGCGCGACGGTGCTGGGCACGACGTGGCCGTGCAGCATGCCGGGCAGGACCCGGTCCGATCCGTACCCGGCCGCGCCGGTGACCTTCGGCAGTGCGTCCAGACGTCCGGTCATGTCCGGTCCTCCTGCGTGACCTCGAGCAGTGCACGGACGATCGTCCGGCGCACCAGCGGCACCTTGAAACCGTTCCCGGACAGTGGCCGGGCGCCGTCGGCCGCGGTCGCCGCCGCGGCCTCGAAGGCGTCCGCGGTCGCCGGGGCACCGCGCAGCGCCGCCTCCACCGACGGCAGCCGCCACGGCACGGTGGCGACCCCGCCGACGGCGATCCGGGCGTCGGTCAGGTGGCCGTCCCGGACCTGCACGGCGACCGCCGCGGAGCAGAGCGCGAACTCGTAGGACTGCCGGTCCCGCACCTTGACGTAGGTGGACCGGGCGCCGTCACCCGGCGGCGGGACCAGCACCTCGGTGATCAGCTCGCCGGGGCGCAGATCGGTCTCGATCTCCGGGGTGGAACCGGGTGTGCGGTAGAGATCGGCGAGCGCGACGGTGCGTTCCCCGTCGCGACCGATCAGCCGCACCCGGGCGTCGAGTGCGACGAGCGCGACCGCCAGGTCGCTGGCGTGGGTGGCGACGCAGGAGTCGCTGGTGCCGAGCACCGCGTGCAACCGGTTGGCCCCGGTGACCGCCGGGCAGCCGGAACCGGGTTCGCGCCGGTTGCACGGCGAGGTGACGTCGCGGAAGTAGCCGCACCGGGTGCGCTGCAGCAGGTTGCCGCCGATGCTGGCCATGTTCCGCAGCTGCTGGGATGCGCTCTGCAGCAGCGCCCGGGTGATCACCGGATGGACGCCGGGGTGCGCGGCGACGTCGCTCATCCGCTCCAGCGCACCGATCCGCAGCCGGCCGCCGGTGTCTCCTTCGATGCCGCGCAGCGGCAGCGCGTCGATGTCCTGCACCCGCGACGGGGTGAGGACGTCGAGCTTCATCAGGTCGACCAGCGTCGTCCCGCCGGCGAGGAACGCCCCGGGCGAGTCGAGCGCGTCGTCGAGGGTCTGCGGCGCGGTCAGCTCAAACGGTCGCATCGGACCGCCTCGCCTGCTCGATCGCCGCGACGATGTTCGGGTAGGCCGCGCAGCGGCACAGGTTGCCGGACATGAACTCGCGGACGTCCGGCACGTCCTGCTCGACGGCGGCGACGGCCGACATGACCTGGCCGGACGTGCAGAAGCCGCACTGCAGGGCGTCCTGGTCGACGAACGCCTGCTGGACCGGGTGCAGTCCGTCGCCGGGGGCGAGCCCCTCGACCGTGGTGACCGGCCCGCGCACGGTGCCGGCGAGGGTGAGGCAGGCGAGAACCGGCCTGCCGTCGACGTGCACGGTGCACGCGCCGCACTGCCCGCGGTCGCAGCCCTTCTTCGGGCCGGTGACACCGAGCCGTTCGCGCAGCGCGTCGAGAAGGGTCACACCCGGCTCGACGCTCAGCTGTTCGAGAATACCATTGACCTGGAGTGAGATGTCCACGTGCTCTCTTTCCGCAGACCCTCCGCCGGCCGGAACCCGGCGGGGGCCGTGGTGGGCGGTGTCGGATGGAATGAGTGGCGCCATCACGAACACTAGCGGATAGTTATCCGCTATGCCATGGGAGAGGTGACGATGACGCCGTCGGTCAGCCATCGCCGCACGGACACCCGGCGCAACCACGACCGGATCCTGGCCGTCGCCGCGGAGGCCATCGCCACCGGCGAGCCGTCGTTCAACGCCATCGCGAAGCAGGCCGGGGTGGGCGTCGGCACGGTGTACCGGCACTTCCCCACCCGGGAGGCGCTGGTGCTCGCCGTCTACCAGCGCGAGGTGCGCCACCTGATCGACGTGGTCCCCGATCTCCTCGCCGGGCACCCGCCGGAGCAGGCGTTCCGGATCTGGGCCTCCGGGCACCTGGCGCGCTACATGATGACCAAGCGCGGGCTCGCCGCCGCGCTGCAGAAGGCGGGGGCGTCGGCCGACGGGGTCACCGCTGCCGCGTTCCGGGAGATGGTCGAGGCCATCGCGACCCTGGTGGCGGCCAACGTGCAGGCCGGGACCGTCCGGCCGGACGTGTCCGCGGAGACGGTGCTGCGCGGCCTCGGCGGCCTGCTCTACCTCGATCCCGACGACGACTGGCAGCGGCACGCCGAGGACCTGGTCGACCTGATCTGGCGCGGCATGTGCACGCCGGCGCATCCGGGCACCTCCTGACCGTCTCCGGTGATCAGCAGGGTTCCCGTCACCGAGCTGGTGACCGCGTCCCGGCGGCTCGACCCTCAGTAGAGCCGCTGCGCGTACGACGCGCCGTAGTACTCCTCGATCTGCTCCAGCGGCTCGTCCGGGCGGGCGAGCTGCTTCGCGATCGCCGCGACCGAGGGCAGCCGGTCGGCGCCGGGCGGCGGCCCGGCGGCCCACAGCTCGGAGCGCATGAACGCCTTCGGGCAGTGGAAGAACACCTGGTCGACGGCGACCTCGCAGGCCAGCAGCGGGCGCCGGCCGCGGACCGCGAGCGCGTCGAAGTAGCCGGCGTCGCGGACCAGCCGGGCGCGGCCGTTGATCCGCAGGGTGTCGTTGCGCCCGGGGATCAGGAAGATCAGCCCGACGTGCGGGTTCTCCAGGACGTTGCGCCAGCCGTCGACCCGGCCGTTCCCGGGTCGTTCCGGGATCGCGACCGTGCGGTCGTCGACCACGTGCACGAAGCCGGCCGGGTCGCCCTTGGGGGAGACGTCGCAGGTGCCGTCCGCCCCGGCGGTCGCCAGCAGCAGGAACCGCGACACCGCGAGCCACTCGCGGTGCACGTCGACGAGGTGGTCGCGCTCCTTCGCGAGCGAGGCCGCCCCCGGCGGGCCGGTGATCCCCTCCAGCTCGGCGACGGTACGGATCTCGGTGTCCACGGGTGTGCCGGCCATGCAACGACAGTAGGCACCCCCGGCGCCCGGTGCGCCGTCTTTTCGGGTCACCTCATCGCAACGCCGCGAGCAGGTCCGCCCCGGAGCGCGATCCGGGCGGCTCGCCCGCGGCGGCCATCTCCTCGGCCACCCGCAGCAGCTCGGCGTTGACCGGGGTGGGGATCCCGTGCGCGGCACCGAGCGCGACGATCTCGCCGTTCAGGAACCGGGCCTCGACCGGCCCGCCCCGGTACAGGCTCTGCCAGGACGACGACCCGCGCCGGGCCCGCCCGCCGACCGGGCGTTCGGTGATCGTCCCCTCCCGGCGCACCCGGTCGTCGTCGCCGGTGCGGGCGGCGATCCCGGCGGCGGCCAGGCAGGCCGCGCCCTCGGCACCGGCGAGCCGGACGATCCGCCCGAGATCCGGGTCGCCGGGACCGCAGATCGCGTCCGCGGCGTTGCCGAGATTGGTGAGCAGCTTGCCGTACTTCCCGTCGAGGACGGCCGGATCGGCCCGGGCCGCGAACCCGGCGGCGGCCAGGTCGGCGGCGATCGCCTCGCTCGTCGGGTCGGTGCCGGACGGGTACCGGCCGACGTCGAGCACCCCGGGCACCGGCGCCGACGACGCGATCACCACACCCGGCTCGTAGTGCTCGGCCGGGAGGATCACCAGCACGGCCTGCACCCGGTCGAACCGGGCCGCCGCCGACCGCTCGTTGGCGACGCCGTTCTGCGCGCAGGCGACGGTCACCTCCGGCGCGACGACGGCGAGCTCGTCCAGCACCGGCACCGTGTCCTGGGACTTCACCGCGAGCAGGACGACGTCGCCGGGCCGGAACCCGATCTCGCGCACCGAGCCGACGGCCGGGACCCGGTGCACCGACCGGCCGTCGGGCGAGTCCAGCCGCAGGCCGCGTTCCCGGATCGCGGCGAGGTGCGCGCCCCGGGCGACCAGCACGACGTCCCGCCCGGCCGCGTGCAGCCGGGCGCCGATCGTGCCGCCGACCGCTCCGGCGCCGACCACCACGTAGCGGGTGCTCACGCGTCGTGCGCCCGGATCAGGGTCGCCGGGGCCCTGCGCCGCCACGCCTCCTCGACCAGCTCGGCGAGCTGCCCGGGATCGACCCGGTCCAGGTCGACCAGGATCGAGCCGTGGCCGTCGTAGTGCGGTGTGGTGCTGTACGCCGGATCGCCGGAGGCGAGCAGTGCCTCCTTCTCGGCGGGCGAGCACAGCAGCACCACCAGCCCGTCGGACTCGCTCCGCAGCCGGGCGAAGCCCTTGCCGCGCACCTTCAGCGACGGGGTGCGGAACCAGGTCGACCGCTCGACCTCCGGCAGCGCACATCCGATCCGCACGACGTCGTCCCAGTCCGGCATGCCGCTCATCCTGCACCCGGCGGACCCGGCCGGGCGTGGACGTTTCAGAGGTGCTTCGCCAGGAAGGTGTCGACGGCGGCCTTGCCGTCGGCGACGTACTCCTCGGCCTTCCAGCGTTCCACCAGCTCGGCGCCGGGGGCGAGCTCGACGACCCGGCGGGACACCGACTCGGGGTGGTAGTCGTCGCCCCCCATCAGGATCAGCCAGGGGGTGGTGAACCGGGCGAGCGCCTCGTCGGGCACCGAGAACAGGATCCCGCCGCCGCCGTACATGTTCGCCTTGAAGGACGCCCAGTCGTCGTCGCCGGCCTCCGGGTGGTCGGCCGCGATCTCGGCGCGCCAGCCGTCGAAGATCTCCTCGAACATGTGCTGGTTGCCGTCGCGGCCGATCGGCTGCAGGGTGACCGCGGCCCGGATCCGCTCCGGCGCGGTCGCGAGCAGGCTCGCGATGTAGGCGCCGCCGATGCACATGCCGAGCACCCCGAACTCGTCGACGCCGAGATGGTCGAGCAGCGCGAGCTGGTCGGCGGTGTAGCTGGACCAGCCGTCGGTGCCGTGCACCTGCGCGACCGACGAGCCGGCGTTGCGCTGGTCCAGCGCGATCAGCCGGTAGCGGTCGGACAGGTGCTCGAGCGGGTTCCACGGCGCCTTGTCCCAGGCGGCCACGGTGGAGCGCATCCCGCCGGGCGCGATCAGCAGGATCGGGAAGCCGGAGCCGCGCTCCTCGTAGTGCAGGCTGACACCGGGGCGTTCGAAGGTCGGCATGTCATCACGCTAGGCGACCCGCGGGGGGACGCGCCTCTCCGGCCGCCGCCGGGCCAGGATCGACGTGCCGTAGACGATGAAGGCGAGCCCGAGCAGCAGCATCCAGGTGAACCCCTTGCGCACGGTGTCGTCGAGCAGGGTGATGCCGACCAGCCCGGGCACCACGACCTGGACGGCCATGTACAGCGCGGTGACGGTGGCGATGTCGCCGAGCTGCAGCGCCCGCGCGTAGTTGTAGAGCCCGACGGCGGCCATCCCGAGCAGCACGTAGACCAGCGGTTCGGCGACCAGCGCCGACACCTCGACGCCGTCGGAGACGTGCAGCGCCCGGATGCAGACCGCGCCGCCGCCGAGCCCGAGCCCGGCGAGCACGGCGGAGGGCCAGGGCATCGTCGACGGGTTCACCGCCAGCGTCGCCACCATGATCACGACCATCGCCGCGACCAGCACCGCGACGGTGGTGCCGTGGCCGGTCATCGCCTGCTTCCGCTCGATGCCCGCGCTGCCCGCGACCAGGGCGAGGCCGAGGATGCTGGCGCCGATCGCGAGCCGGTGCACCGGGCGCAGCCACTCGCCGCGGAAGTACCGGGCGTACAGCGCGGTCATCGCGATCGCGCCGGCCAGGGTCGCCTGCACCGCGAAGATCGGGATGTACTGCAGCGCGACGACCATGCACAGCCAGGTGACGACGTCCATCAGCAGACCGGCGAGGAACCGCGGGCGGGCCATCACCGAGCTGGTCCGGCCGCCCTGCCGGGCCGCGTCGGCCTGCAGGATCGCCGCGACCGTGCTGCAGAGCATGGCCAGGACGGCGAACGTCATCCCGATCAGCACGGGCACCGGTCCGGGACGCGGGCGGTGGGGAAGATCGGCACCGCCCGATTCTCACCTACGGTCGGCGGGCCGCTGCCCGGCGGGCGTCGTGCGCGAGCGCGGGGCGCTGCTCCGGCAGCCCGGCGGCCTGCGGGCTGACCTCGAAGAACCCGCTCATCAGGCCGCCGGCGGACGGCTCGCCGCGCTCGGCGGCCTGCTTCCACGGCGACTCGCCGAGGTGCGCGGCGCGGCGCTCGCGGAGCACCTCGCGGGGCCGCTCGGTGAGTGCCAGGGCCAGCAGCGTGATCGCGATGCCGACCAGCAGCGGCCCGCCGAGCAGTAGGACCGGCCACCCGAAAGCCAGGTAGGCGACCACCAGTGCCACCGCAGCCATACCGATGACCGCCCCCGCGAACCGCGTCATCACGAACTCCCCCCGAATCGTGCACACCCCACTACCACCAGTGGTTTTACCACCTCGGCGGGGGCGCGGACCGGCAGGCGCGACGCGGTCGCGGTCACACCTTCGAACGATCGGGTGACCCGGGTGTCGGTGTTGGGGCCGAGCCGGCGTGGGGGCTCCCGGTTCCACGCCGGCCCGGCGGTCTGAATCATCCCGTGTGCACTCGGCATCCGAACGGGGTGGGGGTCACTCGCCGCTGTCGTCGCAGCGCAGAGGGTGATCGGGGGTCACGCGACGGGATCCACGGTCGTCGTCGGTGCCGGGGTCGTCGTCTCCGTCGGCGGCGGGACCGACGGCGGCGGCTCGGCCTCCGCGGACGGGGGATCCGCCGGGGTGCTCGGCACGGTCGCGGGCGGCGGCACCGGGGCCGCGGGCGCCGGGGCGGGCGGCGGCACGGTCGCGGGCGGCGGCACC
>NZ_BAAAJK010000025.1:56652-57105 GCF_039526905.1 Pseudonocardia kongjuensis | reverse complement strand
GCCGGTGGCCGCGCCGTGCCCCGCGCCCCGGCCGGTGGCCGGGCCGTGCCGCGCGCCCGGACGGATCGCCGGGACCGGCCCGGTCACCGCGCCGGTGTCCGGCGCACCCGGCCGTCCCGTGCGGTCGGACCCCGGGCCGACGGGCCCCGGGTCGTCGAGTCTCGCGAGGGTGCCCGCCGGGACCGGTTCCGGGGTGCCCCCGGCGGCGGCCACCAGCGCGTCGAGCACCACGACCAGGCCGAGCCCGCCCGCGTCGACCACCCCGGCCCGGTCCAGCTCCGCGGGCCGGCCGGCCACCCGGGCCAGCGCCGCCCGCGCCGCCCGCGCCGCGACCGCGGCCGCCTCGGCCATCTCGGCCAGCGCCCCCTCGACCGATCCCGCGCCGCCGTCATCCGCACGGGTTCGCTGCGTTCGCACGGGATCCGATCCCGTGCGAACGCGACGAACCCGTGC
>NZ_BAAAJK010000025.1:31280-56638 GCF_039526905.1 Pseudonocardia kongjuensis | reverse complement strand
GACAGGATCCCGTGCGAATCGGCCCGAGGCCGCCGACACCGCGGCGACCGTCTCGCCGACCGCCGACGCGGCGGCCTCCAGGACCGTGAGCGCGGTGCCGGGGCGGGGCGCCGACACCGCACCGGTGGCGAGCGCCGCGGCCCGGCGCAGCGCGCCGGCGAGCAGCTCACCCGCGGTGCGGGCACGGGCCGCGACCCCGGGACCCGGCCCGACCGGGGCACCGGGACCCGGCCCGACCGGGGCACCGGGACCCGGCCCGACCGGAGCACCAGGACCTGCCCCTTCCGGAACACCAGGACCCGGCCCGACCGGAACAGCAGGACCTGCCCCTTCCGGAACACAGGGACCCGTCCTGTCCGCAGCACCGGGACCCGGCCGGTCCGCAGCACCGGAACCCGGCCGGTCCGCAGCACCGGACCCAGGCCCGACCTCGACGTCACGCCCCGGCACACACGCGCCCCCGCTGCCCACATCCGCAGCACCGGGGGCCGACCTGTCCGCGACACCAGGACCCGGCTCGTCCCGGACACCGGCCGGGGCCGCCCGGTCGAGGTCGGCCGGCCCGGCGCCCGGCGCTCCGGGCCCCGCTCCGCCGGTCCCCTCGGCCGGGGTCGCCGCCAGCTCCTCGGCGAGCCCCCGGAACAGCTGGGACAGGATCAGCCCGGAGTTCCCGCGCGCGCCGCGCACCGCGGCCGCGGCCAGCGCCGCGGCCGCCCGCGCCGGGCCGCCCTCCAGCGGTGCCGACGCCGCCGCCCGCGCGGTGAGCAGCAGGTTCGAGCCGGTGTCGTGGTCGGCGACCGGGAACACGTTGATCCGGTCGATCTCGGCCCGGCCCGCGGTCAGCCGCTCGGCGGCCGCGTCGATCCAGCGGCGCAGCAGCGCGGGGTCGAACGGCGGGGCCACGCCGTCAGCGTAGGTGCGCGGCGGTCCGCCGCCGCCCCTGGGCGGGCCCCCGCGGAGGTCGCGTCGCACGGATGGCTAGACTGGATCGCCGAGCCCCGGTCCGTCCGGGCTCTGCGCACTGTCTCAACCTTGAGATGCTGTCTCTACCTTGCAATGTCTCCAACCTTCGAGGAGTGTTCGACGTGGCTGCCGTCTGCGACGTCTGTGGCAAGGGTCCGGGCTTCGGCATGTCCGTCTCGCACTCGCACCGCCGCACCCACCGCCGCTGGAACCCGAACATCCAGACCGTGCGGGCCGCGATCAACGGGGGCAACCGCCGCCGGATCAACGCCTGCACCTCGTGCCTGAAGGCCGGGAAGGTCGCCCGCGTCTGACGCGTGGTGCCGCGCGAGAACCGATACCCCGGTAGGCCCGGACCCGGCAGGGTCCGGGCCTACCGTCGTTCCGGGGGCCGGTCAGCCCAGCACGGCCTTCCACCAGCCCTTGCGTGAGCCGCGGACGGTCAGCGATCCCATCCCGACCTTCCCGCGCACCACGATGTGCGGCCCGGAGCCGCCCGGCGTCGACGGCACCTTCGTCTTGACCTCGCCCCACGAGCCGGAGACGGCGTCGACGTCGGCGCTGCCGCCCTCGGGGAGCACCAGCACGATCTCGCCCATCCCGGTGGAGACCTCGATGTCGATCCGCGGCGGGATCCGCCGCGCCTCGGAAAGGTCCAGGTGGATGGTCCCCATGCTGGTGGTCAGCCGCATCGCGGCCGGGACCGGCCAGTCCCCGGTCCGCTTCACCGTCCCGGCGCCGGTCCGCAGGTGCACCCGGTCCGCCCCGTCGACCGGACGCGCGAGCTGCGCCGACCCGGGCGGGACGACGAGGTCCGAGCCGGGCAGGTCGGCCAGCGGCGGGCGCAGCTCGCTCGCGGTGCGCGCGGCGTAGACGGCGTCGAGCCGCTCCTCCAGCTCGGTGAGCGTGATCCGGCCCTCGCCGAGCGCGTCGTGCAGCCGTTTGGCGGCGGCCTCGCGGTCGGCGTCGGATATGCGCATCTCCCCCGGATCGGTCACATCGACCAGCCTAATGCCCTGTCAGGGAACCTTCGGTACACGACTCGGCGCCGCGGTCGACGCCGGTGCGCACCCGCCACGTTGCCGAGACGTGTGACCCGGTCACCCGCCGACCGGCCTGTACCACGATCCGCTGATCGTCTCGGGCGACAGCGGCGGGAGCTCGCCCCTGGCCCGCTCGAGCTCGCCGAGGATCATGTCCTCGGTGTGGCCGTACTCGCGCGCCGCCGCCCGCAGCCGCTCGGTCGCCTCGGACAGCTCCCGGTAGCGCGCCCACTGGGCGTCGAGCATGTTGTTGATCTTGAGCTGGAAGGAGTTCCGCGCGTCCAGCGACACCGGATCGCCGCCGACCGCCTCGATGTCGCGCAGCCAGTCCGAGCAGTCCAGGAGCAGGTACATCCGCTCGGCCTGTGCGGCGAGCACTCCGTGCACGGCCAGCACGTTGCCGATCGAGATCTGGCTCATCAGACCGTCCGACGCCGTACCGACCGGACGCTTCGCCTCGATGTTCATCGGCCGGACGGTACGCAGAGCGCACCCGTCCCGGGCCGCGAACCGGGCGCGGCGTTCACGGCCGCGAACCGCTCACGGGGTGAGCGTTCTCGCGGTACCGAGGGCGTCGGCCGCCAGCAGCTCCGCCTCCCGGCAGGCCTCGTCGATCGACGGCGTCGATCCGTCCGGTTTCCGGCCGACCACCCTGACCTGGAGCCGCATGACCTGGCCGTCCGCCACGTCCACGACCAGCTCGCACATCGGCGAGGTGTCCTCCCGCGCGGTGTTCCGGACCGCGCCGTAACCGGCGACCACCTGCACCCGCGAGCCCGGGCCGCCGACCGCGCGCGCGGCGTCGACCGGCATCATCTGCGCGCTGTAGCCGAAGTCCACCGTCCAGATCTCGCTCCAGCCGCAGACGTGGGTCGTCGCGTCGCCCACCACGGGCTCGGCGTAGCGGCTGTCCTCCGGCGTCAGACCGCGGCTCGCGAGCTGCTCGGGCGTCAGCACCCGGCACGGGTCGATGGCCATCACCTCGATCGGCTGCGGCCGCGGCGGGAACGGATCGGGCGCCCCCTCGGCAGCCCCCGAGCAGCCCGCCAGCACCGCCCCCGCCACCACGAGGATCCCGAGGTGACACCGCACGTCGATCATGTTGCCTCCCGCAACGGAGGCTAGCGGGGCGGCGCCCCGGTCAGGGCAGCTTCCAGTCGACGGGATCCCCGCCGATCTCCTCGAGCAGGTCGTTGGCCCGGGTGAACGGCCGCGACCCGAAGAAGCCACGGTCCGCCGACATCGGGCTGGGATGCGCCGACTCGATCATCGGCACGTCCTCCAGCAGCGGCGCGAGGTTGCGGGCGTCGCGGCCCCAGAGGATCGCCACCATCGGCTCGGCGTCCCGCGCGACGAGCGCCCGGATGGCCTGCTCGGTGATCTCCTCCCAGCCCTTGTTGCGGTGCGAGCCGGGCTCGCCGGGGGCGACCGTGAGGCAGCGGTTGAGCAGCAGCACGCCCTGCTCGGTCCACGGCGTCAGGTCCCCCGACGACGGCGCCGGATGCCCGAGGTCCTCGCAGTACTCGCGATAGATGTTCTGCAGCGAGCGCGGCAGCGGCCGGGTCTCGGGCGCCACCGAGAACGACAGGCCGACCGCGTGCCCCGGCGTCGGGTACGGGTCCTGGCCGACGATCAGCACCCGCACCTGGTCGAACGGCTGCTGGAAGGCGCGCAGCACGTTCGCCCCGGCCGGCAGGTAGCGGCGGCCCGCGGCGATCTCGGCGCGCAGGAACTCGCCCATCGCGGTCACCGCCCCGGCGACCGGTTCGAGCGCCTGCGCCCAGCCCGCCTCGACGACCTCGTGCAACGGCTTCCCGGCCATCAGCCCTCCAGCTTCCGCAGCTGATCGCGGAACCGGCGCCCGCGCTCGACGTAGGACTCCACCGAGTGCCGCCAGCGGTCCGCGGCGACCTCGTACCCCTCGCGCACCCGGGCCGGGACGCCGAGCGCCATCCGGTAGGCGGGGACCTCGGCGTTCGGCGAGACCACCGCACCCGCGGCGACCACGGCGCCCTCGCCGATCCGGGAGCCGTTGAGCACCACCGAGCCGGACGAGATCAGCGCCCGGTTCGCGATCGTGGACGCCTCGATGTGCACGTTGTGCCCGACCGTCACCTCGTCGCCGATGATCGTCGGCTCGCGCAGCGTGGTGTGGATGATCGAGCCGTCCTGGATGCTGGTGCGCGCGCCGACCTCGATCCGGCCGTCGTCGCCGCGCAGCACCGCGGTCGGCCAGACCGTCGACTCCGGGCCGAGGGTCACGTTGCCGATCACCACCGCGTCCGGATGGACGTAGGCGGTGGGGTGGATGTCCGGTTCGGCGTCACCGAGCGCGTACAGGGGCACACCGGGAGGGTACGAGCGCCGCCGCGGCGGCCCGCCGGGCCCCCCGGGAGGATGCGCCGCGCAAACCAACGGGGTGTCCACCCTGGCGGGTTGGGAAACGTCGCGGGTGGGTAAGAATCGGGCGTGCTGTCGATCAGGGCGCTGCTGGCGCCGACCCCCGGATCCCGGACGGAGGCGCTCGCCCGGTGCTGCCGCTGATCGTCCTCGGTGGTTCGGTCCTCCTCGCGCTGGCCGCCCCGCTCCTCGCCCGCCTGTCCGGCCGCAACGCGGGCTACCCGCTCGCGGCCGGCCTGGCCGCGCTCGGCGTCTACGCCAACACCTCGGCCGGCGCGATCGTCGACGGCGACGTCCTCACCGCGTCCTGGGACTGGATGCCGGCCCTCGGCGTCTCCTTCGGCCTGCGGATGGACGGCCTGTCGCTGCTGTTCGTGACGATCGTGCTGGGCGTCGGCGCGCTCGTCATGGCCTACAGCGCCCGCTACATGGGCGACGGGTACCCGGTCGGCACGGTCTACGGGCTGCTCACCGGCTTCGCCGCCGCGATGATCGGCCTGGTCACCGCGAACGACCTGGTGCTGCTCTACGTGTTCTGGGAGCTCACCACGATCCTGTCCTTCCTGCTGATCAACACCGCCGGGCCGAAGGCGGCGCTGCCCGCCGGCCGGGCGCTGGTGGTGACGGCGACCGGCGGCTTCGCGCTGCTCGGCGCGGTCGTGATGATCGGCGTGGCGGCCGGGACGACCGACCTGGGCGTGATCGTCGGGAACCCGGAGGTGGTGCTCGCCAGCCCGCTCGCGGTGCCGGCCGCGGCCCTGCTGATCCTGGCCGCGGCGACCAAGTCGGCGCAGCTGCCGTTCACCTTCTGGCTGCCCGGCGCGATGGTCGCGATGACCCCGATCAGCGCCTACCTGCACGCCGCGACGATGGTGAAGGCCGGCATCTACCTGCTGATGCGGTTCTCCCCGGTCTACGTCCCGACGACGGCGTGGTCGATGGTGCTCGTCCCGCTCGGCCTGCTGACCGCCGTCGTCGGCGCCGTGCTCGCGCTGCGCGAGCACGACCTGAAGGCGATCCTCGCCCAGTCCACGGTCAGCCAGCTGGGCCTGCTGACGGCCGCGATCGGCGTCGGCACCTCCTACGCCCTGTCCGCCGCGGTGCTGCACACCTTCGCGCACGCGCTGTTCAAGGCGACCCTGTTCATGCTGGTCGGGATCATCGACAAGGAGGCGGGCAGCCGCGACGTCCGCGAGCTCGGCGGGCTCCGGAAGGTCATGCCGGTCACCGCGACGCTCACCGGGATCGCCGCGCTGTCGATGGCCGGCGTCCCACCGCTGATCGGGTTCGTCTCCAAGGAGACGCTCTACGAGGGCTTCCTGGAGGCCGACTTCGCGCCGGGCGCCGGACCGGTCGCCGCGGTGACGGCCGTGATCGCCTCCGCGCTGACGTTCGCCTACAGCGCCCGCATCGTCTACGGCGCGTTCGGCGGCACCCTGACCCAGCCCGACCTGTACGAGCCGTCGAAGGCGTTCCTCGCCCCGGCCGCGGTGGCCGCGGTGCTCGGCCTGGCCCTGGGGCTCGGCGTCGGCGTGCTGAACCCGCTGACCGACCGGGCCACCACCGACCTGTACCCGGGCGCCGAGCCCGCGACGTTCGCGTTGTGGCACGGCGTCAACGCGGCGCTGCTGCTGTCCCTGGTGACCTTCGCCGCCGGCTACGCGCTGTTCCACTGGCGGGACCGGGTGGACGCCCTGCTGCAACGGCTGTGGGTGCCCGACGGCTCCGCGGTCTACGACCGGATCCGGGCCCGGGTGATCGAGTTCGGCGGCCTGGTCGGGAAGCCCGACGTCGATCCGACGCCGGCCGCCGTGCTGGCCCGGCCGGTGCTGCTGCTGCCGGTGCTCGCCGTCGTCGCCGGGATCGGCCTCCCGGCCCTGCCCGGGTACCCCGGACCGGCCGTGCAGGGCCTGGACTGGCTGGTCGTGGTGCTGGTGCTGGCGACGGTCGCCGGCGCCGCCGTGACCCGCTCGGTGCTCGCCGCGCTGACCCTGACCGGGTTCGCCGGGCTGGCGACCGCGCTGTGGCTGCTGCTCGCCGGGGCGCCGGACGTCGCGATGACCCTGCTGCTGGTCGAGGTGCTGACCACGGTGGTGGCGGTGCTCGTGCTGCGCGGGCGCGGGGAACGGCTGCGGCGGCCCGCGCGGATGCGCGCCACCCCCGCCGCGCTCACCGCGCTCGCCGCCGGGCTCTCGCTGGGCACAGCCACCTTCGTGCTGACCGGGCGGCGCCCGCCGTCCGAGGTCGGCGGGTACTTCCTGGACACCGCACAGGAGGCGACCGGCGGCACGAACGTCGTCAACACCATCCTGGTCGACTTCCGCGGGATGGACACCTTCGGCGAGGCCGTCGTCGTCGGTGCGGCCGCGCTGGGCCTGCTCGTGCTGCTGCGGCGGACCAGCGACGAGAGCCCCGGCGGCACCGGGGACGCCGGGGCGCCGCGCCGGTTCGCCCGCGACGGCCCGGCGGACACCGTGGTGATGCGGGTGGCGAGCCGGGTGCTGTTCCCGGTGATGCTCGCGCTGTCGCTGTTCCTGCTGTGGCGCGGGCACGACGAGCCGGGCGGCGGGTTCATCTCGTCGCTGGTCGGCGGGGTCGCCGTGCTGTTCCTGCGGCTCGCCCACCGCGGCGACGCCTGGGCGCTGCGGCTGCGCCCGGAGCCGCTCGTCGGCACCGGCCTGCTGATCAGCCTGCTGACCGGGCTCGCCGTCTACCCGCTGGGACTGCCGTTCCTCGCGCCGGTGTACCTGCCCGGCGAGGTGCTGCTGTCCTCGTTCATCTTCGACCTGGGGATCTATCTGATGGTGGTGGGGCTGATGGTGGCCGCGGTCGACCGGATCGGCGGCCGGACACGGGTCGGCCCGGTGCTGGCCCGCCGGGACCGCGCCGCGCCCGAGGGGACCACCCCGTGACGGCCGCGATCATCGTGACGGTGCTCGTCGCCGGCGGCGTGTACCTGATCCTGCAGCGCGAGCTGCTGCGCGTGGTCCTCGGGTTCATCCTGCTCGGCCACGGCGTCAACGTGCTGATCATCTCCGCGGGCGGGATGTACAACCGGCAGCCCCCGCTGCTGGGCCAGCAGGACCGGGCCGCCATGGCCGATCCGCTGCCACAGGCGTTCGTGCTGACCGCCATCGTGATCGCCTTCGCGATCACCGTCTACCTGCTCGCCCTGCTCAAGGCCGGCGACGAGGAGACCGGCGGGGACGGCGGCACCCGGTCCGATCCGGACCACGACCCGGCCGCCCGGGACGACCCGGACCGGGAACGCACCGAACGGGCCGGCGGCTCGGCGCGGGGTGAGGACCGGTGACCGGGCTCGAGGCGCTGGTCATCGCGCCGGTCGCGGTCCCGCTGTTCGCCGCCGGCCTGCTGATCCTGTTCGCGGTCCGGATGCCGGTGGCCGCCCGCCGCGCGGTCGCGTTCACCGCGGTCGCAGCCTGCACCGCCGTGGCCGGCTACCTGCTCGCCGTCACCACCGACGGCACGGTGATCGTGCAGCGGCTCGGCGGCTGGCCGGACGGCATCGCGATCCCGCTCGCCGCGGACGCCTTCGGTGCGGTGATGCTGCTGGTCACCGGCGTGCTCGGGCTGGCCTGCCTGGCGTTCGCCGCGCTCGACGGCGGCGGCCCCGGCGATCTCGAGGCCACCGACCGGACCCGCGCGTTCCTCCCGCAGGCGATGCTGCTGCTGGCCGGCGTCAACGGCGCCTACCTGACCGCCGACCTGTTCAACCTGTTCGTGTTCATCGAGGTCATGCTGGTCCCCAGCTACGTGCTGATCGCCACCGGCCGCAACCCGGAGCGGCTCGCCGCGGCCCGGCTGTACCTGACGGTGAACCTGCTCGCCTCCACCGTGTTCCTGGCCGGGCTGGGCCTGGTCTACGGCGTCGCGGGCACCGTGCAGCTCGGCGACCTCGCCGGGGCCGCCGTGACCGACCCGCGGGTGGCCGCCGCGACCGCCGTCATCCTGCTCGCGCTGTCGGTGAAGGCGGCCCTGGTGCCGCTGCACAACTGGCTGCCGCGGGCCTACTCGGTCGCCCCGGCCGCCGTCACCGTGCTGTTCTCCGGCCTGCTCACCAAGGTCGGCGTGTACGCGCTGTTCCGGATCTACGCGGTGGTGTTCGACGGCGACCCGCGGTTCCTGCCGGTCGTCCTGGTCGCCGCACTGCTCACCATGGTCGTCGGCGTGCTCGCCGCGGTCGGTGCCGGCGGGATGCGCCAGATCCTGACCTTCCACATGGTCAGCCAGCTCGGCTACATCGTGCTCGGGCTGGCGATCTTCACCCCGGTCGGGCTGGCCGCCGCGATCTACTTCATGGTGCAGTACGTGCTGGTCAAGGCGGCGCTGCTGATGATCGCCGGCGCGGTCGAGCGGCACGTCGGCACCGGTGAGCTGGCCCGGCTCGGCGGGCTCGCCGCACACAGCCCGGCGGCCGCGGTGGCCTTCGCCGTCTCCGCGCTGTCGCTGGCCGGGATCCCCCCGCTGTCCGGGTTCGTCGGGAAGTTCGCCCTCGTGCTCGGCGCGGTGGACGCCGGGCTGATCGTCGCCGCACTCGTCGCGATCGGAGTCAGCGTGTTCACCCTGCTGTCGATGCTCAAGATCTGGAACGGCGCGTTCTGGGGCGGCGACGCGCCCGATCCCGACCCGTCCGGCGGCGCCGGGACGGTCGTCGCGCTGACGGTGCCGGTCCGCACCGTCGCCCCCGCGCTCGCGCTGGGCGGGCTGAGCCTGCTGCTCGGCCTGGCCGCCGAGCCGCTGCTCGCCGTCTCGACGGCCGCCGCGAACGGCCTGTTCGACACCGCCGGCTACGCCGGGGCGGTGGGTGCCCCGTGACCGGCCGCACCCGCGCCCCCGGCGACAGCAGGCTGCTCGCCTCGGCGCACTTCCTCGTCTGGTTCACCGGGGAGTTCTTCCGGGCCAACGCGGTCGTGCTCCGCGAGGTGCTGACGCCGGGGCACGGCATCGATCCGGCCGTCATCCGGGTCCGGCTGCGGTCCCGCAGCATGGTCGAGATCGCGACCATCATGGCCCTGATCAGCCTCACCCCGGGCACCCTCGCGCTGAACCTGACCACCGGCTCGCGCGGCCCGCTGCTGACCGTGCACGGCATGCACGCCTCCGACCCGGAGCAGCTCCGCGCGAGCGTGCAGGAGATGGAGGACCGATTGCTCGCCTGTCTGCGCCGGCCCGCCCCCGCAGAAGGGAGAGTGGACCCGTGACCGCCACCCTGCTGCTCGACGCCGGGCTCGTCCTGCTCGGGCTGAGCCTGCTCGTCGCGGTGTACCGCGTGCTGCGCGGCCCGACCGAGGCCGACCGCGGACTCGCCGTCGACTACGGCTTCGTGGTCGTCGTCGGGCTGATCGCGCTGCTCGCGCTGCGGCTCGGATCGACCGCGATGCTCGATCTCGTCGTCGTCGCGACCCTGGTCGGGTTCCTGACCACGGTCGCGGTGGCCCGGCTGGTCTGGGCGAGCTCGTGAGCGCGCCGGACGTGCTCACCGGCGGCCCGGTGCAGAACACGATCGGCGGCCTGATCGTCGCCGCCGGCGTGCTGCTGATCGGCTCCGGCGCGATCGGCATGCTGCGGCTGCCCGACATCTACAACCGCACCAACGCCGTCACCAAGGCGGCTGGGCTGGGCATCGTGGCGCTGCTCGTCGGCGTCGCCGTGCTGGTGCCCGAGCCCGGCGTGCTGGTCACCCTCGGGGTGGCGGTGGCGCTGCAGCTGTTCACGATCCCGATCGCGAGCTTCGCGATCGGGCACGCGGCCTACCGGTCCGACGTCCCGTCGACGCCGTCGACGCTGCGCGAGGACGTTCCCCCGGGATCGGAGGCCCGCTCGCCGTCGGACGACCGGGACGGCTGAGCGGGCGGCGGGGCCGACACCCGCACGGCGCGGGCGTCGGCGTCCATCTGCTCGCCCAGGTCGTCGACCACCAGCGAGTCCCGGTCGATCGCGCCGCTGCGGTACGCCGACCGGCCCACCACCTGGGAGATCACCGGCGCGGTCAGCACCTGGAACAGCACCACCAGCACCAGCGTCGAGGAGTTCTCGAACTCCAGCTGCACGGCGACGCCGAGCAGGATCAGCAGCAGGCCCAGCGTCTGCGGCTTGGTGGTCGCCTGCAGCCGGGCGGGCAGGTCCGGCAGCCGGACCAGGCCGAGCGCGCCGAGCAGGCAGGACAGGCCGCCGGCCAGCATCAGCACCGCGGACAGCACGGCGGTCACGTCGACGTCGCCGATCACCGGTGTCGCTCCCATCGTTCGACGAGCCGGGCCGCGGTCGCCGAGCCGACCAGCGCGATCAGCGCGACGGCGGCCAGCAGCGGGATGTTCGACCCGTCCGAGTAGATCGCGGCGTACACCGCGGCGGCGGCCACGATGAGCACCACGAACACGTCCAGGGCCGCGATCCGGTCCAGGGTGGTCGGGCCCTGCAGCAGCCGCCACAGGGTCAGCATGGCCGCGGTGGTCAGCATGGCGAGGACCAGCGCGTAGACGACGGTCACTCCGGTCCCCTCCCCTGTTCGCGCCCGGCGGTCACGGCGTCCATCGCCGTCCGGCAGCGCCGCACGTCCTCCTCGCTGCCGACCGCGTCGATCACGCGCATCTGCAGCAGCATCATGTTGCGCCGGACCCACTCCACCGAGCCCGGCTGGTGCAGGCCGAGCGCGTAGACGTACCAGCGCCCGCGGCGCCGGTCGATCTGCAGGGTGAAGCTGCCCGGGGACAGCGCGCAGGCCGCGACGATCGTCGTCGTGGTGCGGTCGGAGCTGCTGCACAGCGGCAGCCCGACGATCCCGGACTGCGCGCGGGGCCCGTGCATCAGCGTCACGGCGCTGACCCGGACACCGGAGACGACCAGGTCGCGGATCAGGAACCCGATCAGCCGCACCATCTTCACCGGGCGGATCGGCAGTCGCTCCGGCAGCACCGGCAGCGGGAAGATCACCGTGACCAGCAGGCCGACGAGCAGGCCGCCGATGATCGCCATCGGGGTGAGGCTGCCCCACAGCAGCACCCACACCAGGGCGAGCGCGAGCACCTGCGGCACCCGGCGGCGCCAGTTGCCGATCTGCGCCGTGCCGGCCATCGGTTCGGACGTGGTGTCGGGCACCGGCGGCGGGACCCGGGCCGGGGTGCGGCCGTCGGGGTCCTGGCCGGTCTCCGCCGACGACGCCGAGTGCTCCCGGTGGGCCTCCGCGGCACCGCCCGGCGAGTCCGTGTCGGTGGTACCGGATGCACCGGCTCCGCCGGTGGTACCGGCTCCGCCGGTGGTGCCGGTGGTGCTGTCGCCCACGACTCCCCCGCTGTCGTCCGTGCCCGTTCCGCTCGTGCCCGTCCCGCTCGTAGCTGCTCCCGTCGTCGTGCTCCCGGGTGGCGCGGTACCCGTCTCCTCCGCGGCCACACCCAGCTCGGCCTCGACGGCGTCGGGCCGCGTCCCGCCGCCGGGGGCGCCGTCGCCGCTCACGGGGTCACCTCCGGGCCGTCACCGGCCGGATCGGCGAGCGCCGTGCCGGTGTCCCCGGCGGCGTCCCCGGTGTCCCCGGTGTCGCCGGCGTCCCCCTCGGGTGCCCCGGCGACCGGGTCCAGGACCGCGCTGCGGTAGGTCTCCCTGCCGTGCAGGTCCTCACCGGCCCGCGCGGTGATCCCGGACAGCGGCCCGGCGAACAGCGCGATCACGATGCTGACCACGACCAGCGAGGACGCGCCGACGTACATGCCGCGGGCGCTGCGCGCGGTGCCGACCACCAGCTCGTCGTTCGGGTCGTTGTCGACCAGCGGCTCCTTCGGCGTCCCCCAGAACACCCGGACCCAGACCCGCGCGACCGCGTACAGCGTCAGCAGGCTGGCGACCACCACGAAGGCGGCGACGATCTCGCTGGCCAGCCCGGCACCGGCGCCGGCCTGCAGCAACGCCAGCTTCGCGACGAAGCCCGACGTCGGCGGCAGACCCGCGAGGGTGATCGCCGGGATGGCGAAGAGCACCGCCAGGTGCGGCGCGGTCTGCGCCAGCCCGCCCATCTGGCTGATCGACACCGTCCCGGTCCGCCGGGTGATCAGACCGCTGACCAGGAACAACGTCGCCTGGACGGTGATGTGGTGCACCACGTACAGCGCGGTGCCCGCGATGCCCTCTGGCGTCCAGACCGCCATCCCGAACAGCATGAAGCCGATGTGGCTGACCAGCAGGAACGACAGCAACCGGTTCAGGTCGTCCTGCGCGATGGCGCCGAGCGCGCCGACCACCATCGTCAGGGCCGCGATGACCAGCAGCAGCATCGACGGGTCGTCCTGCGGGAACACCAGCGTCTGGGTGCGCAGCAGGGCGTAGATGCCGACCTTGGTCAGCAGCCCGGCGAACAGCGCGGTGACCGGTGCCGGCGCGTTCGGGTAGCTGTCGGGCAGCCAGAAGTGCAGCGGCACGATCGCCGCCTTGATCCCGAACACGACGACCAGCACCAGCGCCAGCACCGTCTGCAGCCCGTCCGGCAGCAGCTCCATCCGGCCCGCGAGATCGGCCAGGTTGACCGTGCCGGTCGCGGCGTAGACGAAGCCGACGGCGGTCAGGAACAGCAGCGACGACGTCAGCGAGACGATCACGTAGGTCATCCCGGACCGGATCCGGGACGCCGAGGTCCGCCGGGTGATCAGCACGTAGGACGACGCCAGCATGATCTCGAACGCGACGAACAGGGTGAACAGGTCGCCGGTCAGGTAGGCCAGCGAGACGCCCGTCGAGAGCAGCAGGAAGATCGGGTGGAACGTCGTGCTGGCCGTCTCCCGGCCGTAGTCGGAGATCCGCTGGTCGATCGCGTACACCAGCACCGCGAGGGTGACCAGCGTCGAGATCAGCAGCAGCAACGCCGACATCCGGTCCGCGACCAGCGCGATGCCCATCGGGGCCGGCCAGCCGCCGAGCTCGGCGACGACCGGGCCGTGCCGGTCCGCGGCGACCAGCAGGATCCCCGCGACGACGCAGACGATCGCGAGGGTCACCACGCCGATCACCCGCTGCAGCGACGCGCGGCGTCCGACGATCACGCTGGCGGCGGCCCCCAGCATGGGGAGCAGCACCGGGAACGCGACCAGTGCCTGGAGCAGGGTCACTTGCGGCCCTCCTCGAGCTCGTGCGAGTCGGCGGTGTCCTCGGGGGAACTCTCGGTCTCCGCCGCGGTGCCCTCCTCCATGGCGCCGTCCGGGCTCTGCCGGGCCGCGATCCGGCGGTCCTCGACGTCGTCCTGGACCTCGTCGTGACCGACCAGCACCCACGACCGGTAGCCGAGCGCGAGCAGGTAGGTGGTCAGCGCGAAGGTGATCACGATGGCGGTGAGGGCGAGCGCCTGCGGCAGCGGGTCGGTGATCTCGTCGAGCCCGACGGCGTCCAGGATCGGGGCCCGGCCGGGCGGCCCGCCGGCCAGCTGCAGCAGCAGGTTCGCGCCGTGCCCGAGCACCACGATGCCGATCAGGATGCGCATCAGGGAACGCTGCATGAGCAGGTAGAAGCCGACCGAGTAGAGCACGGCGAGCACCAGCGCCATGCTCAGGTTGATGGTCATGTTCATCGGTCACCACCGAGATCGCGGCCCGGCGGGTCCTCGCCCGCCTCGCGGGCGTCCCGGGCGATGCCGGAGCCGAGCGAGCGCAGCAGGTCCAGCACCACACCGATGATCAGCAGGTAGACGCCGACGTCGAGCAGCAGGCTGGTGACGATGTCCAGGT
This sequence comes from Pseudonocardia kongjuensis, assembly GCF_039526905.1. Classification (NCBI taxonomy): domain Bacteria; kingdom Bacillati; phylum Actinomycetota; class Actinomycetes; order Pseudonocardiales; family Pseudonocardiaceae; genus Pseudonocardia; species Pseudonocardia kongjuensis. Next base: position 42,507 of record NZ_BAAAJK010000025.1, on the reverse strand, counting down.
AGCCGAAGTCGCCGAAGGTGATCGTCCACTTGGTGGACTCCAGCACCGCGCCGCCCCACAGCACCGGGGCGAGCCCGGTGAGCACGGCGATCGTCAGGCCGGTCCCGACCACCACCGGCGGCCGGATCCGGAACTTCGAGCCCAGGTTGTCGTCGCCGCCCGCGATGTGCCGGAGCACGAACGCGAGCCCGGCGACCAGGCCGCCGGAGAACCCGCCGCCGGGGCCGTAGTGGCCCTCGAACAGCAGGAACACCGAGAAGACCAGCACGGTCGGGAACAGCAGCCGGGCGGCCGCCTCCAGCACCAGGGTCCGCTCCCGGGTGTCCGGGCAGTTGCCGGGCAGCATCCACTGGCCGCTGGGCTCGTCCCAGCGGGCCCAGGACTCCTCGGCGGCCGCTGCGCCGGGCTGCTCCGTCGTCGCGGGCGCCTCACGTGAGGTGGTCATCCCATCACCTCCTGCTCGTGCTTCGGAGACCCGGACCCGCTCGTCACGACCTGGCCGCCCTTCCTCTTGTCGTAGCGGGTGGCCAGCACCAGGCTGGCCGTCCCGGCGGCGCAGATCAGCAGGATCGTGATCTCGCCGATGGTGTCCAGCGCCCGGAAGTCGACCAGGATCGCACTGATCAGGTTGGTGGCGCCCGCGTCGGGCGCGGACGCGACGAAGTCGGCGGTGGTCGCCGGCGGCTGCACCCGGGCGCCGGAGAAGATCACCGCCATCCCGGCGACCAGGACGCCGCCGACCGAGGCCACCGCGGCCTTCGGCAGCCGCACCCGGCGCTCGGTGTCCGGCTCGTCGAAGTGCGCGGGCAGCCGCCGGAGCACGAACACGAACGCGACCAGGGTCAGCGTCTCCACCAGGAACTGGGCGAGCGCGAGGTCCGGGGCGCCGTCGATGACGAACAGCCCGCCGATGCCGTAGCCGACGGCGCCGACCAGCAGCACCGCGGTGAACCGGCGGCGCGCCCGGCACAGCGCGATCGCCGCGACGATCACCATCAGCCCCACCGGGACCTGCATGATCGAGTGGTAGACGCTCTGGTCCTGCGGCAGCGCACCGCCCATCAGCAGGGCCGGGGCGGGCAGCGCGATCAGGGTGACCAGGATGAAGCCGAGGTAGACCGGCAGCGAACCGATCTGCAGCCGTCCGGTGACGGTGATCGCGGCCCGCTCCATGCCGGTCACCACCGACTCGTAGCCGCGCTGTGCGGACAGCCCGTGCAGCACCACCCGCTCGGTGAGCGCCGCGCCGTACTGGTGCAGCAGCAGACCACCGGCGACGGCGATCGCGGAGAACAGCAGGGCGATCCCGAACCCGTGCCAGAGCCCGAGCTCGTACTGCGCGGCGTAGGCGTCGCCGAGCGAGGGCAGCGGCCGGGCGTAGGCCGCGGCCAGCTCCTGGACGGCCGGGGCGGCGAACCCGGCGGCGAGCCCGGTCAGCGCGCACAGCCAGGCCGGCCCGGACAGGCCGAGCGGTACCGGGTCCCCGCCGGTGGGCTGCAGGCCCTTCGTCGCGAACGCGCCCCAGAGGAAGCGCGCGGTGTAGGCGACCGTCAGCAGCGACCCGGCGAGCAGGCCGATCGCGACGATCCAGCCGCGCACCCCGCCCTCCAGCACGAACGCCTCGTAGGCGGCCTCCTTGCCGACGAACCCGAGCATCGGCGGCAGCCCGGCCATCGACATCCCGGCGATCGCCGCGAGCACCGCGAGCCCGCGCTTGCGCCGGCCCAGCCCGCACAGCTCGCGCAGGTCACGCGTCCCGCACGCCTTGTCGATCGCACCGACCACCATGAACAGCGGGGCCTTGAACAGGCCGTGCGCGAGCAGCATCGCGATGCCGGCCAGCGCCGCGACCCGGGAGCCCGCGCCGAACAGCACCATCAGGAAGCCGAGCTGGCTGACGGTGCCGAAGGCGAGCAGCCGCTTCAGGTCGGTCTGGCGCAGTGCGCGCCAGCCGCCGAGCAGCATCGTCGCCAGGCCGAGCACGACCACCGGCACCCACCACACCGCGAACGGCGAGAACGCCGGCCCGAGCCGGGCCACCAGCACGACGCCGGCCTTCACCATCGACGCGGCGTGCAGGTAGGCCGAGATCGGGGTCGGGGCGGCCATCGCGTACGGCAGCCACGGGTGGAACGGCAGCTGCGCCGACTTGGTCAGCGCGCCGAGCAGGATCAGCACCAGCGCGAAGCCCAGCGCCACCGGCTGGTCCGCGGCCAGGGTGCCGGCGTTGGCCGCCGCGGTGATCTCCGGGATCGAGTAGGTGCCGGCGAGCTGGCCGAGCAGCACGATGCCCAGCAGCATCGCGAGCCCGCCGAACACGGTCACCAGCAGCGCCTGCACCGCGGCCCGCCGGTTCTCCCGGTACTGGCCGCCCTGCCCGACGAGCAGGAACGACGTCAGCGACGTCAGCTCCCAGAACACGTAGAGGGTGAGCAGGTCGTCGGCCAGCACCAGGCCGAGCATCATTCCGGCGAAGGTGACCAGCAGCGCCGCCGACCGCGCGGCGTCGGTCGAGCGGGGACCGAAGTACCAGGCCGCGTAGACCAGGATGAGGGCGCCGACCCCGGACACCAGGACGATCATCGCCAGGGCCAGCGCGTCCAGCCGCAGGCTGAGGGACAGGCCCAGCTCGGGCGCCCAGGCGAGCTCGTCGGTCACCCCCGTGCCGAGCGCGGCGGGGGCCTGCATCATGGCCCATACGAGTGTGGCGGCGAGCAGGGCAGCGCCGGCCGCGAAGGCCAGCCGCCGGTTGTACCGGGCGAGTGCGGGGAGGCACAACGCCAGGACGATATGGGCGGCCACAACGGCGAGCACCGACACCTCCTGGGTCACGGGGTCGTTCGGACGGACGGTCAGTTCACTCGCGTCCCAGTCGGGCCGGGGAGCGGCCCCGGTACCGGAGAGCCGGCGGCCGGCAAGGACACGGCAGCGGAGCCGCCGTCATCCTATCGGAGCAACCGGACGTTTCGCCCGCCACCGTACCGGGGCTCACTCCCGCAGGAGCTTGCCGAAACACCGTGAACGGTGATCGTCCCGGTATGTGCCGAACCTCCCGATCGGCTGATACCCGCAGGCGCGGTACAGCGACATGGCCTCGGGCTGGGCGGTGCCGGTCTCCAGGACCATCCGTCGCCGCCCGGCGGCCGCGGCGGTGCGTTCGAGCTCGGCCAGCAGTGTGCGCGCGTGCCCGGCCCCGCGCGCGTCGGGGACGACGTACATCCGCTTGATCTCGGCGTCGCCGTCGCGCAGCACCGGGTCGTCGGGGCGGGCGTCGACCGGCCGCCAGGCGCCGGTCGCGACCGGCCGGCCGTCGTCGTAGCCGACTAGGTAGCGGCCGCGCGGGGCGGTGAACTGCTCCGGGGCGAGCACGGTCACGTCGTTGTCGCCGTAGACCTCGCGGTAGTAGGCCTGGACCTCCTCGTTCAGCTTCAGGGCGTCCGGGTGGTCCAGGGCGCAGACACGCAGTTCGAGCACGGGACCATCATCGTCGCCGCCATGATCCGCGTTCCGGGAGCGCCGCGCCACACCAGCACCAGGCAGAGCACCTGCACCGCGGCCACCCCCAGCAACAGCACCGGGTACCCCGCACCGGGCACCCCGAGCCCGCCCGGCCAGGCCCGCACGGCGGCACCGGACAGCGCGGCCAGCGCCACCGGGAGCAGGAACCCGAGGTAGGTGACGGAGTAGAAGACCGCGGTCAGCCCGGCGAGCTGCCCGGGCGGGGCGATCCGCTGCACCTGCTGCAACCCGGCCAGCAGCACGAAGCCGTATCCGGCGCCGAGCAGCGCGGCGGCGGCGAACGCGACCGGCACCGACGCGGTCACGGCGACCGGCACGGTCACCAACGTCCCGCCGATCACCAGGGCCAGCCCGGCGCGCACGACGGCCTGCTCGCCACCCCGGCGCTCGACCGTGCGGGCCAGCGACTGGGCCCCGAACCCGACGGCCAGGCTCACCGCGGTGAGCCCGGTGGCGACCAGCAGGCCGTGGCTGCCGGGCGCCAGCAGGTCGGGCTGCACGGCGTAGGCCAGCGCGGCCGCGCCGAACACCCAGGGCGCGGCGGGCAGCACCAGCCGGACGAAGCGCGGATCGGTCACCGCGGGCACCCGCAGCGCCCGCCACAGCGGCCCGCCGCCCGGATCGGGGAGCACCGTCTCGGGCGCGCGGCGCAGCGCGGCCAGCACCGGGACCATGATCAGCACGTGCACCAGGTAGGGCAGCACCGTCGGCCACGGCGCGTACTGCGCGAGCAGCCCGCCGACCAGCGGCCCGGTCCCGAAGCCGAGGGTGGTCGCCAGCGCGGCGCGCCGCGCACCGCCCTCGGCCGAGAGCTCCTTCACCCAGGTCGTCGCGACCGCCATCGCGACACCCATGCTCAGCCCGGCCAGCAGCCGTCCGGCGTGCAGCAGCGGCTCGGCACCGCCGCCCGCGGCGAGCACCGCCGACGCCGGGACCGCCAGCGCCGCGGCCGGGAGCAGCACCCGGCGCCGGCCCCACCGCTGCGAGGCGGGGCCGCCCAGCAGCAGGCCGGGGACCAGCCCGAGCACGTAGACCCCGAAGAAGGCGGCGACCGCCGTCGACGAGTGATGGCCCTGTTCGCGGTAGGCGACCATCAGCGGGCTGAACTGGTTGGCGCCGTAGCCGACGCCGAACAGCACGGCCGCGGGTCGCACCCAGGGCGCGGGGCGGTTCAGGGGACTCTCCTCCTCACACACGTCGGCGCCCCCGGGCCGATGGGCCCGGGGGCGCCGATGACGACGCGGAACGATCAGGCGCTGCTCTTGGCCCGCTGCCGCCAGCGGGTGAGCGTGCGCTCGGTGTAGCCGTTGGGCTCGGTCGCGCCGGAGAACACCAGCTCCAGCGCGGCCTGGAAGGACTCGCTGCCCGCCAGGTCCTTCGCCATCGGCGGGTAGCCGGGCTCGCCGGCGTTCTGGTCGTCGACGACGGCGGCCATCCGGGCGAACGTGTCCCGCACGGTCCCGGCGTCGACGATCCCGTGCTCCAGCCAGTTGGCGACCAGCTGGGCGGAGATCCGCAGCGTGGCCCGGTCCTCCATCAGCCCGACGCCGGACAGGTCGGGCACGGTGGAGCAGCCGATGCCCATGCCCACCCAGCGCACGACGTAGCCGAGGATCGACTGCGCGTTCGTCTCCAGCTCGTGGGTGACCGCGTCGGCCGTCAGCGTCGCCGGGTCGGCGAGCGGCAGCTCCAGCAGCGAGCGCCGCTGGGCGACCGGCCGGGTGGCGATCCCGGACTGCACCTCGTGCACGTCGACCCGCAGGTAGTGCAGCGCGTGCAGGGTGGCGGCGGTCGGCGAGGGCACCCAGGCGCAGTTCGCGCCGGCCTTCGGGTGGCCGATCTTCTGCTCGACCATCTCGGCCATCGCGGCCGGCTTGGCCCACATGCCCTTGCCGACCTGGGCGCGGTGCGAGAACCCGGCGGCGAGTGCGACGTCGACGTTGCGGTCCTCGTAGGTCTGCAGCCAGGTGGTCGAGCGCATGTCGCCCTTGCGGAGCACCGGGCCCGCCCGGAAGCAGGTGTGGATCTCGTCGCCGGTCCGGTCCAGGAACCCGGTGTTGACGAAGATGACCCGCTCGCGGGCCTCGGCGATGCAGGCGCCGAGGTTGACGGTGGTCCGCTTCTCCTCGTCCATGATGCCGATCTTGAGCGTGTTCGGGCTCAGCCCGAGCGCCTCCTCCACCGCCGCGAACAGCTCGACGGTCAGCGCGACCTCCTCGGGGCCGTGCTGCTTGGGCTTGACGATGTAGACGCTGCCGGCCCGCGAGTTGGTGTGCGGGCCCTTGTGCTGCAGGTCGTAGAGCCCGGCGACGGCGGACACCAGCGCGTCCAGCACGCCCTCGGCAATCTCGTCGCCCTGCGCGGTCAGCACCGCGTTGGTGGTCATGTGGTGGCCGCAGTTGCGGACCAGCATCAGCGAGCGGCCGGGCAGCGTGAGGGCCGAACCGTCCGGCGCGGTGTACTCGCGGTCCGGGTCGACCCGGCGGGTGACGGTCCGGCCGCCCTTCTCGAACTCGGCGACCAGGTCGCCGGTGAGCAGGCCCAGCCAGGTGCGGTACGCCGCCGCCTTGTCCTCGCCGTCGACGGTCGCGACCGAGTCCTCGAGATCGACGATGGTGGTGACGGCCGACTCCAGCACGACGTCCGCGACGCCGGCGTGGTGCTGGCGCCCCACCCGGGCCGTCGGGTCGATGCCCAGCTCCAGGTGCAGGCCGTTGCGGGTGAGCAGCACGGCGCCGCGGCCGTCGGCGCCGGTCGGCCGGTGCCCGGCGAACTGCGCGGGATCGGCGAGCACGACCGGCCCGTCGGCGGTGTCGGCGACCAGGCCGTCGTCGGTGACGCGGTAGGCGCTCACCCCGGCGTGGCTGCCGCGGGCCAGCGGGAACAGCTCGTCGAGCAGCTCGTCGGCGGCGGCGATGACCTGGGCACCGCGCTGCTCGTCGTAGCCGGGGGCGAGCTCGCCCTGCTGCGGGAGCGCGTCGGTGCCGTAGAACGCGTCGAACAGCGAGCCCCAGCGGGCGTTCGCCGCGTTCAGCGCGTAGCGCGGCACGGTCGCGGGCACGACCAGCTGCGGGCCGGGGATCTCGGCGATCTCCGGATCGACCCGGTCCACGCTGATCGTGGGCGAGGCGTCGGGGCGCAGGTAGCCCAGCTCGGTCAGGAACGCCTCGTACTCCTCGACCGAACCGGCACCGTGCTCGGAGTGCCAGGCGTCGATGCGGGCCTGGAGGTCGTCCCGGCGGGCCAGCGCATCGGCGATCCTCGGCGCGAAGCGCTCCTGCAGCCGCGCCAGGGTCGACCAGAACGACTCGGCGGTGAGACCCACGTCGGACAGGAGCTCGTCCTCGACGAACGCGCGCAGGTGCGGATCGACCTGCAGCCCGGAGCTGTCGGCCATCTGTGACCACCCTCTCTACATGTGCCTGGGACTGGCTGCATTTCTACCAGTGGACTATCTTTTCCGCATCATGAAAGTGACGCGGCACGCGGAAGCTCCCGTGCCGACGTACCCTCGCGTGAGCCCGACCACGCCCGGGAGGACCGAATCATGCCCCTCGCCCGCCGCGTCCACGACGAGTTCGTCGCCCTGCTCGGCGCCGCCGACGTGATCGACGATCCGGTCCGCGCCCGCGCCTACGAGTGCGACGGGCTGACCGGCAGCCGGGTCGTCCCGGAGCTGGTACTGCTCCCCCGCACCGCCGACGACGTCGCCGGCTGCGTCCGGATCTGCGCCAGGCACCGCGTCCCGTTCGTCGCGCGCGGCGCGGGCACCGGCCTGTCCGGCGGCGCGCTGCCGGTGGCCGACGGCGTCGTCATCGGGCTGAACCGGCTCAACCGGGTGCTCGAGGTCGATCCGGAGAACCGCCGCGCGGTGCTCGAGCCCGGCGTCACCAATCTCGAGATCACCGCGGCCGCCGCGCCGCACGGCCTCTACTACGCGCCCGACCCGTCGTCCCAGCAGGTCTGCACGATCGGCGGCAACGTCGCGGAGAACTCCGGCGGCGCGCACTGCCTGAAGTACGGCTTCACCACCAACCACGTGCTGTCGATGGAGGTCGTGCTGCCGGACGGCTCCCAGGTCACCCTGGGCACCGACTCCGCCGAGCAGCAGGGCCCGGACCTGCGCGGGGTGTTCCTCGGCTCGGAGGGCACCCTCGGCATCGTCACCGCCGTCACCGTGCGGCTGCTGCGCACCCCGGAGGTCATGCGCACGCTGCTCGCCGACTTCCCGTCGGTCGCCGCGGGCGGGCAGGTGGTGTCCGACATCGTCGCCGCCGGGATCGTCCCGGCCGCCGTCGAGATGATGGACGCGCTCGCGATCGAGGCGGCCGAGGGCGCCACCGGGGCCGGCTACTCGCTGGACACCCCGGCCGCGCTGGTGGTGGAGCTCGACGGCACCGTCGAGGAGTGCGAGGAGCAGTTCGCGCTGGTCAAGGAGATCTGCGACCGGCACGGCTGCACCCGGCTGCACATCGCGGGCTCGCCCGAGGAGCGGGCGAACATCTGGCGCGGGCGCAAGGCCGCGTTCGCCGCGGTCGGCCGGATCTCGCCGGACTACATCGTGCAGGACGGCGTCGTCCCCCGGACCCGGCTCGCCGAGGTGCTGGAACGGATCGAGGAGATGAGCTCCGCCGCCGGGCTGCGGGTGGCGAACGTCTTCCACGCCGGGGACGGCAACCTGCACCCGCTGGTGCTGTTCTCCGACGCCGAGGGCCAGACCGAGCGGGCCGAGCACCTGTCGGCGCAGATCGCCGAGCTGTGCGTCGAGATGGGCGGCTCGCTGTCCGGCGAGCACGGCATCGGCACCGACAAGGCCTGCTCGATGCCGACCATGTTCGGCGAGGACGACCTGGCCGTGATGGACCGGGTCCGGGCCGGCTTCGATCCGGACCACATCTGCAATCCCGGCAAGCTGCTGCCCACCCCACGGCTCTGCGGCGAGAAGCCGGGCCGGTACCGGCCGCATCCCCTGGAGGAAGCCGGCCTGATCGAGCGTCTCTAGAAGGGCCCGAACCCATGACCCGCGCTGCCCCCACCACGCTGCGCCCGACGTCGGCGAAGGAGGTCCGCGACGCCGTCCTCGACACCCCGGGCCGGCTCGCGATCTCCGGGGCGGGCACCGCCCGCCACTGGGCCGGACGGCCCGCCGAGGCCGACGCCACAATCGACCTGTCCGCGCTGTCCGGGGTGATCACCCACAACCCGGGTGACATGACGGTCTCGGTGCACGCCGGGACGCCCGTGCGCGAGCTGCAGGAACAGCTGGCCGAGCACGGCCAGCGGCTCGCACTGGACGCCGCCCGGACCGACCGCGGCGCGACCGTCGGCGGGCTGCTCGCGACCGCCGACGCCGGCCCGTCCGCGCTGGTCTACGGCGGCATGCGGGACCTGGTGATCGGCACGACCACGGTGCTCGCCGACGGCACGATGGTCCGCAGCGGCGGCCACGTCATCAAGAACGTGGCCGGCTACGACATGGCCAAGCTGATGCACGGCTCGTACGGCACCTTCGGCCCGGTGGTCGAGGTGGTGCTGCGGCTGCACCCGGTGCCGAAGGCGGTGGCCTGCGTCGCCGTCGACGGGCCCCTGGACGCCGCCGCCGCGCACGTGCAGCGGCTGATGGCGAGCCCGCTGGAGCCGATCGCGGCCGAGTGGGTGTCCGGCGACCCGGGCACGCTGCTCGTCCGGTTGGAGGGCGGGACCGACACCCTGCCCGCGCGCACCGGGCGGCTGCTGGAGCTGCTCGGCGACGGGGCCCGGGAGATCGGGCCGGAGGGCTGGGCCCGGCACGCCGCGCTGACCGGCGGCCCGTCCCGCCGGCCGGAGCAGGCGCGGGCGGCCGTCGCCGCGGCCGGGCCGGCCGGGACCTCCGCGACCGCGCTCGCCGGGGCCGGCATCGCGGACCCGACGGCCGTCCCCGGCCCGGATCCGGCGGCGCCCGCCGGGGCCGGTGCGGCGGGGGACCCCGGGGCCGTCGTCCGGATCGGGTGCGCACCGGCCCGGCTCGCCCCGCTGCTCGCCGGGCTGCCCAGCACCGCCGTCACCGCGGGCCCGGCCACCGGCGTCGCCACCGTGACGGTGCCGGGCAGCGCGGTCGCCGAGGTGCACCGGGCGGTGGCCGCGGCCGGCGGCACGTCGGTGCTGCGGGACCGCCCGGACGCCCTGGACGCCCCCGCCTGGGGACCGGCACCGTCCGCACTCGCCCTGCTCAAGGCCGTCAAGACCCAGCTCGACCCCGAGGCCCGGTTCGCCGCCGGTCGCTTCGAACCCTGGATGTGAGGCACGCATGACGAGCACCCACGACCCCGCCCAGCCGTCCGCGTTCGACGGCGTCCACCCGCCGGAGCGGGAGCTGCTCGACGACTGCGTGCACTGCGGGTTCTGCCTGCCCACGTGTCCGACCTACGTGCTGTGGGGCGAGGAGATGGACTCCCCGCGCGGCCGGATCCTGCTGATGGACCTGGCAGAGAAGGGCGACATCGGGCTCGACGGCCCGTTCACCGAGCACATCGACAACTGCCTGGGCTGCATGGCCTGCGTGACGGCCTGCCCGTCCGGCGTGCAGTACGACAAGCTGCTGGAGTCGGTGCGCCCGCAGATCGAGCGCAACGTCCCCCGCAACCGGGCGGACAAGCTGTTCCGGGACGCGATCTTCGCGCTGTTCCCCTACCGGCGGCGGCTGCGCGCCGCCGCCCTTCCCGGCGCGCTCTACCAGAAGCTGCGCACCGTCCCGGCCATCCGGAAGCTCGCCGAGAAGCTGCCCGGGCGGCTCGCCGCCATGGAGTCGCTGCTGCCGCCGGTCTCGGTCCGCGAGGCCTTCGCCACGCTGCCGGTGCACACCCCCGCCGTCGGACGCCGCCGGGCCCGGGTCGCGCTGCTCACCGGCTGTGTGCAGGACGTGTTCTTCCACCGGGTCAACGAGGCCACCCTGCGGGTGCTCGCCGCCGAGGGCTGCGACGTGCTGGTGCCGCGGGACCAGCAGTGCTGCGGCGCGCTGGAGGTGCACGCCGGCCGCGAGGAGTCCGCGCTGGCCAGGGCGCGGCGCACGATCGCCCGGTTCGAGACGCTCGACGTCGACGCGGTGGTCACGAACGTCGCGGGCTGCGGCTCGTCGATGAAGGACTACGGCCACCTGCTCGCCGACGACCCGGAGTGGGCCGACCGGGCGGCCGCGTTCTCCGCGCGCTGCCGCGACGTGCACGAGGTGCTGGCCGAGCTGTACTCGCGTCCCGAGTCCGAGGACGGCGGCCCGCGCGCCCCGCGGACCCCGGTGCGCGGCCGCGTCGCCTACCACGACGCCTGCCACCTCGGGCACGCCCAGGGCGTGCGGTCCCAGCCGCGGGAGGTGCTGCGGACGGTGCCGGAGGTGGAGCTGGTCGACATCGCCGAGGCGTCGCTGTGCTGCGGCTCCGCCGGGATCTACAACATGATCATGCCGGACGCCGCGGCCGAGCTGGGCCAGCGCAAGGCCGGGAAGATCCGGGACGCCAGGCCGGACGTCGTGGTCACCGCGAACCCGGGCTGCCTGCTGCAGATCGCGAAGTACCTGCCCGGGTCCACCGACGGCATCGGCGGCCCGGGGTTCGCCGACGTCCCGCTGCTGCACCCGGTGCAGCTGCTCGACGCCAGCATCCGCGGGGCGGCGCTGCCGCACCGCTGATCCGGCCGGGCGCGATCGACGTCGTCGCACCCCTGCTCGTCGGCGCAC
>NZ_BAAAJK010000025.1:0-31246 GCF_039526905.1 Pseudonocardia kongjuensis | reverse complement strand
GCCGCCGCGGCGGGGGTGCGGGGGCCGGCCGGGGGTGCGCGCCCTGGTCCTGGAAGGCCGCCAGCACCGCGTCCCGGCAGGTCGTCGTCGCACCGTCCGGCGCGACCACCGAGCCGGTGACGCTCGCGAGCGGGTCCAGCGCGAGCTCGCGGATCCGCGCGGATCCCGACCGCACCGCCCGCCCCGCGGGCAGCAGCGTCCAGCTGCACCGGTCCGCCCCGATCTCGACGACGACGTCGTCCTCGGTCCCGACCTGCCGCCCCGCACCGGACCGCACCCCGGCCGGCTCGACGATCCGGGCCACCGCGTCGTGCCACGGCCGGTCGCCGTCCCGGCAGGGATACCGGAACGGGCCCGCCGCGGCCAGCTCGGCCAGGGTCACCGTGCCGGCCCCGGCCAGCGGGTGCCGGGCGGACACGACCGCGTGCAACGGCTCGGTCCAGGCCGGGCGCACCAGCAGCCCGCGGGCCACCGGGGTACCGCGGACCAGCGCGAGATCCAGGTCGCCGGCCAGCACCGCGTCCAGACGCTCCCGCACCGGCAGGTCGAACAGCTGCACGTCGAGTGCCGGGTTGCGGGCGCGCAGCCGCTCGATGCCGGTCTCGATCCGCGCGGTCAGGCCGGCCGCGGTGCCCAGCCGGAGCCGGGCGGCGGGCTCGTCGAGCACCCGGTGCACCCGGTCCGCCGCGGCCAGCGCCTCGCGCGCCGCGGCGAGCACCCGGTGCCCGGCCGGGGTCAGCCGGACGTGCCGGGACGACCGGTCCAGCAGGGTCGCGCCGAGCTCGCGTTCCAGCAGCGCGACCTGCCTGCTGACCGCCGGCTGGACGATCCGCAGCCGTTCCGCGGCCCGGCCGAAGTGCAGCTCCTCGGCCACCGTGACGAAGTAGCGCAACCCGCGCAGTTCCATGTCCACCCCTCCCTGCCTGCATCGATGCCCAACGCTGATCGCTGCGCGGTCTGTTCCGGTCTGGTTCGCCGCCCGCCGCCCGGGTGGGCTGGACCCATGCGGATCGGAACCTTCCTCGACACCTCCGGCGGACCGGCAGCGGTCCACGACGCGATCGCCGCGGCGGGCCGGCGCGGGCTCGACGCGGCCTGGACGAACCAGCTCCCGGGCAGCTGGGACCCGCTGGCGCTGCTCGCCGGTGCCGGTCCGGACCGCGGGCCCGGCGAGCTCGGCACCGCGGTGACGCTCACCGCCCCGGTGCATCCGGCCGCGCTCGCGGCGAACGCGCTGACCGTGCAGGCCGCCGTCGGCGGGCGGCTGACGCTCGGCGTCGGGCCGGGACACGGGTGGTTCGTGACCGACCAGCTCGGCCTGCCCTACGACGCGGTCGCCGCCCGCACCCGCGAGTACCTGGAGATCCTGCGACCGCTGCTGCACGGCGAGCACGTCACCCACCGGGGCCTCTTCCACACCGTCGACACCCGGATCACGGTGCCCGGCCCGCCGCCCCGGCTGCTGCTGTCCGCGCTCGGGCCGCGGATGCTCGCCGTCGCCGGGGAGCTCACCGACGGCACGGTCGCCACCTGGGTGCGGCCGGACCTGGTCGCCGACCACCTGCGGCCCGCGCTGCCGGACACCGCCCGGATCGTCGTCTCGGTGGTGACCGTGGTGACCTCCGATCCGGACGCGGCCCGGGCCGGGATCGAGCGGACGTTCGGCGCGGCCGCCGACATGCCCGCCTACCGGGCGGTGCTGGAGCGGGGCGGACTGACCCGGATCGCCGAGACCGTGGTCGCCGGGGACGAGGAGACGGTGGCCGCGGAGCTGCGCCGGTTCGCCGACGCGGGCGCCACCGATCTGGTGCTGGTGGCGGCCGGCGAGCACCCGGAGCGGGTACTTGACGTCGCCGACGCGCTCCGCACGCCCTGATTTATCAAGCAACGTTCCATCCTGCAATTCCGCAATGTGGACGTCAGACTCCGATCCGTGACGAAATGGTCAGCGCCGCCCTCTCGTCGGAGACCCTCATGGCCCTCGCCCAGGGCCTCTACCAGCAGGACCCGGAGGCCATCGGCGGCTCCCTGGTCGCGTCCGCGCTGGTGTCGGCACTCCCACTCGCCACCGTCTTCGTGCTGCTGGGCGTGTTCCGGCTGCGCGCCCAGTGGGCGGCGCTGTCCGGCCTGGCGGTGGCGCTCGTCGTCGCCGGGTTCGCGATGCCGGTCGGCCAGGCACTGCTCGCCGCGTCGCGCGGCGCATTCACCGGCTCGGACACCTCGGCGAACGCGCTGTTCGGGTCGCTGCAGGTGACGGCGGCGAACGGGGCCGGGCTGCCGCCGGACCTGCTGGCCGCGGCGAACTCGTCCGGTGGCGTGCTGGGCAAGATGCTGTCCCCGCAGAACCTGACGATCGCCTGCGTCGCGGTGAAGCTGGAGGGCCAGGAGGGCGTGCTGCTGCGCCGGGTGATCGGGTGGAGCCCCGGGCTGGATGCTGCCGTGACCCCGGACGGCGTCCGGCAGGTTCAGTAGGTGCGGCGCCGGTCCCGGCGGGCCGGGCGGCGGTGCGAGCGCCGCCAGGCCGTCGGGCCGGTGGTCCGGGCCTCGGTGGTCCGGGCCTCGGTGGTCCGGGCCTCGGTGGTCCGGGCCTCGGTGGTCCGGGCCTCGGTGGGCCCGGCCCGCCGGCCGGGCGGCGCCGCACTCCCCGCCGGGTCCGGCACGCCGGCGCCCACCACCGGATCAGCCGCATCCACCTCCCGCACCGGCTCCCCGGGCCGCAGCTCCCCGCGCAACGCCCCCAGCTCGGCGCGCAGCGCGAGCAGGTCCCACTTGCGCGCGGTGTCGGCCCGCTGCAGCTGCTCGATCCGCCGGTGTGCGAGGAGCAGCAGCGCCGCGGCGAGGACCCACCCCGCCAGCGCCGCCCAGGCCACACCCGCCACCGGTCCGGCACCCCCGCCCGTCCTCGTCCTGCGACCGTCCACCGTCCCGGTTCGTACGGTAGCCCGATCGGGGCCGGCGACCGGCTGTCCGGGTGAGGCACCGCACGCAGCGCGATCCGGCGGCCGTACTACCCTGAAACGACCAGGCATCGACGCCCGCGCTTCCCCGTGACCACCCGCTCGGCGGGTGTCCCCGCGCGCCCCGCCCGGATCGTGCCGGCGCCCCCGGTCGACGGTGCGCGGGCCGGCACATCGAGGAGGCTGATCGTGCGGCAGACCACCGGTAACGGATCGACCACGCATGGCGATGGAGCGGTCGTGCAGGAGAAGTCCGTGACCCCGTCCAGCCGTCATTTCCCGCAGACCCTCGTCGCCATGGACCCGCCGACCCTGCCCGCGGCGGGCATCACCGCGCCGCCGCCGGAGTTCCGGCAGTTCCCGGCGCCGCAGCGCTCCGTCCCCGGGCATCCGCGGCTGCGCAACCGGCTGCGTCGCGTCCTGCTGTTCTGGCGCCGCGGCGGCTGAGACCGGCCGCAGGCCCCGCAGCGGCGGCTCACATCACGCACGCGCAGACCGGCCCGGTCACCTCGCGGTGACCGGGCCGGCGTGTGTCCGGGGTGGGCGTCAGGTCACGTCAGGTCCGGACCGGCATCGCCCGGCGCAGCCCGACGACGACCGCCGCGAGCGTCACCAGCAGCAGCACCAGCAGCGCGGTGCCGAGGTTGAAGCCGACGCCGTAGATCAGCACGAACGACAGCCCACCGGCCATCAGGCAGTAGTAGACCGTCGGCAGGATCGTCATCCGGATGACGTCGCCCTCCCGGCCGAGCAGTCCGACCGTCGCCGATGCCGCGACGACGTTGTGCACCGTCACCATGTTGCCGGCCGCACCGCCGACCGCCTGGGTGGCGACGACGGTCTCCGGTACGGCGCCGATGTTCTCCGCGGTGGCGAACTGGAACAGCGCGAAGGTCAGGTTCGAGACCGTGTTGCTGCCCGCGACGAACGCTCCGAGCGCCCCGATCCACGGAGCCAGGATCGGCCAGGCGGGACCGGCGACCGCGGCCGCGCCCTCGGCCAGGGTCAGCGGCATGCTCGCCAGGCCGGAGGTGTTGAACTCGGCACCGGAGTTGATCAGGATTCGCACCAGCGGCACCGCGAACAGCAACGCCACCGCGGCCCCGGCGAGCTGGCCGGCCGAGACCGACAAGGATCGGCCGACCTGCCGCCCACTCATCCGGTGCAGCCCGTAGGTGATGAGGCAGACGGCCAGGAACACCCCACCCGGCGAGTACAGCGGCTCCAGTTCCTCCGAGATCCCGGTGCCGAGAATGTCCGACAGGCCGACGGTCACGCCCTGCAGGGCCTCCTTGATCGGCTCGACGGTTCGGGTCAGCACCAGGATCCCGGCGACCAGCACGTAGGGCAACCAGGCCAGCCAGGTGTTCATCCGCGCGCCGGCCACGGAGGTGTCCGGCTCGATGTTGCCGACCCAGCGGTCCAGCCAGCGCTCACGGGGCGGGAAGTCCCAGGTCTGCTTCGGCATCAGGAAGCCGCGGCTGGACGTGAACATCACCAGCGCGAGACCGATCAGGCCACCGAGCAGCGACGGGAACTCCGGCCCCAGCAGTGCGGCGACCAGCACGTACGGCACGGTCATGGCGAACGCCGCGTAGAGCGCGAACGGCCAGATCGAGAGCCCCTCGGCGAAGCTGCGGTTCTCACCGAAGAAGCGGGTCACCAGGCAGACCAGGAACAGCGGGATCAGCGTGCCGGCGACAGCGTGGATCGCGGCGACCTCGAGCCCGATCAGCGACAGGTAACCGGCCTGGTCCAGCCCGAGTGCCGCCATCCGGGCGTCCACCTCGGGCGAGCCGGCGAGACCCTGCCCGACACCGGTCAGCACCGGGGTGCCCGCCGCACCGAAGCTCACCGGGGTGGACTGGATGACCATTCCGACCAGCACCGCGGCCAGCGCCGGGAAGCCGAGCGCGAGCAGCAGCGGTGCGACGACGGCGGCCGGTGTCCCGAACCCGGAGGCGCCCTCGATGAAGGATCCGAACAGCCAGCCGATGATGATCGCCTGTACCCGCCGGTCCGGGCTGATCTTGGTGAAGCCGGCCCGGATGGTGGCCAGCGCACCGCTCTGGGTGAGGGTCTGCAACAGCAGCAGCGCACCGAAGATGATGTAGAGCAGCCCGATGGCGATCACCAGGCCCTCGATCGTCGCGGCCAGGATCGTCGTGGCGTTCATTCCCCACACCAGGGCGCCGATCAGTGCGGCGGCGACGAAGCCCAGCGGCATCGCGTACTTCGCCGGCCAGCGCAGCCCGACCAGCAGGATCGCGACGACGAGGATCGGTGTGAGCGCGAGCAGGCTGAGTACACCCAGGTTGTCCACGGTGACATCTCCTCGGGAGACGGTCCTTTCCGGACAGAAGGCCCGGAACCAGCACGAGTGCACAGGACCTTGTCACCCGGGCGGGCGTATCGCAAGACGTGAGTGGAATCAATATTTCGCGAAGTGGATCCATCCGGCGTCGCCGTCGTAGGGGCGCCCGTCCACCGTGACGCCCGGCCCGTCCTCGCCGGGCGGCTCCACCGTGCCCACCTCGGCCCAGTCCGCCGGCAGCGCCACGTCCTGCGGGAACGTCGCGACGAGCGCGTGGTCCTCGCCACCGGTGAGCACCCAGCGCAGCGGGTCCAGGCCCAGCGCCGAGCCGATCTCGGCCAGTTTCGCCGGAACCGTGAACGCCCGCGACCGCAGCCGCACGGCCACCGCGGAGGCGTGCGCCACATGGGCCAGGTCGGCCAGCAGCCCGTCCGACACGTCGATCATCGCGGTGGCGCCGGCGGCGGCCGCGGCCGGCCCCGCGGCGTACGGCGGGACGGGCACCCGGTGCGCGTTCACCAGCGCCGCGGGCGACCGGAACCCGCGGCCGAGCACGGCCAGCCCGGCGGCCGACCACCCGAGCCGCCCGCAGACCGCGACCCGGTCGCCCGGCCGCGCCCCCGAGCGCAGCACCGGCGACCGGCCCTGCAGCGACCCGAGCGCGGTCACCGAGACCACGATCACCGGCCCCGACGTCAGGTCGCCGCCGACCAGCCCGGCCCCCACCGCCGACGCCTCCGCCCACAGCCCGTCGGCGAGCTGCTCGATCCGGGACGCCGGCGTCTCCGACGGGCAGGCCAGCCCGACCAGCAGCGAGGTGGGCACCGCGCCCATCGCGGCCAGGTCTGCCAGGTTCGCCGCGGCCGCCTTGCGGCCCACCTGCTCGGGGCTGGACCAGTCCAGCCGGAAGTGCACGCCCTCGACCAGGACGTCGGTGCAGGCGACCACCCGCCCGTCCGGGGTCGCGACGACGGCCGAGTCGTCACCGGGCCCGAGCAGGGTGCTGTCCGGCTGGACCCGGCCGGCGGTGACCCGGTCGATCACCCGGAACTCACCCACCTCCCGGAGTGAGACGCTCGCCTCGGAACCGCCCTCGGGCGTGATCGCGGATGGGGACACGGGGGCTGCCTCCGGTAGGTTCGGCGTCCGACATTCCTGCCGTCAACCATCCGGCAGGGCGGCACGTACCGGAAAGGGGCACGCCGTGGTGCAGGCATACATCCTCGTCCAGACGGAGGTCGGCAAGGCCGCCTCCGTCGCCTCCGAGATCGGGGGCCTGCCGGGGGTCATCTCGGCGGAGGACGTCACCGGACCGTACGACGTGATCGTGCGTGCCGAGGCCGACGACGTCGACGAGCTCGGCCGGCTCGTCGTCGCCCGGGTGCAGAACGTCAACGGGATCACCCGGACGCTCACCTGCCCCGTGGTCAAGCTCAACTGATCCGGGCCGTACCCGTGGCAGGGGCCGGGAGCCGACGCATCGCACCGCTCACCGCGGTGGCGGTCGCCCTGCCCCTGCTGCTGGCGGTCGTCGTCGCCGGGCTGGGGATCCACGCCCGGACGACGGCCGGGCCGGACACCGGCCCGCTCGAACTCCCCGCCGTCGCCGCCCCACAGGCGACCACCCCGGCCTGTGCCGCCGTGCTGGACGCGCTGCCCGCCGAGCTCCCCGGCACGGGCGGCCCGATGCCGCCCCGCGAGCTGGACCCGGCCGTGCCGGGCGCCCGTGCCTGGGTGGCGCAGCCGGAGCCGGTGGTGCTGCGCTGCGGCACCGACCGGCCGGCCGAGCTGGGCCCGACCTCGCCGCTGATCGTCGTCAACGGGGTGGACTGGCTGCCGCTGACCGGCGCGCCGGACGCCCGCTCGGACACCTACGCCGTCGTCGACCGGGAGGTGTACCTGGAGCTCACTGCACCGACCGAGACCGGTCCCGGCCCGCTGCAGGCGGTCGCCGACGCGGTCGGCGCCACCCTGCCGATGCAGCCGGTGCAGGTCCGGTAGCTACCGCAACCCGGTCCCCCGCTTCAGCGCCGTCTCGACCAGTGTGGTCAGCAGCTCGGGGTAGTCCAGCCCGGTGACCGCCCACATCTTCGGGAACGCCGAGCTGGAGGTGAACCCGGGCATCGTGTTGACCTCGTTGACGGTGATCGCGCCGTCGTCGGTGACGAAGAAGTCGACCCGGGCCAGTCCCTGCACGTCCAGCGCGCGGAACGCGGTGATCGCCTTCCAGCGCACCGACTCGGTGATCTCGTCGTCCAGCTTGGCCGGGATGTCCAGCTCGGACACGTCGAGGTACTTGGACTCGAAGTCGTAGAACTCGCCGGTGTAGCGCAGCTCGGCGGGCAGGCTGGCGCGGACGCTGCCGTCCGGGAACTCCAGCACCGCGCACTCCACCTCGCGGCCCGGCACGGCTGCCTCCACCAGTACCTTCGGGTCGTGCAGCCGGGCCTGCGCGATCGCGGCGTCCAGCGCGGCCGGGTCGGTCACCCGGCTCACCCCCATCGACGAGCCGGCCCGGGCCGGCTTGACGAACAGCGGCAGCCCGAGCCGGTCGCGGTCGGCGAAGCCGATGTCGGTGCCCGGCCGCAGCACGACACCGTCGGCGACGTCCAGGCCCTCGGCGCGCAGCAGCTTCTTGGCGAACTCCTTGTCCATCCCGACCGCGGACGCCAGCACCCCGGCGCCGACGTAGGGGACGCCGGCCATCTCCAGCAGGCCCTGCACGGTGCCGTCCTCGCCGAACGCGCCGTGCAGGATCGGGAAGACGACGTCGACGTCGGCGAGCACCTCGCCGGCCCGCCCGGCGTCCAGCCGGACCAGGCCGCGCCCGGGCTCCCCCGGGAGCACCAGCGCGGCCGCGGCGCCGTCGACCTCGGGCAGGGTCCGGTCGGTGATCGCCAGCTGCTGCGGGTCGCCCGGGCCGACGACCCAGGCGCCGTCGCGGGTGATGCCGACCGGGATCACCTCGAACCGGTCGGGGTCCAGGTGGGTCAGCACGCTGCCCGCTGAGACGCACGAGATCGCGTGCTCGGAACTGCGGCCGCCGAAGACGACGGCGACCCTGACCCGGTCGGAACTCATGGGCCCCGAGGGTAGGCGGCCCCGCCGGGCGCCCGATCAGCCGGTCAGCCGGGTCAGCGCGGCCCGCAGGTCGGCCCGGGTCCCGGCGGCGTGGCCGACCACCAGCCCGGACGTCCGCGGCGGGCCCTCGTGGTAGCCGGCCAGCCCGCGGACCGTGATCCCGCGCCCGGCGGCCGCGGCGACCTGCCCGGCCTCGGTCCCGGGGAAGCCGCGCAGCACCAGGTGCGCCCCGGCCGGGTCGCCGTGCGCCGTCCAGCCGGCGGCGGCCGCGGCGGCCAGCACCGTGGACCGGCGTTCGCGCAGCTCGCGGCGCAGCCGGCGCAGGTGCCGGGACAGGTCGCCGTGCCGGGCCAGCGCGACGAGCACCCGCTGGCCCGCCGGCGAGGGCCGGGTCCCGGTGCGTTCGCGCAGGTCCCGCCAGGCGGCGAGCACCGGTGGCGGGGCGAGCGCCCAGCCGACCCCCAGCGTCGGGCTGACGATCTTGCTGGCGGTGCCGAGGTGCACCACCGTGTCCGGGGCGAGCGCGGCGAGCAGCGGCAGCGGCGCGACGTCGTAGCGCAGCTCGCCGTCGTAGTCGTCCTCGATGATCAGGAACCCCTCGGCCCGGGCCCGCTCGACCAGCGCCACCCGGCGGTTGGCGGGCATCCGCACCGCGGTCGGGAACTGGTGCGCCGGGGTGACGTACACGGCCGCGCAGCCGGCCGGGACGGCGTCGACGACCAGGCCGTCGTCGTCCACCGGGACGGGCACGATCCGCAGCCCGGCGGCACGCAGCGCGGAGACCGCGCGCCGGTAGCCGGGCTCCTCGACCGCGACCCGGGCGCCCGCGGGCAGCAGCCGGGCCAGCTCGGCGACCGCGGCCGAGGTGCCCGCGGTGGTCAGCACGGCGTCCGGGGTGAGCCCGCGGTGCCGCAGCAGGTGCTCGACGACGGCGGCGTGGAAGTCCGGCAGGCCGTCCGGGCGGGGTGCGTCGTCGGGTTCCGGATCGGCGGCGGCCCGCCAGGCCCGGCGCCACATCGCCCGGTCGAGCGCCGCGACGCAGGGCCGGCCGGGATCGAGCGCCGCCGGGACGCCGTCCCGGTCGGGTGCGCGCACCGCACCGGCCGCCGCGTCGCGGGCGCCGTCGTCCGGGAGCCCGACCGGGAGCGCGGTGACGTAGGTGCCCGAGCCGGTCCGGCCGGCCACCCAGCCCTCGGCGAGCAGCTGGTCGAACGCGGCGGCGGTGACCGTGCGGCTCACCCGCAGCGCGGCCGCCAGCGCCCGGGTCGAGGGCAGCCGGTCGCCGGGCCGCAGCGTGCCACCGGCCGCGGCCGCGCGGAGCCCGTCGGCGAGCTGCACCGCGAGCGGGACGGACGAGCCGCGGTCGAGCGGCAGCGGCGGGACCTCGGACACGAACCGGCCTTTCCGATCGGCGCGGGATTGGCCGTTCCAGGATGCCACTGCACGGCGTCACGCTGGTCGCGTGACGCTCTCCCCCACCGCCCGCAGCACCCTCGGCCGCAAGCCCGATCGCGCCGCCACCGACCGCGCCGAGCTGCACGCCCTGCTCGACGAGGGCCTGGTGTGCCACGTCGGGTTCGTCCGCGACGGCGCACCGGTGGTGCTGCCCACCGCGTACGGACGCGCCGGCGACACCCTCTACCTGCACGGATCCACCGGTGCGGGCTGGCTGCGCACCGACGAGCTGCCCTGCTCGGTCGCCGTCACCCACCTGGACGGGATCGTGCACGCCCGGGCGGTGATGAACTTCTCGATGAACTACCGCAGCGCCGTCGTGCACGGGACGGCCCGGCGGGTCACCGATCCCGCCGCGAAGGCCGACGGGCTGCGCGCGATCGTCGAGCACCTGACCCCGGGCGCCTGGGACCACGCCCGCCGGCCGAACAACCGCGAGCTGGCCGCGACCGCGCTGTTCGCGCTCGACCTGACCGAGGCCAGCGTGAAGCGCCGCTCCGGCCCGCCGTCGGACGGTCCCCCGGACGTCGAGGCCGATCTCGCCTGGTGCGGCGTGGTACCGCTGCGCACCGTGCGCGACGCCCCGCAACCGGCCCCCGACCTGCCGGAACACCACTCGCTGCCGGCCCACCTGGGGGCTGCGGACCACCGGTACGGGTGACGTAGTCTCGGGTCACGCGATCCGCCGGGCACCCCGGCCGGTGACGCCCGGCGAGCGCCGTCCCGCGGGTCGCGCCGACGCAGCCCTCACCGCCCCCCGAGGAGGACGCGTGATCAGCACGGTCATCCCGCCGGTCCCCGCCCCGGGGCTCACCGGCGCCCTCATGCCGCAGTGCACCCAGGACCCGGGGTCCTGGTGCGCCACCCTCTACCGCTGGACCAACAACGACTTCATCGCCCAGCACGCCGACGTGATCGTCGGCCGCACCATCTCGATCACCTCGATCATCCTGATCGCGGTGCTGGTGCGCTGGCTGGCGCACCGCGGCATCGCGCGGATGGTCAACGGCGCCACCAACGGCGCGTTCACCGCGCTCGCCGGGCGGGCCCGCCGGCTGCGCCGCGCCCCCGAGGGCGGCGGCAGCGGCGACGCCCCCGGTGCGCAGCGCCGGATGCAGCGCGCCCGCACCATCGGGTCGGTGCTGCGCTCGATCGTCTCCGCGGTGGTGCTGCTGGTCGCGGTGATGATGGTGATGAACGAGCTCGGCTACCCGCTGGGCCCGCTGCTCGCCGGTGCCGGGGTGCTCGGCCTGGCGATCGGTTTCGGCGCGCAGAACCTGGTGCGCGACTTCCTGTCCGGCATGTTCATGCTGCTGGAGGACCAGTACGGGGTCGGCGACATCGTCGACGTCGGCGAGGCGGTCGGCACCGTCGAGGCGGTCGGGCTGCGGATCACCACGATCCGGGACCTGCAGGGCACCGTCTGGTACGTCCGCAACGGCGAGATCCTGCGGGTGGGCAACATGAGCCAGGGCTACGCCGTCGCCGTGGTGGACCTGCCGATCGCGCACAGCGCCGACGTCGAGCAGGCCACCGAGCTGGCCGGCTCGACGGCGACCACGCGGGCCGCCCAGGACGACATCTCCGGTGACGTCCTGGAGCCGCCCGAGGTGCTCGGCGTCGACCGGATCAGCCCGGAGGGCGTCACGCTGCGGATCACCGTCCGGGTCAAGCCGGGCCGGCAGTGGGCGGTGCAGCGCGCACTCAACGGCGCGATCACCGACGCGTTCGACGACCACGGGATCCCGCGGCCGATGCTGTTCCCGACCGCCGCCCTGGACGGGCGCACGCAGCGGCAGAGCTGAGACCATGACGGCGTGAGTGCACCGCAGAACTTCTACGCCGAGGTGGGCGGCGCTCCGGTCTTCCGCCGGATCGTCCACCGGTTCTACCAGGAGGTCGCCCGGGACGACGTGCTGCGGCCGATGTACCCGGAGGAGGATCTGGGCCCGGCCGAGGAGCGGCTGCGGATGTTCCTGGAGCAGTACTGGGGCGGCCCGCGCACCTACTCCGACCAGCGCGGGCACCCCCGGCTGCGGATGCGGCACGTGCCGTTCACGATCGGCCCGATCGAGCGGGACGCCTGGCTGCGCTGCATGCGGATCGCGGTCGACGAGGAGGACCTCTCGCCCGAGCACCGCGAGCAGCTGTGGAACTACCTCCAGTACGCCGCGCTCAGCATGCAGAACTCCGAGTTCTGATCCGGGCGCGGCGGTCCGCCGACGATCCGGTTCCCTGACACGTTCTGACTGCGACGACCTTGATCGTCACCCTCCGCAACTCCCTGATCCGCCATCCGGCGGCCGATCGGGTGGTGTTCGGCCGCAATCCGGGCGCGAGCCGCCGTGATCGTGACCGAACGCGTCCGATCTCGTTGAACGGGACGCCGCCCCGGGAGGTCGGGCGGCGAGAAGTCACCCGTCTGGGGGTTCATCGTGACCGCACTGCCGTCGCCGTCCGGATCCGCGTCCGGTCCGCAACGTCCCGATCCTGCGCCCGGGTCGTCCCGGCACTCGCACCGTGCCGCCGACGCACCGACCGGTTCCGGCGGCGGCGAGCCCGGCGGCGCGGTGGACGGGGCCTGGTTCGCCGTCGTGCTCCGCGGCTACGACCGCGCCCAGGTCGAGACCCGGCTCTCGGACCTGGACCGGCGGATCCACGACGAGATCCGGCGCGCCGAGGCCGCCGAGCAGGCGCTGTCCGCGGCCCGCGCGCAGAGCCGCAGGCTGCAGCAGCAGGTCGAGGCCGGCGCGTCCGAGCAGGCGGGCTTCGGGCTCCGGGTGGAGCGCGTCCTGGAGGCCGCCGAGCGGGAGGCCGCCGAGCTGCGCGGCCGCGCGGCCGACGAGGCCGAGTCCATCGTCGCCGGCGCCCGCGAGGAGGCCGACGCCGTGCTCGCCCGGGCCCGCGAGGAGGCCGACGAGCGGCGCACCCGCACCGAGGAGGCGCTGCTCGGCCGGGCCGCGGAACTCGACCGCGAGTTCACCGCCCGCCGGACCGCGCTGGACGAGCAGGAGCGCGAGGCCGCCCGCCGGGAGGGCGAGCTCGCCGACCGCGAGCGGGACGCCGCCGAGCGGCTCGACCGGGCCGCCGAGGAGGCCGACCGGCTGCTGGCCACGACCCGCGCGGACGCCGACGAGATCCTCTCCGCCGCCCGCGACGAGGCCGCCGAGACGCTGCGGCGGCTCGGCGAGCGGCGGGCCGGCGTCGCCGGGGACGTCGAGCGCCTCGCCGCGCTCCGCGACGAGGTCCGGGAGGAGCTGTCCCGGATGCGCACCACCCTCGCCGCCGAGCTGGACCGGGAGCCGGTGGCCGCCACCCTGGACGACGCGCTGTTCGGCGGGTCCGAGCCGGGCATCTCCGATCTCTCCGGCGCCGCGCGCCCGGACGGTGGGCGCGGCACCGGGCCCTCGTTCGTCTGGTCGTCCGGCGCCGGGACCGACGGGCTGCCGTCCGCGGTGCGGCCCGATCCGGCCGTCCGGGACCGGTCGTCGTCCGCGACCGGCGACACCTCGGCCAGTACGGACACATCCGGCCTGCCGGGCAATTCGGATGAAACCGACGAAACGGTCGACGACGACACCACCACCGGTACCCTGCTGCTCGGCCCCGGGCGCCGCCCCGGCACCGAGCGGGAGGACGACGCCGAGGGCACCACGATCGGGCAGATCCCGCCGGTGTCGCTGACCTCGATCGGGGTACTCCCGTTCGGTGATCTCGGCGCGGGCCGTGACAACGCCCGGACCTGGACGGACGGCGCCGCAGGCGGGTCCCGCACGCACCGGGGACCGACCCGGGGTCAGGGCCCCGGGCGCCGCTCGCGATAATCAGATCGTTATGTGCACCCGACCGTCGCAGAACGCATGACGTCGGCGCCCGGCCAGCCGGGACGTGACGACGCCGCGGAACCGGACCCTGACGGGCTCGGCGAGGCGATCCGGACCGGCCGCGTCCCCGTGGTCCCGGGATCCCTCGTCGACCTGGTGATGCGGTCGGGTTCCGCACGCTCCCCCGATGCCGGCACCGACGACGCCGCGACCGGTGACGCCGGCACGGCCGATACCACCGGTGTGACCGGCCCGGCTCCCGCTGCGGGGCCGTCCGGCGGGGCACCGGTGGAGACGTCCGCGACCTCCGGTCCGGCGGCGTCCACCGGTTCCGGGTTCGCCGATCTGGTCCGTGGGCGCAACGGTCGCGCCGATGCCCCGGGCGGGGGGTCCGGCGTCGCGCCGGGCGCACCGTCGGTGACCGGCCCGCGGCCGACGCCGTCGCCGCGCCCCGGCCCGGCGGCCGCCGACGTCGCACACGGCAGCGGCCACCGCGACGACACCGGCAGCGGCGATGGCAGCGGCAGCGGCAGCAGCACCGGTCACGACGACACCGGTCACGACGGCCACACCGGCACCGGTCACGACGGGGCCGGTTACGACGGGGCCGGCCACACCGGCACCGAGCCCGCCGCGGCCGACCGGGAGGCGCCGGACACCGACCCGGCCCCCGGCACGCACGGCGACGACCCGTCGCACCACGACAGCACCGGCGGCCCCGGCGGCACCCACAACACCAGCAGCACCGGCAGCACCCACGACACCGGCAGCACCGACGGCACCGACGGCACCGACGGTTACTACGCCGATCTCGGCGACCTCGGTGACGACCCGCTCGGGGTCGGGCCGCTGCCCGACGACGCCGGTGACACCGACGATCCGCTGCACACCCCCGCGGACCGGTTCGCACCGCCGCCGTCGTTCGCACCCGACGTCGACGCCTCCGCGAACGGCACCACCCCCGTCCGCACCGGCCCGATCAGCGCCGAGCGCAGCAGCGCCGACCGATCCGGCGCCGACCCGTCCGGCAACAGCCCGGACGGCGCCACCACGGACAGCCCCGCCACCGACGGCCCCGCCACTGACAGCCCCACACCGGCCGACCGGCACCGGGACACCCCTGCCCCCGGCCACCCGGCCCCCGGCACCGACCCGGACAGCTCGACCGCACCGGCGACGACCGGCCCGGCGGGCAGCAGCGACCACGCGGGCCAGGCCGGACACGACGCAGGCCCCGCGCGCCCGGCAACGACCGGCGATCCCGCAGGCCGGACCCACCCGGCGGAAACCGGCGGCCCGGCGGACTGGACGCGCCCGGCGGAAACCGGCGCCCCGGCGGACTGGACGCGCCCGGCGGGAACCGGCGCTCCCGCAGCCTGGACGCACCCGGCAGAGACCGGCGGGCCGGCAGGCCCGGCAGCCTGGGCACACCCCGCCGGCCAGGCCGACAGCCCGGGCTCCGCGGCGAACCACCCGGACCCGGCAGCCGCCCCGGGCGCCCCCGACGCGCCGGCGGACAGCCCGTCCACCGGCCGGCCGGACGCCGCAGGCAGTTCCGGACCGGCCGGCGCCGGGGACCCGGCCGCGACCCCGGCCGCCGGGCGCCCCCGCATGGGTGGCGACCGGTCCGCTCCCGGTGACGCGCCGCCGACCCAGCCGGCCCCGACCGTGGTGCCCCCGATCGCACCGTCGCCCCGCCCGCTGGACGACGGCGACGCCCCCGCGGCCAGGCCCGTCCGGTCCGCCCGGACCGACGCCCCCGCCACCGGCGGCACGACGTCCAAGCGCTGGCCGCCCCGGCCCGGCACGGACGGCGGCCCGGAGACCGACATCCTGCCGCCCGGCGCGCTGCTCGGGCACTACCCGAGCGCGTCCGCGGACACCGCCGAGCCGGGCGGGCCGACCGCGGACGCGCGGCCGGCGACCCCGTCGTCCGGGGTCCGCCCGACGATGCCCGGCCGCCGCAGGCCCGCCCCGGAGAACGCCGAGCGGGAGTCCGCGCCGCGGCCCCCGATGGGCGGCGCACCGTCCGGTCCGGCGATGGCAGGCCTGTCCGGCAACGACCTGTTCGCCACCCCCGGTGGCGGTGGCACCGGCCGCGGCTTCGGCGAGCTCCCCGGCCGCGCCGCCCGGGACGCCGAGCAGGGCGGCCACACCCGCCGCGACGACACCTCCACCGACGCCGGTCACCGCGGCGACGACCGGCCCGCGGAACACGGCCGGCCGGCCCCGCGCGACGAGCCCGCTCGCGGCGCCCCGGCGCACGGCAGCGGTAGCACCGGGCGGAACCCGCTCCCCACCGACACGACGACCGCCGGCCCCCCGGCACGCCGCGGCGGCCCCGGCCCGACCGGGCCGACCGGCCTGACCGGGCCGACCGGCCTGGCCGGGCCGACGGGGCCGCCCCGACCGGCAGGCCCGGCCGGTGCCGAGGCGACCGGCGGGATGCCGCCCACCGGCGGCAGCACCGGTGCGCAGCCCTACCCGCGGCCCGGTGACCACGCGCCGTGGGCAGCACCGGACGGCCGATCCCAGCACGATCCCGCCCGCCGGGCGCCCCGGCCGGCGGCGTCCGACGCCACCGTGACCATCCCCGCCCTCGACGACGACGGCCGTCCCCGGCACGCGATCACCCCGCCGCCCGGGCGCGGCCCCCGCCCGGTCACCGGCCGGCCCCCGCAGGACGGCCCGGCGCCGTCGTCCCGGCACGGCCGGGACGGCGACGGGACGGACGCCACCGCACGGGTCGCAGCGGTGTCCCCCACGCCGGCCCGCCCCCCGGCTCCCGGACCGGCCCACGAGGGACCGCCACCCGGCGATGCCCCCCGCGCACCGGAGCAGCGCAACGGCACCCCCGCCGCCCGCACCACCGCCGACCCCACCGGCCGCGACGGCAGCACCGGCGGCAACGACGGCAGCGGCAACGGCAACACCGGCAGCGGCACCGGCGGCAGCAGCACCGACAGCACCGACAGCGCTGACAGCACTGACAGCGCCGGGACCGGGAACATCGCGGCCGCTGCGTCGGTGGGTGCCGTGTCGGTCGCCGCGGCCCGCGCCGCATCCGGCCGGGACGGCGCGGTCACCGACACCGGGCCCCGCACCGAGGTGCGGCCGGCCGCCGACCCGGGGTCCGGGTCCGGCAAGCCGATCACCCCGCGCCGCGAGGCGATCATGTCCGCGAAGCCGCGCAACGGCCGCCGCGGGGTGTCACCGGCCGGGCTGGCGATCGCACTCGCGATCGTGCTGCTCGGCACCCTGACCCTGTGGGCGATGTTCTCCCCCGGGTCCGACGGGGACGGCGCCGGCCCGGACCGCGCCGCCACCGAGGGCGCCCCCGCCGCCGGTCTCGGGCCGCGTCCCGACGCCGGCCCGGCCGCGGCGAGCGCGTCCCGGCCGACGGTCCGGGCCACCGTCGGGGTCGGCGCGGAACCGGTCGCGGTCGCGGCCACCGCGGACGGCCGCACGGCCCTGGTCGCGGTGGCCGACGATCCGCGCCTGCTGGTGCTCGACGGCGCCACCGACACCGTCACCGCCGAGATCCCGCTCCCGGCGACCCCGCAGGGCGTGACCACGTCCCCGGACGGCGCCCGGGCGTTCATCAGCCTCACCGGCCCCGAGGGCGGGCAGCTCGCCGTCGTCGACGTGCCGGGGGCGTCCGTCCTCGGCACCGCGTCGACGACCGCCGATCCGGCGGGCGCCGTCGTCGCCCCGGACGGCCGGTTCCTCTACGTGCCATCGCGCACCGACGGCGTCGTCGACGAGCTGGACCCGTACGCCGGGACGGTCACCCGCTCCGTCCCGGTCTCCCGGGACCCGTTCGCGGCCGCCGGCAACGACACCGGGGACCGCATCTACCTCGCGACCCGCAGCGCCGACCAGCTCACCGTGCTGGACCCGAGCAGCCTCACCGTGCTCCGCAGCTATCCGGTGCGCGGCGGCGCGGAGGCCGTCGCGGTGTCCGCCGGGCCGGAGACCCAGGTCGCCGTCGGCGGCCCCGACTCGGACACCGTCACCGTGCTCGATCCGGCCGACGGCCGGGAGATCGCCGGCGTCGAGACCCGGGGCGGCCCCACCGGCCTGGCCTTCGCCCCCGACGGCAGGCACCTCTACGCCGTCACCGACCAGGGCCTGCAGGTGATCCGCACGTCGACCTGGCGGGTGGCCGGCACCACCGACGTCGCGCTGAACCCGACCGCGATCGCCGTCTCCGCGGACGGCCGCACCGGCTGGGTCACCGGCGACGGCGAGGTCAGCGTGCTCGACCTCGGTTCCTGAACCGGGATCAGGCGGTGACCATCAGCGGCAGCGACACCACCCGGCGTCGCACGACGGCGCCGTAGCGGGCGTCGAGCCGCACCCAGGAACCGGCCGCCGACACCCGGACCCGCGGCCCGTCCCCGGCTCCGCCGGGACCGGAGCCCAGGAAGCCCATCCCGGACATCGCGAACAGCACCCGCATCGGCACCGTCACCGGGCGGCCCGGTTCCGGCGGCGACACCGTCAGCACCGTCTGGTCCAGCAGCGACGCCGGCGGCCCCATCGGCCCGGCGTGCTCGCGGGCCAGTGCCAATCCGCGATCGGCCAGCCCGTCCAGCTCGTCGGCGGGGACGTCGTCGACCAGCGCCCAGCCGTCCTCCGGTGGCAGCTCCTCGAACCAGGCCGCGGCCGGCCCGGGATCGATCTCCTCGGCCCGTTCCACCGCCAGCGCGGTCAGCAGCGACGACGCGTGCGCCGTCACCGGCCCGCCGCCGTCCAGGGTGCCGGTCACCGACCGGGTGACGAGCACGTCGAACGGGGTCCGCGCCCACGCCGTGACCCGGTCACCGGTGGCCGTCAGCCGGATCGCCGCCGCCTCGTCGAGCCGCGCCACCCGCGCGGTGAACGCGCCGAGATCGTCCCGCTCGGTCACGTCGGCCAGCCGCAGGATCACGAGACCTCCCCCAGGTGCCGCTTCAGGTAGTCGCGCTCGCCGTCGGTGAGCCGACGCGGCCGACCGGCGTCCAGATCGTAGAGCGCCATCCTGGTGGACGCGGTCACCGCGACCGGATCGTCCGGTCCCGGCCCGTCGTGCAGCAGGTAGTCCAGGGTGAACGACGCCGCCCGCAGGTCCCGCACGGTGATCTCCACCCGTAGCGGTTCGGACCGCCACGGCAGCTGCCGCTTGTACTCCACGTTCAGCCCGGCGACCAGCAGCCCGGACGAGAACCCGGTCAGCCCCTCCTCGCCGGCGCCGGTGAAGGCCAGCGCGACGCGGGCCTCCTCGATCAGCGTGACGATCCGGGCGTGGTTGACGTGCCGGTAGGCGTCCTGGTCGGTCCAGCGGAGCGGGACCTGCGCGACGAAAGCGGACATACGCCCGAGTGTCCCCGACCGCTACCGGGCCAGGCCACGCAGCTGGCGCGAGATCACCGACAG
This sequence comes from Pseudonocardia kongjuensis, assembly GCF_039526905.1. Taxonomy (NCBI): domain Bacteria; kingdom Bacillati; phylum Actinomycetota; class Actinomycetes; order Pseudonocardiales; family Pseudonocardiaceae; genus Pseudonocardia; species Pseudonocardia kongjuensis. The sequence continues at coordinate 12,197 of NZ_BAAAJK010000025.1, read as the reverse complement.
CGTCGCGAGGTCCAGCGAGGCGGACGCCCCGATCTCCTCCAGCGCGGTCCGCGCCCGGGACAGCTTCGACGCGTTCGCCTGCTCCCACGCGGCGACGGCCTCGGTGACGCCGGTGCCCGGCGGGGTCTCCCGCAGCGCGTCGAGGGTGATCGAGCGCAGCGAGCCGTACAGGTCGTCGCGCAGCGCGAGCCGGGCCAGCGCGTGCCAGCGGTCGCCGCGGTCGAGCCTGCTGACGGCGGTGAGCGCCTGGTCGACGCCGAGGTGCTCGGACAGCGCGTAGTACAGCCGGGCGACCTCGTCGGCCGGGCGGGGCTCCTTCTCCCGGTCGGACAGCTCGACGAGCTCGACGACGTCGAGCAGCCCGTAGGCGTACAGCGACAGTGCCGCCGGTTCGACGAGCGCCTCCGGCACGCCGGACGCCCTCAGCGCCGCCGCCCGGTCCCGGACGGCCGCCAGCTCGCGGCCCTGCAGCAGCTCGGGCAGCTGCCGGCGCAGCTGCGCGATCGGGTCGGCGAACCGGCTGATCTCGGCGCCGACGGCGAGTGGCTGCGGCCGGTTCGTGAGGAACCACCGCGACACCCGGTCCAGCAGCCTGCGGGACTCCAGCACGACGGCGTCGGCGACCGACACCGGGACGTCCGCGGTCCGGACCATCTCCCACAGCTCGGGCAGCGCGAACACCCGGGTGGTGACGGCCCAGGCCCGCATCACGTCGTCCGGCCCGGCGGCCAGCTCCTCACCCAGCCGGAACGCGTAGCTGATCCCGGCGCCGTCGACCATCTGGTTCACCAGCCGGGTGCCGATGATCTCCCGGCGCAGCGGGTGGTTGCGGACGGCGTGGTCGAACCGTTCGCGCAGCGGGGCCGGGAAGTAGGCGGGGAGCGTCGCGGCGAACGCCGGCCGGTCCGGCAGGTCGGTCTGCAGCAGCCGGTCGGTCAGGTCCAGCTTGGTGTGGGCGAGCAGGGTCGCCAGTTCGGGGCTGGTGAGACCGAGGCCGTCGGCGGCGAGCCCGTCGAACCCGGCCGGATCGGGCAGCACCTCCAGCTCGCGGTCCAGCCCGGTCCGCTCGACGAGATCGGTGACCATCCGGCCGTGCACGCCGACCATGTCGGCGGCGTGCGCCCTGGCGACGCCGAGGACGGCGTTCTGCGCGATGTTGTCGGCGAGCACCAGGTCGGCGACCTCGTCGGTCATCGACTCCAGCAGCGCGTTGCGCGCCGGGGTGTCCAGCATCCCCTCGGCGACCGGCCGGTCGAGCAGGATCTTGATGTTGACCTCGTGGTCGGAGCAGTCGACGCCTGCCGAGTTGTCGATGGCGTCGGTGTTGATCCGGCCGCCGGCCCTGGCGAACTCGATCCGGCCGCGCTGGGTGAGGCCCAGGTTGCCGCCCTCGCCGACGACGTGCACCCGCAGTTCGCGCCCGTCGACCCGGATGAGGTCGTTGGCCTTGTCGCCGACCTCGGCGTTGGACTCGTCGGACGCCTTCACGTACGTCCCGATGCCGCCGTTCCACAGCAGATCGGCGGGGGCCAGCAGGATGGCGTGGATGAGCTCCGGCGGGGAGAGCCGGGTGACGCCGTCGGGCAGGCCGAGCGCGGCGCGCATCTCCGGGCCGACCGGCACCGACTTGGCGGTCCGCGGCCACACCCCGCCACCGGCGCTGATCAGCGTGCGGTCGTAGTCCTCCCAGGACGACCGGGGCAGCTCGAACAGCCTGCGCCGCTCGGCGTAGGAGGTCGCGGCGACCGGGTCCGGGTCGACGAACACGTGCCGGTGGTCGAACGCGGCGACCAGCCGGATGTGCTCGGAGAGCAGCATCCCGTTGCCGAACACGTCACCGGACATGTCCCCGACGCCGACGACGGTGAACTCCTCGGTCTGGGTGTCCAGGCCGCGCTCGGCGAAGTGCCGCTTCACCGACTCCCAGGCGCCGCGCGCGGTGATGCCCATGGCCTTGTGGTCGTAGCCGACGGAGCCGCCGGAGGCGAACGCGTCACCGAGCCAGAAGCCGTACGACGCGGCGACCGAGTTGGCGAGATCGGAGAACGTCGCGGTGCCCTTGTCGGCGGCGACGACGAGGTAGGAGTCGTCGCCGTCGTGCCGCACGACGTCCGGCGGCGGCAGCGTCTCGGTGCTGCCGTCCGGCCGGGTCAGCAGGTTGTCGGTGACGTCGAGCAGGCCGGAGATGAAGGTCGTGTAGCACTCGCGCACGTGCTCGGGTGACGGCGACGGCGTCCGCACGACGAAGCCGCCCTTCGCGCCGACCGGCACGATCACCGCGTTCTTCACCGCCTGAGCCTTCACCAGCCCGAGGATCTCGGTGCGGTAGTCCTGCTGGCGGTCGGAGAAGCGCAGCCCGCCGCGGGCGACCGGCCCGAAGCGCAGGTGCACGCCCTCCACCCCGGGCGCGTACACGAAGATCTCGTACTTGGGCCGGGGCGGCGGCATGTCCGGCACGGCGGCCGGGTCGAGCTTGAACGAGAAGAACGGCCGGCCCCGGAACCAGTTGGTCCGCAGCGTCGCCTCGATCACGGCGAGCAGCCCGCGCAGGATCCGGTCCGCGTCGAGGCCGCTGACCTGGTCGATCAGCGTGGTCGCGTGCTCCAGCGCGCGGTGGTGCGCGGCCTCCCGCTCGACCGGGTCGGCGCGCTCCGGGTCGAACCGGGCCCGGAACAGGGTGATCAGGGCCTGCGCGACGTCCGGGTGCGCGACCAGGACGTTCGCCGTGTACTGCAGGGTGAACCGGCCGCCGACCTGGCGGGTGTAGCGGCTGTAGGCACGCAGGACGGCCGCCTCCCGCCAGTGCAGCCCGGCGCGCAGCACCAGCGCGGAGAACCGGTCGGACTCCGCGTCGCCGCGCCACGCGGCCGCGAACGCCTCCTCGAACCGGGTCCCGGCGTCCTCCACCGCGACGGCCGGTGCGGCGGGCGCCCCGGCGGGTTCCGGGGCGCGGACGCCGAAGTCGTACAGCCAGCAGCCGCGCCCGCCGGGCAGGGTGAACTCGTAGGGCCGCTCGTCGACGACGTCGATGTCGAGCTGCTGCAGCAGCGGCAGCATCCGGGTCAGCGTCGCCGGGGAGTCGCGCAGGTAGAGCGCGAACCGGATGTCGTCGTCCGCGCCGCGGTAGAGGCGCAGGTCGAACGCGTCGCCATCACCTGCACCGGCACCTGCACCGGCACCTGCGCTGTCACCACCGCCCGCGCCGAGTGTCATCACCCGGCGCAGGTCCTCGACGGCGTGCCGGGGCGCGACCCCGGCCTTGTAGGACCGGGGGACGCCGGCCAGCAGGGGCCGGGCCGCCGCACCGGCGTCGCCGAGGGCGGCGACCAGCAGGTCGTCCCAGGTCCGGGTGGCCTCGGCGACCTCGTCCTGCAGCCGGGAGACGTCCACCTCGGCCGGATCGGCCGCCGGGTCGGTGGTGATGGTCAGGTGCAGCATCGCCAGCTCGGCGTCGCCGACCTGCGCGGTGTAGGTGGTGTCGGTGCCGCCGAGCCTGCTGCGCAGGATCTCGGTGATCCGCAACCGGGTGTCGGTCGTGTAGCGGTCGCGGGGCAGGTAGACCAGGCAGGTCAGGAAGCGGCGGTACGGGTCGGGATGCACAAACAGCCGCACCGCGCGCCGGGCGCTGGCCTCCAGGACACCGACCCCGGTGTCGTGCAGCCGCTGCTCCGACGACGCGAACAGCTCGGCGCGGGGCAGCACCGAGAAGACCTCGAGCATCTGCTGCCCGGAGTAGGAGTCGGCGGGGAACCCGGCGCGCCGGATCGCGCCCCGGACCCGGCGGGCGACCACCGGGATGTCCAGTACGGACTCGTGCCGGGCCGGCACGGTGAGCATGCCGAGGAAGCGGTGCTCGCCGGTGACGGTGCCGTCGGCGGCGCGGGTCCGGACACCGACGTAGTACGGGTGCACCGCCCGCAGCACCCGGCTGCGTTCCCCGGCGCGGGTGATGAGCAACAGCCCCGCCGGGTCGCCGGCGCCGCTGCCCCCGGCGCAGGTCTCCCCGGGGAGGAACACGTTCGCCCCGGCGTCGTGCGGGCGCAGCACACCCAGGCCGGTCTCGGTGTCGGGCTGCAGGCGGCCGTCGCGGCGCGAGTAGTGCCGGTACCCGACGAACACGAAGTGGTCGTCGACCAGCCAGCGCAGCAGGTCGGCGACCTCGGCCGGGTGCACGTCGTCGCCCGGGTCCAGCGCGGTGACGGTCCCGGCGCCGGTGAGATCGTCGGCCAGGACGCGCGCCCGCAGGGTCATCGCGGCCGTGTCGTCGACGATCTGCCGGACGTCGGACAGCGTCCGTTCCAGCTCGGCCCGCAGCGCGTCCGGATCGAGCCCGCCGCCGGAGGCCCCGTTCCCGGGGAGGCCGCCCTCGTCGGCCCTGCCCTCGTACACCACGTCGAGGTGCATCCAGGACTCGGCGAGCGCGTCGCCGGGGCGGCCGGGATCGGCCTCGGTGTCGACACCGCGCAGGGTGCCCGCCGCGTCGCGGTGGACGACCAGGATCGGGTGCACGACCCGGCGCACCGTGCCGCCCGCCCGCGCGACCCCGGCGATGACCGACTCGACCAGGTAGGGCATGTCGTCGGTGACGATGTCGACCGTCGCCGCGCCCCCGACGCCGGGGACGACCCGGATGACGGCCCGGCCCGGCTCGCGGTGCGCGGCGAGCGCGAGATGCGCGTCGACGACGGACGCCGGGCCCGGCAGCGCGCCGCCGTCGGTGCTCTCCGGCTCGGGGGTGTGCCGGGCGTAGTGACGGACCAGGTCCGCGGCGGCGCTGCTGCCCGGGCGCGGTTCACCGCCCGCCGACGCGCCGAGGTCGGTCCTGTCTCCGGTGTCGCCCGTCGTACCGCTGCTCACGTCCCACTCCGACCCGCGTGTGTTGGCGGCCGTCACCCTATCCCGTGAGGGTGACGGCGCCGGGCACTCTGCGGAAACCCGGAACGGGGCCGTGAGCGGGCCGTTCGTGCAGGCCGGATCAGATCTCGCGATACGCGGCGAGCGCCCCGGCCAGGAGATCGGCCATGCTCATGTTCTCGGGGATCTCGGCCGGATCGCCGGACGTGGTCGTGCCGGCGTCGGACGGTGCGCCCTCGGTGGGCGGTGTGTTCCCGCCGGTGACCGCCGCGGCAGCGCTGCCGCCGCTCGTGCCCGGTCGCCCCGGGGCGGGCCGGTCGGCCGGGCCGGCCGCAGCCGGTTCGCCGGCCCCCGGGGTCGCGTCGGTCGTGTCGGTCGTGTCGTCGTCGGCCGGCGGGGCGCTCGCCCGCCGCACCGTGCGGGCACCGGACCCCGGCCCGGCACCGGAGGCCGCCCCACGCTCCCGCCGCACCGTGCGGGCACCGGACCCCGGCCCGGCACCGGACGCGGCCCCAGGCTCCTGCCCGACCCTGTGGGCACCGGACCCCGGCCCGGCACCCGACTCCGTCACCGGGGCTCCCGCCTCCCGGGGCCCGGAGTCCGTGGGTGCGGTGGACCGGCCTTCCGTACCCGGACCGGACCGGGACCCGGCCCCGGCGTCGTGGTCACCCGGACCGGGCCGCGCCCCGGCCGCGGCATCGGCATCGGGGTCGGGGTCGGGGTCGGGGTCGGGGTCGGGGTCGGCTGGGGCTGCGAACAGGTCGGCGCCGCTGAGCGGGACGTTCCCGCCGACCAGGTCGCCGAAGAGCCCGCCGGGCCGGTCCGCCGACCACGCGGCCCGGTAGACGTCGCGGGTGTGCGACCGGGCGGCCGCTTCGGATCCCGGTTCCGGCGCCGACGCGGGTCCCGGGTCCGGCCTCGCCACCGAGTCCAAACCCGGCTCAGGGGCCAGTCCCTCCACCTGCATCGGCCCCGGGACCGGGTCGAGCCCCGCCACCGGGTCCGGCCCCGCCACCTGCATCGGCCCCGACTCCGGGTCCAGCCCCTGCACCGGGTCCAGCCCCGCGGCCTGCATCGGCCCCGACTCCGGGTCCAGCCCCGACGCAGTCGTGGATCGCGGCTGCGAGTCCGGCCCAGGCGCCGCATCCGGACCGGACGCCTCGCCCGGCACGACCACCGGCTCCGGACCGACGGTGCGAACCGTCCACACGTCGTCGTGGCCGGCGGTGTCCCCCGCCAGCGCGAAGGGGCGTGCCGCGCCCGGCCGGCCGGGCCCCGATCCTGCCGCCGACGCGGCCGCCGGATCCCCGCCGGAGCGGCGGGCCCGCCCGTTCCGCTTCGGCAGCGCCCCCGGGCCGCTCCCCGTCGACACCGACGACCAGGCGACCGGCAGCCCGGCCCGGTCCCCGGCCGGATCCGGGTCCGCCTCGGCGGACCGGCTCCCGGTCACCGCCGACCCGGACAGGTCGATGTGCGCGCGGACCGCGTCGGCCAGCCGCCGGTCGGAGACACCCGCGCGGGGCCCCGCCGGGTCACTCCCGACAACGACCGGATCGTTCCCCGCCGCCGCCGGGTCACTCGCGACAACCACCGGATCGTTCCCCACCGCCGCCGGATCGCTCCCCACAGCCACGAGGTCGCGCCCCACAGCCGCCGGATCGCCGCCCAGCGCCACGCGGTCGCTCCCCAGAGCCGCAGGATCACTCCCCACAGCCACGAGGTCGCGCCCCGCGGCCGCCGGATCGCTCCCCACGACCACGGAATCGCTTCCCGCAGCCGCCGGATCGCTCCCCCGGACCGCCGGGTCGTTCCCGGCGGCCGCCAGGTCGTTTCCGGCGGCCGCCGCCCCGGCCGGTGCGCCGGCGGTGGTGTGCACAGCATGCTCGGCAGCGGCGACCGGCACGATGTCCGCGCCACCGTCGCCGGTCACCCCGCGGCGCGGCTCACCGGCGGCGTCGCGGCCACCGGTCCCGACGGGCGAATCCGTGCGCCGGCGCCCGCCACTGCCCGGCCGGACGGTGATCCCGGCCTTGAGCAGCGGCGCGACGTCCCCGTCCGCTGCACGACGCCGTCCCCCGCGCTCCTTCTCGGCGACGACGGACGCCAGATCGAGCGGCCTCGCCATCGCGGGGCCCGCGACCGGGTCCGGACGGGGCTGCTGCCCGTCGTCCCCGGTGCCCTCGGATCCCGGCGTCGCGGCGGGCACCGCGGACACCCGCTGCCGGTCGGCGGCCGGCGCCCAGGCCGGGGCGTCGACCCGGGCGGGCTCGTCCGGACCGGTCAACCGGCGGACGACCTCGTCGCCCTCGATGCCGTCCGGGCCGAGGGCGCGCAATCGCATCGCGGCCCCCTCGGGGAGACCGCCCTGCGGGACGCGATCGGCGAGATGGGTCGCGAGCGACCGGGCCCACAGCAGGACGGTCACCCGGTCTGCGTCCGGGAGGGTGACCCGCACGGCGGCGGCGTCGATACCCGCCGAACCGGACGGCGGCACCAGCCGGCGGGACCGCACGGCGATCTCGTGCAGCGTGCCCATCGCCTGCTCGGCGGGCACCGTCCGGCCATCGGCGTCGACGATGTCGACCAGGATCGAGCGCTCCACCGCCGCGGGGACGGCGGGCGTCCGCTCGGGTGCGGGGAGGCGCTCCGGCGCAGCGCGGTCCGGGGTGTCCGCGGTCCGGGCGGCCCCGTTCAGGACGCCCCGCGCGGGCACCCGGGAGCGGCCGTTGGCGCGCAGCTCCGCGACCAGCTCGTCGGCGAGCGGGGTGCCGGCGTCGGCGGTGTCGACGCCCGCGGGATCCGGCTCGTCGGTACCGGCATCACCGGCACCCACGGCATCCAGCACGCCGCGATCGGGGTGGTCGTCGTCGTGTGCCCCGGTGCGGGCCTGGCCACCGGTGGCGAGGCCGCCCGCGGCGGCCGACCCCGGTGCAGCCCGGTCGGGTCGGCTCCTCGACGGCAGCCGGCCGTGCTCACCCGACGAGCCCGACGAGCCCGACGAGCCCGACGAAGCGGACCATCCCGATCCGTTCCTCGGCGCAGGCACCGGGTCCGGACCGTCGACGGTGCCGAGCAGCCCGGACACCCCGAGCGGATCGTCCGGGTCGATCCCCGAGCGCGCCGTCGCGGACCGCCTGCCGGCCGTCCAGGACTCGGCGGGCAGCTCCCCGCCGGCGCCCGCCCAGCCCCGATCCGCACGCCCGGAGATCGCGCCCGCAGGCTCGGCCGTCACGCCGGCCCCGCGTCCGTGTGCGGCGACGATCCCGGACCAGGCGGGATCGCCGGACGCCGGACGCCCGCGGTCCTGATCCGCGTCCGCCGCAGCCGGCGTGCTCACCGGCACCGGCGACGGCCGGCGCCGCACGGCCGCACCGCGGGCCGGGGCCGCCTCCGGCAGCGGAAGCGCAGCCGCGACCGCCTGCCGGAACCGGCGGCCCCGGGCACGGTCGAGCCGATCGGCCTCGGCGGCCGCACGCATCGCCTCGAGCGCCTCGCGGTACCGGCCGGCGCTCTCGTACAGCTCCGACTGCGCGTTCCGGCAGGCCGCGACGAGTGCGGGGACGCCCGCGGCGGCGGCGCCCTCGGCGGCCTCGGCGAGCGCGCGCGACGCGTGGTCGGCCCGGCCCGCCTCCGCCCGCGCGAGCGTCAGCCGCAGCAGCACGCCCTGTCGTCCGGCGTCGGTGACGTCGCGCTGCGCGGCCGCGGCCCGCACCGCCGCGAGCGGCACCCGACCGGCATCGAGCAGCGCCGTGATCCACTGGCTGAGCAGCGCGGCCGCGAGGTGCGCCGACAGCGGACGCGCCTCGGGCCGGGTGGGCGTCCAGCCCAGCTGCGCGAGCCCGCGCAGCGCGCAGTCCACCGCGCGGTCGTGCTCCCGGCAGGCCCGGTACACCGAACCGGCGACGAGCTCGGCGTACGCCGACGCCTCCCCGCCGAGCCGCCCGGCACACGACTCCGTGGCCGCGCGCAGCCCGGCAAGGTCGGCACCCGCCGGGTCGGCGAGCGCGCACCGCACCTCGACGGCCAGCCGGTCGAGACGGAGCAGGCCCGCCTCCTCGCCCGGGGCGTCGTCCGGCAACCCGGCGACGAGTGCCCGGGCGCTCTCCCACTCCCCGTCCGCCTGGGCGACGGCGGCCAGCACGACCCGCAGCCGGAACGCCTCGGGCCGGCTCAGCAACGCCGCCCCGGGGGGCCGGGCGGGCACGGCGGGCACCGCCTCGTCGGGATCGCCGATGCCGGTGACCCCGCCGAGTACGGCAGTGGCGACGTCACGGGCGTCACCGCCGGCCGACAACCCGTCGAGCAGCCAGCCCGCGGCCTGGACCCAGTGCAGATCGTCACCGTCTGCAACGGCGCGCACGCAGGCGTGCCCGGCGAGCTCCGCGGTCAGCAGCGGACGCTGCCAACGCAGCGCCGCTGCTGTCCGCAGCTCGGCGGTTGCCGTACTACCGACACGATTTCCCAGGTCGGACGTCACATCGCCTCCTGTGGACACCACCGGCCGGATTGCACGTGCAGCGCCGTTGCGTCCGCTCTGCCCAGATCGGACCCGCCCGGGTACGGCCCGGCGGCGTAGCGCTCAGTCGCGAGTGAGCTTACGGTGCGTGACTCGATGCGGTCGCGCCGCCTCCGCGCCGAGCCGTTCGATCTTGTTCTTCTCGTAGGCCTCGAAGTTGCCCTCGAACCAGAACCAGGCAGCCGGGTTCTCGTCGGTGCCCTCCCACGCGAGGATGTGCGTGCAGACACGGTCGAGGAACCAGCGGTCGTGGGAGATCACGACGGCGCAGCCCGGGAACTGCTCCAGCGCGTTCTCCAGCGAACCGAGGGTCTCGACGTCCAGGTCGTTCGTCGGCTCGTCGAGCAGGATCAGGTTTCCACCCTGCTTGAGCGTCAGCGCCAGGTTGAGCCGGTTCCGCTCGCCACCGGAGAGGACCCCGGCCGGCTTCTGCTGGTCCGGGCCCTTGAAACCGAACGCCGCCACGTACGCCCTGGACGGCATCTCCACGTTCCCGACCTGGATGAAGTCCAGGCCGTCGGAGACGATCTCGAAGACCGTCTTCTCCGGTGCGATACCGCCCCGGTTCTGGTCGACGTAGGAGAGCTTGACCGTATCGCCGATCCGCACCTCTCCCGAGTCCGGCTTCTCGAGCCCGACGATCGTCTTGAACAGCGTCGTCTTGCCGACGCCGTTCGGGCCGATGACCCCGACGATGCCGTTCCGCGGGAGCGTGAAGGACAGGTCCTTGATCAGCTGGCGGCCGTCGAAGCCCTTGTCCAGGTGCGAGACCTCCACGACCTGGTTACCCAGACGCGGCCCCGGCGGGATCTGGATCTCCTCGAAGTCCAGCTTGCGGTGCCGGTCGGCCTCGGCGGCCATCTCGTCGTACCGGTCGAGCCGGGAACGGCTCTTCGCCTGCCGCGCCTTCGGGTTGGAGCGGACCCACGCCAGCTCCTCCTTCAGCCGCTTCTGCAGCTTGGCGTCCTTCTTGCCCTGGACGGCGAGCCGCTCCGCCTTCTTCTCCAGGTAGGTGGAGTAGTTGCCCTCGTAGGGGAAGGTCCGGCCCCGGTCGAGCTCGAGGATCCAGCCGGCGACGTTGTCCAGGAAGTAGCGGTCGTGGGTGACCGCCAGGACGGCGCCCGGGTAGTTCGCGAGGAACTGCTCCAGCCAGAGCACGCTCTCCGCGTCGAGGTGGTTCGTGGGCTCGTCGAGCAGGAGAAGGTCCGGGCTGGACAGCAGGAGCTTGCACAGCGCCACCCGGCGACGCTCGCCACCGGACAGGTGGGTGACCTCGGCGTCGGGCGGCGGGCAGCGCAGGGCGTCCATCGCCTGCTCCAGCTGGGAGTCGATCTCCCACGCGTCGGCGTGGTCGAGCTCCTCCTGGAGCTGGCCCATCTCCTCCATCAGCTCGTCGGTGTAGTTGGTCGCCATCTCCTCGGCGATCGCGTTGTACCGGTCGAGCTTGACCTTGATGTCGCCGAGCCCCTCCTCGACATTGCCGAGAACGGTCTTCTCCTCGTTCAGAGGCGGCTCCTGCTGGAGGATCCCGACGGTTGCTCCCGGCTTGAGCGTCGCGTCACCGTTGTTCGCGTGCTCCAGCCCTGCCATGATCTTGAGGACGGTCGACTTCCCGGCCCCGTTCGGGCCCACCACGCCGATCTTCGCCCCCGGCAGGAAGCTGATCGACGCGTTCTCCAGGATGACCTTGTCGCCGTGCGCCTTGCGCACGTTCCGCATCGTGTAAATCAGGTCCGCCACGACCACGATGGTAGTTCGGTCGCACTCAGCCGTCGGAGGCCGGTGCGGTCGCCAGCTGCTCCTGCCTGATGCGGTCGACCATGCTGCGGCCCTCGACGTCCTCCCCGTCCACGTCGAAGGGTTCGTCGACGTCGTCCGGCTCGTCGGTCGGGGGCTCGCCGACCACGACCTCCCAGCCGGACGCCGGCCGCCCGGTGCGGTCCTCCGCGGCGGCCTGCCGGTCCGGCCCGGGTGCCCGCGGAGGCACCAGGGCCGAGGAGTACTTCAGGTCGTATCCGACGCTGTCGGCCTCGATGCACAGCGTGCGACGCAGCTCGCCCTCCCGCCCCACCCACTCGTCCATGTACATGCGGCCGACGACGATGACGGAGTGCCCCTTCCCCAGGGTGCCGGCGGCGTGCTCGGCGAGGCTCCGCCAGCAGGTCACGCGGTAGTACGTCTTCGACACGTCGCGCCACTCCTTGCTGACGGTGTCCAGCCGGCGGTAGTTCTCCGCGACGGTCAGTTCGACGACGGCGACACCGGTCGGCGTGTAACGGAGCTCGGGCTTGCGGGTCAGGTTGCCGATGACGGTGATGCGGTTGGCGGGCACGGGATCCTCCTGGGCGGCGGTTTCGCTGTCCCTACGAGGGTCGCGCCATCGGGACCGCTGGGACGGTCGGTTCTCGCAGCTGTGGATGGTTCGGGGCCATGTGGACAACTCGACGCCCGACCGGGCACCGGGGTGTCGGCTGTCGGTGCGATGTGCTTGTGCCACCGGCTCGATGAGTGCCACCGGCACCACCGGCACGGGAGAGCTCGAGTCGGTGCGCAGCGCGGCCCGAGCGCGCCCCACAGGCGATCCGGCCGGCGGGGGATGCGAACTGACCCGGAGTCGGCCACGAGCCGGGCAGCTCCACCGCCATCAGACCAACCCGGGGAGCAGCGCGGGCACCCACGACACGGTTGCCAACGACGCGGTTGCCTACGACGTGATCGGCTACGACGTGATCGGCTACGACGTGGTCACCGGGAACGGGGCCGGGGCCTGTCAAGATCTCTGTGTAAGTCGATCCAGAAATTGTCAGGACAGGTAGGGACTGAGACG
>NZ_BAAAJK010000024.1:0-128166 GCF_039526905.1 Pseudonocardia kongjuensis | reverse complement strand
CCGGGGCGGCCCCGGGCCGCGGACGGCGCGCCGCCGCCCGGCCGCCGGGCGCGCCCCGCCCGCCACCAGCGCCGCCGCGGCCAGGCCGAGCGCCGCCGCGATCACGACGGCACCGCCGCGCGCAGGATCCGGTCCGACCACGCGGCACCGCAGATCGTCAGCAGGACCCCCAGCACCAGCAGGCCCGGCCCGTGCCATCCGGTGCGGAGCACGGTCAGCGGGGCGATCCCCATCAGCTGCCCGAGGCCCGCCCCGGCGAGCGGCAGCGCGGTCAGCACGGCGGCGGTGGCCCGCGGCCCGGCCAGCTGCGCCCGCACCCGCGCACCGTGCGCGATCCGCCACCGGAGGTCGTCGAGGAGCTGGGTGAGCAGCCCGGCGAGCGGTGCGCCGTGCCGGTCGGCGAGCTCCCAGGCTGCCGCCATCCGTTCGACGTCGCGGCCCGCCGGACCGGTCGCCGCCCGGCGCAGCGCGCCCGGGACCGGCTCGCCGATCCGGGCGGCGGCCGCCGCCGGCTCCAGCACGCCGCGGGCGAGCGGCCCGTCCTGCGAGCACCCGGCGAGCGCCGCCGCCGGATGCGCACCGGTCCGGATCTCGTCGGCGATCCGGGCGAGCGCGTCGGCCAGCTCGCCGGCCGCCGCGACGGCCCGCTCCGCCCGGCGCCGGGCCGCGCGCCGCCGCCGGGTGAACCAGGCTGCACCCACCGCGCAGGCCGATCCGGCCGGGCCGAGCAGCACCAGCCCGCCGAGCCCGGCGAGCAGGTACCCGGCCGCCGCCGCGGGCACCGGCCGGCGGGCCCGCCCAGCCCGGCCGCGGCCCAGCCCGCGCAACCGCCGCCCGGCCCCGCACCCGGGCAGCCCGGTCACGGCGCAGGCGAGCAACAGCAGGACCGGGACGACCCGGGCGGGGGAGGGCAGCGCACTCAGCGCACTCAGCGGACTCAGCGGACTCAGCACGGCACCCACCCCCCGCGCTCACGGATCAGGGCGCGCAACCGCTCCGCACCCGGGCCCGGCCCACCGGACCGGGTCCACGCGGCGGCGACCTGCGGGCCGCCGTCGTCGTGCAGCACCCCGATCTCGTGCAGCTCCCGGCCCGCGCCCGGGCGCCTGCGCATGTGCAGCACCACCTGGACCGCCGCCGTGAGCTGGCCGTCGAGCGCCGCGGGCGGCATCCCGCCGAGCCCGGCGAGCGCCCGCATCCGGGCCGGGATCTCGCGCACCGAGTTCGCGTGCACGGTGCAGGCGCCCCCGTCGTGACCGGTGTTCATCGCCCCGAGCAGGTCGGCGACCTCGGCGCCCCTGACCTCGCCCACCACCAGCCGGTCCGGCCGCATCCGCAGCGCCTGCCGGACGAGCTCGCGCAGCGGCACCCCACCGGAGCCCTCGATGTTCGGCGGGCGCGCGACGAGCCGCACCACGTGCGGGTGCCGGGGCCGGAGCTCCTCGGCGTCCTCCACGGTGATCATCCGCTCGCCCGGGTCGACCGCGCCGAGCAACGCATTGAGCAGGGTCGTCTTCCCGCTGCCCGTACCGCCGCCGACCAGGACGGCGAGCCGGGCGGCGACGACCGCCCGCAGCAGGGCCTCGCCGGTCGCGTCGAACGTCCCGCTGCGGCGCAGCGCGGCCAGGTCGTGGCTCGCCGGGCGCAGCACCCGGAGCGAGATCGCCGTCCCGGCCGCGGCCACCGGCGGGAGGACCGCGTGCAGCCGGACCCCGCTGTCGGCGAGCCGGCCGTCGACGCAGGGGCTGGCGTCGTCGAGCCTGCGCCCGGCGGCCAGCGCGAGCCGCTGCGCGAGGCGGCGCACGGCGGCCTCGTCCGGGAAGGTGACGGCGACCCGGCGCGGCCCGTCGCCCCGGTCCACCCACACCGCGTCCGGCGCGGTGACCAGCACGTCGGTGGTGGCCGGGTCGCGCAGCAGCGGATCGAGCGGACCGGCCCCGGTGAACTCCTGGCGCAGCGACCGGAGCGCGGCCAGCACGTCCATGTCGGACGCGACGCCGCCGGACTCGGCCCGCACCGCCGCGGCGACCGCGGCCGGGCCGGTCTCGCCGCCGGCGTCGGCCAGCCGGGCCCGGACCCGGTCGACCAGCGGGTTCACGACGCCGCCCGGTGCGCGACGTCGAGCGCGCCGAGCCGGTCCCGCAGCACGCGGGCGGCGACCGACAGCGCACCGCGGCCCGCGCCGGGGACGCGGCCGCGCTCCAGCGCGCCCGCCAGGCCGCGCGCCGGGCGCATCGCGTGCAGCAGCGGCAGGCCGAGGCAGGACGCGACCTCGCCGGGGGTGATGCCGCCCGGCGACGGCCCGCGCACGACGAGCTCGACCACCTGCGCGTGCTCGGCCAGCACGTCGGCCACCCGGCACGCGGCGGCGCCGGCCCGCAGCGTCGCCGGCACCAGCAGCACCGTGAGATCGGCGGCGGCGACCGCGGTGAGCGCCGCGTCGGTCGGGTAGCGGGGGACGTCGCAGACGACCGTCCCGCCCGCCCGGCGCCCGGCGTCGAGCACGGCGCCGACCGCGGCGGGCTCCGGGCCGTGCGGGGAGCGCGCACAGGACAGCACGGACAGCTCCGCCCGGCCGGACACCACCCGGGGCAGCGCGCCGCGCAGCGATGCGGCCTGCACCCGGCCGTCGCCGACGGTGAGCCCGGGCCAGCGCAGTCCGGCCTCCTCCTCGATGCCGGCCAGCAGGTCCAGCCCGCCACCGAGCGGATCGCAGTCGACCAGCAGCGCGGCGCTCCCGGCGCGGGCGGCCCCGACCGCGACGGCGGTGGCGAGCACCGAGGCGCCCGCGCCGCCACAGCCGCCGACCACCGCGAGCACCCGGCCGGGCGCCCCGCCGGCGCGGTCGCGGACGTCGGCGAGCATCCCGGCCAGCGCCGCCTCCCCGGCGGGCAGCTGGACCACCCGGTCCGCGCCGAGCGCGACGGCGGCCCGCCAGTCCTCGGCGGCCGGTTCGCCGGTCACCACGATCACGACGGAGCCGCGGCGCCCGAACCCGGCCTCCCGGCAGCGCACCGCGCCGGCCCGGTCGAGCAGCACGGCCGGGGCCCGCGCCCAGGCCCGCCGGGCGTCGGCGGCGTCGATCGCGCGCTGCGCCTCCATGTCGGCCGCCGCGGCGATGCGCAGCAACGCGTCGAGCAGATCCGGGTCGTCGGCCACGACCAGACAGCGCCGGTCCATCCCCGCCGCACCTCCCACCGGCCCGCCGGTGCGGGCCCCGGTACGAGCGTGCGGTGCCGCGGCGCCGCCGGACCGGCGATGTGTCCGCCTGTGGACAACCTGGGGAGAACCGGCCGTCCTGTGGATGGCGGGTGGCCCGGGGAGCCGCGATCGGCTACCACCCTGGTCCGCTCAGAGGACGGCCCCCGCCAGGGGGGATTGGCGGGGGCCGTCTGTCGGTTCAGCCCCGGGGGGTCGAGCTGAACCCGCCCGGACCACGTCCGAGCTCACACAACTGTAGCCGGAATCGTGCTGTCCCGCCCATACCCCGCCTGTGGCCTGCGCCGACCGGTTCCGGCGGCGGCGCGCCGGAGGGGTGCAGGAGGGTGAACCGGGCGGGGACCGGTGAGCGCGTCCGGATGACGGTCCGGCCCCGGCCGGAGGGGGCGGCGGTGCGCGGCCGGTCGCCCACCGGGCAGGCTGGTGGACGTGTCCGACGCGCCCACCAGCACCGCCGAACCCGCCCCCCAGGCCGTCTTCCTCGACCTGGACAACACGATCATCGCCGGATCGAGCGCGCTGGCGTTCGCCAGTACGTTCGCCCGGCACGGGCTGGTCGACCGGGCCACCGTCGCCCGCGGCGCGTGGGCGCAGCTGCTGCTCGTGCTCGCCGGCGCCGACGCGTCCACGATGGACACCCTGCGCCGGCGGATGGTGCTGATCTGCCAGGGCTGGGAGGTCGAGCGCGTCCGGGCGATCGTCGCGGAGACGCTGCAGGAGGTGATCGGCCCGCTGGTGTACCCGGAGGCGGTGCGCCTGATCGAGCGGCACCGTGCGCAGGGAGCCGAGATCGTGCTGCTGTCGGCGTCCGGCCTGGAGGTCGTCGAGCCGATCGCGGAACTGATCGGCGTCGACCGGTTCCGGGCGACGACCATGCGGACCGAGGACGGCCGCTACGCCGGCGACATCGACTTCTACTGCTACAGCGAGGGCAAGGCGCAGGCCGCCCGGGAGATCGCCGCCGAGCTCGGGCTCGACCTGGACCGGTGCGCCGCCTACACCGACTCGATCACCGACCTCCCACTGCTGGAGGCGGTCGGCAGGCCGGCCGTGGTGAACCCGGACCGCGAGCTGCGGGCGATCGCCCGGGAACGCGGCTGGCCGGTGCTCGGGTTCGTCCGGGCCGCGTCCCGCCGGGACCGGCTGTTCCGGCTGCGGGACCGGCTCGCCGACCGCTTCACCCCCGGCGGAGCCGGCCGGGGTACGGCCGCCGACGGAGCCGGCCGGGGTGCCGCCGCCGGCGGAACCGACGGCCGGGCCGCGGTCCGGCCGCCCGCACCGGCCGGTCGCCGGACCCGGATCGCGGCCGCGACCGGTGCCGGGCTCGCGGTGCTCGCGGTGGCCGGGATGGCCAGGGGACGACGGCGCCCCCGGCCGCTCATCCGACCGGCCAGTTGAGCTCGGTGCGCAGGTCGGCCGGGTCCATGTCCGGCGTCGGCTCGGTGAGGTAGACCTCCCAGAACGTGCCGCCCGGGGTGAGGCCCTGCGCGGTGATCCACTCGCCGAGCCGCTGCCAGGCGGCGCCGAGCCCGTCGAACGACCCGGCGTGCACGGACCGCGCCACCCGGCCGCCGGGCAGCTCGCCGGCGAGCACCTCGCCCTCGGCCTGCACGGCCCGGTCGGTCGGGAACCCGGCCTCCAGATCGAACTGCTCGCCGGGCAGCCCGTGGTAGAGCCCGAACGCCGGACCGACGACCGTGACGCCCTGCGCGGCGACGGTCCGCGGGAGCACCCCGAACGCCCGGTCGTAGAACGCGGGCAGCTCCGGCGCGGGCACCACCCCGCGCACGACGGCCGTCACGGCCGCCTCGGTGGTGATCAGCTGCGGTTCGCCGGTGGTGGTCATCGCTGCGCCCTCTCGTCGGTGGCCCGTTCCCCCTGTCCGACCGCCCGGACGGACGGAACTCATCGGCCGCGACCGCCGTCCGGTGCGTCGTCGCCGCGCGGGCGGGTGATCTGGCCGGTCACGGATCGCTGCTGAACCGGTGCACCTGCGCGCGAGGGTTGCCCGACGGCCCCCGACAGGTCTAGGAACGGGGTCACGGACCCCGGTCAGGCCAGGGGCGGTTCGGAGGAGAAGAACCCGTCTCCCCCGGCCGGGCTCCGTACGCGTGAGCCGGGCACTCCACGCCGAGCACGCCGCGGGAGGCATGTCGTCGTGGGCCTGCGTACCGGGACGCCGGGCGCCGAGGCCGTCGTACACGACACGTAGTGCACGCCAGGAACCCGGACCGCGCGTCGGGTCGGGCGGTGTCCCCCAGGGGACGCCGCCCGGCTCACTGTCCGGGCCGATCGGGTGTCAGACCGACTGGGCCGCCGCGATCGAGAGGCCCTCCCGGCCACCGGCCTCCCACTCCGTGCACAGGTGCACGATCCAGCGGGCCACCCCGTCGGCGGTCCCGGAGCCGAACGCCTCCGCCGCCTCCCGGTACTCCGCGGGCCGGCGCAGGAATCCCACCTCCGGCACCGACAGGCCGCGCGGGTCCAGGCCGGACGACATCGCCGTCAACCGGGCGGCGGCGCGGGCGACCACCCCGTCCGCGGTGCCGAACGGGCGCAGCGTCAGCAGCTCGCCGTGCACCACCGCGACCAGCACCGGGGCCGGCACCGAGGTGCCGCCGCCGAGCAGGTCGGCGAGCCCGGCGAGCCGGGCCGACGCCCCCGGCCGCGGCCGCCCCAGCAGCGCCTCGTGCTCCTCGGTCGGCACCAGGTCGGTCGCCGCGAGCACGTGCAGCCGGGCCAGCGCCTGCAGCGGCGCCCGGCCCCACACCTCCAGCAGCCGAGCGCGTTCGTCGGCGATCCGGACCGCCCCGGCCAGCACCGGATCGGACACGTGATCGGCGGTCGCGGGCCGCAGCGGGGCACCGTCCAGCGCGGCCGACGACCGGGCGGCACGCAGCGCGGCCTCGGCGGCCGTCGCGGGCCAGCCACGCCGGTTCACCGGCCGGTTGTGCACCTCGGTGGTCGCGTCCCGCGCCCGGGCGACCGCCTCGGGCACGCCGGGCAGGCCGGTGAGCGGGGCCAGCGGGTCGTCGGTCGGGGGACGGGCCATGCGTGTCATCGTCGCAAGCGGTGCCCTACTCTCGGGTACCGGCTCTCCCACCCGGCTCCGTACGCAGTGGACCGTTCGTCGTCCGCCGGTCGGCCGTCCGTCGGCCGCCGGTCCGCGGCCTCGCCGATGCGCCGTGGTCGTCGTCGGCCTGTCGCAACCCCGATGACCTGGGACGACGCCGCCGCCCGCCGGTCGGTGCGGAAACCACCCGTCCCGTCGGACGGTGCACGGCGCCATCCGGTTCACTAGCGTCGTCACGCACACGTGCGCACCCTGGTGGGTACGCAGGCCGAGAGGCCGGAATCACGCCGCGTCAAGGAGGACACGAGGACATGGCCGAGTCCGAGAAGAGCTCAGGAACCAGCTCAGCACTGAGCGCACTGTCCACCGAGAGCCGCTCGTTCCCGCCGCCCGAGGAGTTCGCGGCTCAGGCCAACGCCACCGCCGAGTGGTACGAGCGCGCCGAGTCCGACCGCGACGGGTTCTGGGCGGAGCAGGCCGACCGCCTGCACTGGACCAAGCGCTGGGACACCGTCCTGGAATGGGAGGCACCGTTCGCGAAGTGGTTCGTCGGCGGCGAGCTGAACGTCGCCTACAACTGCGCCGACCGGCACGTCGAGGCCGGCAACGGGGACCGGGTCGCGATCCACTGGGAGGGCGAGCCCGGCGACTCCCGCACCATCACCTACGCCGACCTGCAGCGCGAGGTCTCCAAGACCGCGAACGCGCTCGCCGCGCTCGGCGTCGGCAAGGGCGACCGGGTGGCGATCCAGCTGCCGATGATCCCCGAGGCGGTCTTCTCGATGCTGGCCTGCGCCCGGCTGGGCGCGCTGCACAGCGTCGTCTTCGGCGGGTTCTCGCCGGGCGCGCTGAAGGCCCGGATCGAGGACGCCGAGGCGAAGCTGCTGATCACCAGCGACGGCCAGTACCGGCGCGGCAAGCCGGCGCCGATGAAGGAGAACACCGACGAGGCCGTCGCGGGCACCACGATCGAGCACGTGCTCGTCGTGAAGCGCACCGAGACCGACGTCCCGTGGACCGACGGCCGCGACGTCTGGTGGCACGACGCCGTCGACTCGGCCTCCGACCAGCACACCCCGGAGTCGTTCGACTCCGAGCACCCGCTGTTCATCCTCTACACCTCGGGGACCACGGGTAAGCCGAAGGGCATCCTGCACACCTCCGGCGGGTACCTGACGCAGTCCGCGTACACCCACAACGTCGTGTTCGACCACAAGCCGGGCGAGAGCGTCTACTGGTGCACCGCCGACATCGGCTGGGTCACCGGGCACACCTACATCGTCTACGGGCCGCTGGCGAACGGCGCCACCCAGGTGATCTACGAGGGCACCCCGAACACCCCGCACGAGGGCCGGCACTGGGAGATCGTCGACAAGTACGGCGTCACCATCTACTACACGGCGCCGACGCTGATCCGGACGTTCATGAAGTGGGGCGAGGACATCCCCGCCAAGTACGACCTGTCGTCGCTGAAGGTGCTCGGCACGGTCGGCGAGCCGATCAACCCCGAGGCCTGGATGTGGTTCCGGGAGAAGATCGGCAAGGATCGCTGCCCGATCGTCGACACCTGGTGGCAGACCGAGACCGGTTCGCAGATGATCGCCCCGCTGCCGGGCGTCACCGCGACGAAGCCGGGCTCGGCGATGCGGCCGCTGCCCGGCATCTCGGCGACCGTCGTCGACGACTCGGGCACCCCGGTCGGCAACGGCGAGGGCGGCTACCTGGTGCTCGACCAGCCGTGGCCGTCGATGCTGCGCGGGATCTGGGGCGACAACGAGCGCTACCGCGACACCTACTGGTCCCGGTTCGCCGAGCAGGGCTACTACTTCGCCGGTGACGGCGCGAAGTACGACGACGACGGCGCCATCTGGCTGCTCGGCCGGGTGGACGACGTGATGAACGTGTCCGGGCACCGCATCTCCACCACCGAGGTGGAGTCGGCGCTGGTCAGCCACCCCACGGTGGCGGAGGCCGCGGTCGTCGGCGCGTCCGACGAGACCACCGGGCAGGGCATCGTCGCGTTCGTCATCCTGCGCGGCAGCGCGGCGAAGGACGGCGGCGAGGACGCCATCAAGGCGCTGCGCGACCACGTGTCGAAGGAGATCGGCCCGATCGCGAAGCCGCGCCAGATCATGGTCGTCGAGGAGCTGCCGAAGACCCGCTCCGGCAAGATCATGCGCAGGCTGCTGCGCGACGTGGCGGAGAACCGCGAGGTCGGCGACGTCTCGACGCTGGCGGACTCGTCGGTGATGGACCTGATCTCCACCGGCATGAAGGACTCCAAGGAGGAGTGACCCCGCAGCGGTGACCCGGCGGCCCCGGCGCGATCGTCGCGTCCGGGGCCGTCGGTGTCACCATGCCCGTCGTGGACTCCGACGGGATACGGGTGCGGCGCGGCCTCGTCGTGCCCGAACGGGAGCTGTCCTGGCGGTTCTCCCGCGCCTCCGGGCCGGGCGGGCAGGGCGTCAACACGACCGACTCCCGGGTCGAGCTGTCGTTCGACCTGGCCGGCTCGCCGAGCGTCCCGGAGGACCTGCGGGCACGCGCGCTGGAGCGGCTGCGGAACCGGCTGACCGGCGGCGTCCTGACGATCGTCGCCGCCGAGCACCGCAGCCAGCTCCGCAACCGGAGGCCGCCCGCGCGCGACTCGCCGCCGTCCTGGGGGAGGCCACGGCCCCCGAACCGCGCACCCGACGGCCCACCCGTCCCACCGCCGGGTCGAAACGCCGCAGGCTGGACGCGAAGAACCGGCGGGGGCAGATCAAGAAGCTGCGCGGCCGCCCGGACGAGTGAGGAGCCGGGACCGGCGTGGCGCGGGCGAGCGGGCGATGGTCCCCCGTGGCACGATGGCGGCTCACTGATCGCCGAGCGCAGGAGGGAAGACGGTGGCCAGCAACAGCCAGTCGGGCAACGCGGAGGTTCCGCCGGTCCTGCCCTCGATCCCGCTCTCCCCGGAGCCGGGGCCGCGGGACGCGTCCCTCGGGGCGCTCGCCAAGGACGTCACCACGCACCTGTCCACGCTGGTCCGGTCCGAGGTCGAGCTGGCCAAGGCCGAGGTCACCGCCGAGGTGAAGAAGGGCGTCCAGGGCAGCGTCTTCTTCGTGATCGCCGCGGTGATCGCGCTGTTCAGCCTGTTCTACCTGTTCTTCACCCTCGCCGAGTTCCTGTCGCTGTGGCTCAACCGGGCGGCCGGGTTCGGCATCACGTTCCTGGTCATGCTGCTGCTCGCCGGGCTGTTCGGCTTCCTCGGCTACCTGCGCGTCCGCAAGATCCGCAAGCCGGAGCGGACCATCGACTCGCTGAAGGACTCCGCCCAGGTGCTGTCCCAGCGCGGCCGCGGCGGTGACAACGTGCGCGAGCTGACCGACGGCCCGTCCGGACGGCACGCCGCAGCGGGCTGACCCCCCGGTGGGCCGCGACGGGCCGGCCGATCCCGCGCTGGTGCGGATCGACGGTCCGTGGACGCACCGTGCGGTGTCGGCCAACGGCATCCGGATCCACGTGGCCGAACACGGCCCCGCCGACGGCCCGCTGGTCGTGCTGCTGCACGGCTTCCCCGAGTTCTGGTGGACCTGGCGGCACCAGCTGCGCGCGCTCGGCGACGCCGGCTTCCACGCCGTCGCCCCCGACCTGCGCGGCTACGGCGACACCGACAAGCCCCCGCGCGGCTACGACCTCTGGACCCTCGCCGGTGACTGCGCCGGCCTGATCCGGGCGCTGGGGGAGCGGCGGGCGCACGTCGTCGGGCACGACTGGGGTGCGGCGATCGCCTGGAGCGTGACGGCGCTGCACCCGCGGCTGGTGCGTTCGCTGACCGCGCTCGGCGCCCCGCACCCGGTGACGATGCGGGACGCGGTGCTGCGCGATCCGCTCGGTCAGGGCCGGGCCAGCCGGTACATGGCGGGCTTCCAGGTCCCGCGGCTGCCGGAGCGCTCGCTGCGCGCCGGGCACGGCGCCCGGGTCGGGGCGATCATGCGCGCCTGGGCCGGGCCGGAGTGGGCGACGACCGCGGATTTCGCCGGTGCGGTGGCCCGGAACCGGGAGGCGATCCGGATCTCCACCGTCGCGCACTGCGCGCTGGAGTACTACCGGTGGGCGGTGCGGTCGCTGTTCCGCCCGGAGGGCCACCGGTTCGCCCGCGCCGTGTCCGGCCCGGTCGGCGTCCCGGTGCTCCAGGTGCACGGCGCCGACGATCCCTGCGTGCTGGACACCACGATGCGCCGCACCCGCCGGTTCGCCGGTGCCGGGTTCGACCACCACGCCCTCCCGCGCACCGGGCACTTCCCGCAGCAGGAGCGCCCGGAGCGGGTCACCGGGCTGATCCTGGACCGGCTGGCCGGCACCCCGGGCTGAGCCCGTCCCCGGACGGCGCTCCCAGCACCCGGACCGATGCCGGTGGCGCGGCCCGGGACATGCGCAGATACGCTCGACGACCGTGCGAATCCTGGTCGTGGGAAGCGGCGCGCGCGAGCACGCCATCGCGGTGTCCTTGGCGCAGGACCCGGGGGTGACGGCCCTCGCCTGCGCCCCGGGCAACGCGGGGACGGCGGCGGTCTCCGAGCAGCTGGGTCTGGACGTGGCCGACAACGACGCCGTCGTGTCGGTCGCCCGGACCTGGCAGGCGGACCTGGTCGTCATCGGACCCGAGGTACCGCTGGTCAACGGTGCCGCCGACGCGGTCCGGGCCGCGGGGATCCGGTGCTTCGGCCCGGGCCGCGAGGCGGCCCGCATCGAGGGCTCGAAGGCGTTCGCGAAGTCCGTGATGAGCTCGGCCGGCGTGCCGACGGCGTCCTCGGTGGTGGTGGACAACCCCGCGCACCTGGACACCGCGCTGAGCGTGTTCAGCCCGCCGTACGTGGTGAAGGACGACGGCCTGGCCGCCGGCAAGGGCGTCGTCGTGTCCGACGACATCGAGATCGCCAGGGCGCACGCGCTGGGCCTGCTCGACGCGGGCCATCCGGCGCTGCTCGAGTCGTTCCTGGACGGCCCGGAGGCGTCGCTGTTCTGCCTGGTCGACGGTTCCACCGTGGTGCCGCTGCTGCCGGCGCAGGACTTCAAGCGGGTCGGCGACGGCGACACCGGCCCGAACACCGGCGGCATGGGCGCCTACTGCCCGCTGCCGTGGGCCGGCGCCGACCTGACCGACGAGCTGGTGGAGAAGATCGTCCGGCCGGTCGCGGTCGAGCTGGAGAAGCGCGGCGCCCGGTTCTCCGGCCTGCTCTACGCCGGTCTCGCGCTCACCTCGCAGGGCCCGGCGGTGATCGAGTTCAACTGCCGCTTCGGCGACCCGGAGACGCAGGCGGTGCTGGCGCTGCTGCGCACGCCGCTGGCCGGGCTGCTGTACGCGACGGCGACCGGGACGCTCGCCGAGCAGCCGGCGCCGGAGTGGTCGGACGGGTCCGCGGTGACCGTCGTCGTCGCCGCCGAGGGCTATCCGGCGACCCCGCGGCTCGGCGACGTGATCACCGGCGCGGACGGCGAGGGCGTGCTGCACGCCGGCACCCGGCGACGGGACGACGGCGCGGTCGTGTCCTCCGGCGGGCGGGTGCTGTCGGTGGTCGGGACGGGCGCCGATCTGGCCGCCGCGCGGGCCGACGCGTACGCGCGGCTGGCCCCGGTCCGGCTCGCCGGATCGCACCACCGGACCGACATCGGGCTCAGGGCCGAGCGCGGCGAGGTCCACATCCCGGGATGATGTTGCCGGGAGGTTACCGCCGTATGGCGTAGTGACCTTGCTCTAAATGGAGTAACAAGCCGATTGACCAGGACGATCTTGTCCAGGCCCTGGTCGTTGCCGCGGGCCGTGTAGAAAGATCTTGAACACGGTGTAAAACCGGACATCATGGTTTGATCGATCCGGTGCGGGGCGGAATCGTTCCGTGTCACGGGGGCACAGCCGGTGCCCTCGAGACACAGGAGGATCCATCATGGCCAACGCTCCCCAGCCGGCCCGTCGTCGTCGCGCCCTGACCCTGGTCGGTGCCGCGATCGCCGCCCCGCTCGCCACCCTGGCGTTCACGGGCTCGGCCCAGGCCGCCGAGCTGACCCCGGTCGCCGAGTACCTCGACGCCGCGGTCGCCGACACCAGCGCGCAGATCGGTGCCGCCCTCGACGAGCTGGGCCTCGCCGCGGCGGAGTGACACCGCGCGGGTTCTGCCCCTCACGGGGCGGGCTCCCGGCCCGCGCACCGGTGTGATCCGGGCCCGGCACCCCCCACGGCGGCGGAGGTGCCGGGCCCGGCGCACGTCCACCGGCCTACCCTCGACAGGTGACCGGATCGACCGCCTCCCAGCTCACCGTCGCCGCCCGGGCCGCGGTGGCCCCGTTCCACGTGATGGACGTCTGGGCGGCCGCCGCGCAGCGGGCCCGCACGCACGGCGACCTGATCAACCTCTCGGCCGGGCAGCCGTCGACCCCGGCGCCCGAGCCGGTCCGCCGGGCCGCCGCCGAGGCGCTGAACTCCGAGGTGCTCGGCTACACCGTCGCCCCCGGCATCCCGGAGCTGCGCGCCGCCGTGGCCGGCCACTACCGGCGGACCGCGGGCGTGACCGTCGACCCGGACGACGTCGTGCTGACCACCGGCTCGTCCGGCGGATTCCTGCTGGCCTTCCTCGCCGCGTTCGACGCGGGCGACCGGGTCGCGCTGGCCCGGCCCGGCTACCCCTGCTACCGCAACATCCTCACCGCGCTGGGCTGCGAGGTCGTCGAGCTGCCGTGCGGGCCGGCGACCCGGTTCCAGCCGACCGTCGCGATGCTGGAGGAGCTCGACGAGCCGGTGAAGGGCCTGATCCTGGCCAGCCCGGCGAACCCGACCGGCACCGTGCTGGAGCCGGCCGAGCTGGCGGCGCTCGCGTCGTACTGCGAGGGCCGCGGGATCCAGCTGGTCAGCGACGAGATCTACCACGGCATCACGTTCCCCGGCTCGCCCGCGACGGCCTGCGCCTGGGAGACCTCGCGGGAGGCGCTGCTGGTGAACTCGTTCTCCAAGTACTTCTCGATGACGGGCTGGCGGCTGGGCTGGCTGGTCTGCCCGCCGCGGCTGCGCCGCACCGTCGAGGGCCTGGCCGGGAACTTCACCGTCTGCCCGCCCGCGCTGCCGCAGCACGCCGCGCTGGCCGCGTTCGACGAGGCGAGCTACGCCGAGGCGGACGCGCACGTCGTCCGGTACGGGCACAACCGGGACCTGCTGCTGGCCGGGCTGCGCGGGATCGGGATCGACCGGCTGGCACCGGCCGACGGCGCGTTCTACGTCTACGCCGACGTCGCGCACCTGCTGCGCCCCGGCGAGGACTCGATGGCGCTGACCTACCGGCTGCTCGACGAGACCGGGATCGCGGTCGCGCCCGGGCCGGACTTCGATCCGGTCGACGGCGGGGGCTACCTGCGGTTCTCCTGCGCCGGGACGTCCGAGGGGATCACCGCGGCGCTGGACCGGCTGCGCGCCTGGGTGTGACCGGCCGATCAGTGCCGATCAGTGCCGATCGGTGCCGGTCGGTGCCGGTCAGTGCTGATCGGTGCAGGTCGGTGCCGGTCAGCCCAGTGCGGTGCGCGGCGTCTGCTCCGGCACGTCGCGGGAGCGGCCGAGATGGGCCGGCGGCGCCCCCGGCGATCCGGTGCTGGCCGGGCCGACCTCCCCGATCCGGTCCAGGGCGGCGGCGATGTGCCGCTCGGTGACGTCCCGGTGGGTCATCAGCCGCAGCTTCCCGGCGATCGCGCCGGCGCGCACCCCGGCCTCGCGGAACGCGGCGATCGTGCCGCGCAGGTCGGCCACGTCGAGCAGCACGATGTTGGTCTGCGGCTCCCGGACCCGCCAGCCGCGTTCGCGCAGGCCCGCGGCGAGCGTGGTGGCCAGCGCGTGGTCCTCGGCGAGCCGGTCGACGTCCTCCAGGGCGACCAGCCCGGCCGCGGCCAGCACGCCACCCTGCCGGACGCCGCCGCCCAGCATCTTGCGCAGCCGCCGGGCCTGCTCGGTGAACTCCGCCGATCCGGCGACGACCGACCCGACCGGGGCGCCGAGACCCTTGCTCAGGCAGACCGCGACGGTGTCCGCGCCGACCGTGAGCGCGCCGGGCGGCACGCCGAGCGCGACGGCGGCGTTCCACAGCCGGGCGCCGTCGAGGTGCACCGAGAGCCGGGCGGCGCGGGCGGCCGCGGCGACGGCCGCGTGCTCCTCGGGCGCGGTCACCGTGCCGCCCGCCGAGTTGTGCGTGTTCTCCAGGCAGAGCAGCGTCGGCCGGAGCGCGGCGTAGGAGCCGTTGTCGGCGGTGTCCACCGCGGCCCGCCGCACCGCGTGCGGGGTGATCTTGCCGGGACCGCCGTCGTGCGGCAGCGGCCGCGGCATCCCGCCGGCCAGCCAGGCGGCCGTCCCGAGCTCGAAGTCGAGCACGTGCGCGCCGAGCGGGGCCAGGAACGACTCGCCGCGGCCGAGCCGGCTCATCAGCGCGATCAGGTTCGCCATCGACCCGGTCGGCGTCCACAGCGCGTCGGTGGCGCCGAGCAGGCCGGCGACCCGCTCCTCGAGCTCGCGCATCGTCGGATCGCGGTCGAGCACGTCGTCGGCGACCTCGGCGGCCGCCATCGCCTTGCGCATCGCGGGCGTCGGTGCGGTCACGGTGTCCGAGCGGAGGTCGATCGGCTCGGCCGGATCCACCGCGGGGGCGCCGCGCAGTGGGCTTCGCGAGGCTCGGCGGCTGCGAGGTGACGGGCGCACGCCCTCAGTGTCGGTCATCCGCGTCCGGAGCGACACGGCAGGGTCACGAAAAGGTCACGGATGACGCCCTCACCTGGGAGAGGAGACGCGGGGCAACTCACTCGAAAGAATGCCGCCGCGGCAGGCAGGATGACCCCATGGCGGCCCCCGGTAAACAGACGGAGAAGGGTGAGCGGCGGCGCGCGCTGCTCGTCGCGGCAGCCGCGGAGCTGCTCGCGGAGGGGGGCTTCGACGCGATCCGGCACCGTGCCGTCGCCGAGCGGGCCGGGGTGCCGCTGGCCGCGACCACCTACTACTTCTCCTCGCTGGAGGACCTGGTCGGCGCCGGCCTGGACCGGCTGGGCCGCGAGGAGCTGGCCGACGCGCGCCGCTGCCTCGACATCCGGGACGACCCGGCCGAGATCGTGCTCGACCTGCTGCTCGGCCCGCGCTCGCGGAACGAGGGACTGGGCGCGGTGCTGCGCCGGTTCGAGCGGCTGATCGGCTCCGGGCACCGGCCGTTCCTGGCCGGGCTGCTGCGCGCCCAGCGGGTCGAGTTCGACTCCCTGCTCGACGAGGCGCTCACCCGCACGGCGGGCCGCCGTCCGCGGCCGGGCGAGGTGCGCCGGGTGACCGCGCTGGTCGACGGCATGGTGCTGACCGCCCTGATCGAGGCCGAGCAGGATCCGCGCGGGGTGGCCCGCGACGCGTTGCGCGAGGCGATCGGCGAGCAGTCCGTGTGAGCCGGGGCTCCCGCCCGCCCCACCCGTCCGACCAGCGATTATCATCGCGCCACGTGATTCCCAACGTGCTGGCCGCGCGCTACGCGAGTCCCGAGCTGGTCCGGCTCTGGTCCCCCGAGTACAAGATCGTGCTGGAGCGACGGCTGTGGATCGCGGTCCTGCGCGCCCAGCGTGACCTGGGCATCGAGGTGCCGTCGTCGGTGATCGACGACTACGAGGCCGTCGTCGAGCAGGTCGACCTGGCCTCGATCGCCGATCGCGAGCGGATCACCCGGCACGACGTGAAGGCCCGGATCGAGGAGTTCAACGCCCTCGCCGGCCACGAGCACGTGCACAAGGGGATGACCAGCCGGGACCTCACCGAGAACGTCGAGCAGCTGCAGATCCGGCTGTCCCTGGAGCTGGTCGCCGACCGCACGGTCGCGGTCCTGGCCCGGCTGGGCCGGCGCGCCGCCGAGTACGCCGAGCTGGTCATGGCCGGCCGCAGCCACAACGTCGCCGCGCAGACGACCACGCTGGGCAAGCGCTTCGCCTCGGCCGCCGACGAGCTGCTCGTCGCGCACGCCCGGCTCGACGACCTGCGCTCGCGCTACCCGCTGCGCGGCATCAAGGGCCCGATGGGCACCAGCCAGGACATGCTGGACCTGCTCGACGGCGACCCGGCGAAGCTCGACGAGCTGGAGCAGAGGGTCGCGACGCACCTCGGGTTCGCCGAGGCGTTCACCAGCGTCGGCCAGGTCTACCCGCGCTCGCTGGACCACGACGTCGTCACCGCGCTGGTGCAGCTCGCCGCGGCCCCGTCGTCGCTGGCCACCACGATCCGGCTGATGGCAGGCGCCGAGCTCGCCACCGAGGGCTTCGCCCCGGGGCAGGTCGGGTCGTCCGCCATGCCGCACAAGATGAACGCGCGTTCCGCGGAACGCATCAACGGCCTGATGACCATCCTGCGCGGACTCTCGGTGATGACCGCGGACCTGGCCGGCGCCCAGTGGAACGAGGGCGACGTCAGCTGCTCCGTCGTCCGCCGGGTCGCCCTGCCGGACGCCTTCTTCGCGCTCGACGGCCTGTTCGAGACCACGCTGACCGTGCTCGACGAGTTCGGCGCCTACCCGGCGGTGATCGCCCGCGAGCTGGACCGCTACCTGCCCTTCCTCACGACGACCGCGGTGCTGATGGCCGCCGTGCGGGCCGGGGTCGGCCGGGAGACCGCGCACGAGGTGATCAAGGAGCACGCGGTCGCCGTCGCGCTGGCGATGCGCGAGCAGGGCCAGGCCGACAACGACCTGCTCGCCCGGCTCGCCGCCGACGACCGGCTCGGGCTCCCCGCCGGCACGCTCGACGGGCTGCTCGACGATCCGCTGCGCTTCACCGGGGCGGCGGCCGCGCAGGTCGCCGCGGTCACCGAGCGGATCGCGGCGATCACCGCCAAGAACCCGGAGGCGGCCGCCTACACCCCCGGAGGGATCCTGTGAGGCTGATCCACTCGGGCAAGGTCCGCGAGCTCTACCTCGACGAGTCGGTGGACCCGGCGGAGCTGCTGCTGGTCGCCTCCGACCGGCTCTCGATCTACGACGTGGTGCTCCCGACCCCGGTCCCGGACAAGGGCGCGATCCTCACCGCGCTGTCGCTGTTCTGGTTCGACCGGACCGCCGATCTCGTCCCCAATCACGTCATCGGCACGCACGACATCCCGGCCGCGTTCGCCGGGCGGGCGGTGCGCTGCCGCCCGCTGGACATGCTGCCGGTGGAGTGCATCGCCCGCGGCTACCTCACCGGCCTGGGCCTGAAGGAGTACCAGAAGGACGGCACCGTCTCCGGCGTGCGGCTGCCGGACGGCCTCGTCGAGGGCTCCCGGCTGCCCGAGCCGATCTTCACCCCGACCACCAAGGCGGCGGTCGGCGAGCACGACGAGTTCATGACCTTCGACGACGTCGTCGCGCTGGTCGGCGCGGACACCGCCGAGCGGCTGCGCGCGCTGACCCTGGAGGTCTACCGGCGCGGCGCCGAGTCGGCCGCCGCCGGCGGCATCCTGGTCGCCGACACCAAGCTGGAGTTCGGCCGGGACACCGACGGCGAGATCGTCCTCGGCGACGAGGTGCTCACCCCGGACTCGTCCCGGTTCTGGCCCGCCGACTCCTACCAGCCCGGGCGCCCGCAGTTCTCCTTCGA
The DNA here is from genome assembly GCF_039526905.1 of Pseudonocardia kongjuensis. Taxonomy (NCBI): domain Bacteria; kingdom Bacillati; phylum Actinomycetota; class Actinomycetes; order Pseudonocardiales; family Pseudonocardiaceae; genus Pseudonocardia; species Pseudonocardia kongjuensis. Next base: position 110,273 of record NZ_BAAAJK010000024.1, on the reverse strand, counting down.
CAAGCAGTACGTGCGCGACTGGTCGGCCGGCCTGGACTGGGACCGCACCGCGCCCGGCCCGGAGGTGCCCGACGACGTGGTGAAGGTCGTCCAGGACCGCTACGCCGAGGTGTACCGGAGGATCACCGGGACGGCCTGGGAGTCGCCGGTCACCGGCTGAGGCCTCCTCCGGCGGGTGTTGTCGCGTGACACCCGCGGAGGAGCTCCACCACGAGCGGGTCATCGCGGTGCCCGAAACAGTGGGCCGACCCGGACCGACTGTCCGGGTTCGACGGTCAGCTACGGCCGTCGAGTGCGTGCTCGGTCGCGGCCAGGATCGTGTCCCACGGGAGCGGGCGGTTCGCCGGTGCACGTCCCGGCTCGTGGAGCTCCCAGACTCCGGGCCCTTCGATCAGCCGCACCCCCGCGCCCCGGCCGGCGCCGTCTCACCCCCCGCCCAGCGCCTCCAGCAGCGCCCGCGCCGTCGGGGCGTCGGTGACGAGCCGGTTGAACAGCCCGGCCCGCGCCCCGCCGACGATGCTCGGCACCTTCTCCGCCCCGACGGCCACCGCGATCGTCCGCGGCACCTTCCGCAGCTCGTCGGGGGAGATCCGGACCATCCGGTCGCTGCCCGGGAACGCGATCTCGCCGCCGTCGGCGCGGTAGAAGTTCAGGCACACGTCGCCGGCGCCGGCGCGCAGCCCCTCGTCGTCCAGCGGGACCGAGGTGGAGATCGACTCGCGCCCGGCGGGCGGCGCCCCGACGCCGACCAGCGCGGCCTGCGCCCGGCCCCAGAACCCGGTGACCCGCCGGAACTCGGGGTCCTCGGCGAGCGTGTGCCGCATCGCCGGTGACGGCATGGCCTGGGTGAACAGGAAGTGCGGGTGCGCCTGCATCCGTTCGGCGAGCGCCCGGGTGATCTCGTTGGTCTGGTGCCACGCCTCCGGCTCGGCGACGCCGCCGACGGTCGGCACGATCTCGCAGCCGGGGAACGGGGGCAGCGCCTCGTGGCTGATCTCCCACACGGTCCGGCCGGAGGACACCAGCAGCACGTCGCCGGGGGCGAGCGCGGCCTCGCGCAGCGCCTCGCCGACCGGCTCGGCGAGCGCCGGGCCGAGTGGGTCCGCCGTGTACGGCGCCAGCCACACCCGCTCGACGCCGAGTGCCGCGGCCAGCCGGACCGCGTCGTCGCCGCCGGTGGCCAGGGTGTCCGGGTCGTGCACGGTGATCCGGACGATGCCGACCCGCCGGGCCTCGGCGAGCAGCCGGGACACCGTCGGCCGGGACACCGTCAGCCGCTCCGCGATCGCGGCCTGGTTGAGGTCGTCGAGGTAGTACAGCCGCGCCGCCCGGTGCATCAGGGCCAGGTCGCGGCGGGTGAGCCCACGCGGCGCCATCGCCGGCCTCCCTTCGTCGTGGCCGATCCTGCCGCACCACCGTACTGCACGTTTGTTCATCATGGAACCGATGTGTTGACGGATGTTCACAACAGAACGCATGCTCAGAACCAGCGTTCATGCAGAGATCCGCATGGCACCAATGGAGGTTCTGCCGTGGCTGTCGATACAGCGATTCCCGCCCGGATGCAGGCCGTCGTCGTGCACGGCCCGGAGGACTACCGGCTGGAGGAGGTGGACGTCCCGAAGCCGGACGCGGGAGAGCTGCTCATGCAGGTCGAGGCCGTCGGCGTCTGCGCCAGCGATCTCAAGTGCTACCACGGCGCCGCCAAGTTCTGGGGCGACGAGAACCGCCCCGCCTGGGCGCAGACCGGCGTGACCCCGGGCCACGAGTTCGTCGGCCGGATCGTCGGCGGCGACGACGCCGGGCTCGCCCGGCACGGCGTCGCGCTCGGCGACCGGGTCGCCTGCGAGCAGATCGTGCCCTGCGAGGAGTGCCGCTACTGCCTGCGCGGCCAGTACTGGATGTGCGGGCCGCACGACATGTTCGGCTTCCGCAACTTCAACGGCGCGATGGCCCAGTACATGCTGGTCCCGACCCGCGCCCGGGTGCACCGGGTCTCGCCGGACCTGGAGCCGCAGCACGCCGCGTTCGCCGAGCCGCTGTCCTGCGCGCTGCACGCGGTCGAGCGGGCCACCATCTCCTTCGACGACGTGGTGGTCGTCGCCGGCTGCGGCCCGATCGGGCTGGGCCTGATCGCCGGCGCCCGCGCCAAGAACCCGCGGCTGCTGATCGCGCTGGACCTCGACGACGACAAGCTGGAGCTGGGCCGGCGCACCGGTGCCGATCTCACGATCAACATCGGCCGGGAGGACGCCGTCGCCCGGGTCAGGGAGCTGACCGACGGCTACGGCGCCGACGTCTACCTGGAGGGCTCCGGCGCCGTCCCGGCCGTCGCGCAGGGCCTCAACCTGCTGCGCAAGCTGGGCACCTTCGTCGAGTACTCGGTCTTCGGGTCCGACGTGACAGTGGACTGGTCGATCATCTCCGACGACAAGGAGCTCGACGTCCGCGGCGCCCACCTCGGCCCGCACTGCTGGCCCGCCGCGATCAAGATGCTGGAGGACGGCAAGCTCCCGGTCGCCGACATCTGCACCCACCAGGTGCCGCTCGCGGAGTTCCAGAAGGCCCTCGACCTGGTCGGCGACACCTCCGGTGCGTCGGTGAAGGTCTCGATCCTCCCGAACGCGTGAGGGGGCCGGACGTGAAGGAGACCTTCCTCGACCGGCTCGGCATCCCGCACTCGCTGCGCTGGGGATTCCTCGGCCTGCTGGTCTTCATGACCGGCAACGGCACCGAGTCGAACTTCATCTCGCCGCACATCGAGGCGGTCCTCGGCTCGCCCGAGGCCACCGTCGCCACGATCATCTCGATGTACGGCCTCGCCGTGCTCGTCGCCAGCTACCTGGCCGGCGCGCTCGCCGACCTGTGGGGGCCGCGCCGGGTGATGACCCTCGGCGTCGTCGTCTGGGTCGTGTTCGAGGTGCTCTTCCTGCTGAGCCTGCAGGCGGAGAGCTTCTGGGGCGTCGTCATCACCTACTTCCTGCGCGGCTTCGGCTACCCGCTGTTCGCCTTCGCCTTCCTGGTGTGGGTCACCGCGGTCACCCCGTACTCCCGCAACGGCGCCGCCGTCGGCTGGTTCTACGTGATGTTCACCGGCGGCCTGCCCACCCTGGGCTCGCTGTTCGCGATCGGCATGATCCCGGCGTTCGGCGGCGGGACCGGCGGCGAGACCGCCGCGATGGTCGGCGCGACCGCGCTCGTCGTCGCCGGCTGGGCGATCTGCCACTTCGGCGTCCACGAGGGACACGCCCACCGGCGCCTCGCCCCGGCCGGCGAGACCAGCGCCCAGGTGCTCACCGCCGGCCTGCGGCTGACCGCGAAGAACCCGCGGATCCTGATGGGCTTCCTGGTCCGGCTGATCAACACCGCGCCGCAGTACGGCATGTTCGTCATCCTGCCGACCGTCATCGCCGTCGACCTCGGCTGGGGCCAGAACCGCTGGCTGACCATGACCGTGTTCGTCTACGCGACGAACATCCTGGTCAACGCCGTGTTCGGCTGGGTCGGCGACAGGTGGGGCTGGCGCCGCACCGTGCAGTGGTTCGGCGTGTTCGGCTCCGCCGTGGGCCTGCTGCTCTGGTGGTACGTGCCGCAGGCCGTCCCGGCCGGCTCCACCTGGGGCTTCTGGGTCTCCGTCGCGGCCGGCTGCGTCTTCGGCTGCCTGCTCGCCGGGTTCGTCCCGATGGGCGCGATCATGCCCGCGCTGGCACCCGACCACAAGGGAGCCGCGATGGCCATGTACACCACCGCGGCCGGTGGCGCCGCGTTCCTGGGCGCGGCCGTCGTCGCGATCATGCTGGCGCTCGGCACCGGCAACGTCGGCGTCGTCTGGGCCTTCGTCGCCCTCTACGGGGCCGCCTTCGTGATGATGTACTGGCTCGACGTCCCCCAGCGCGCGGAGGACCTGCCCACCTCGGCCGACTCCGCCGGAGTGGGTGAGCGCGCATGACCCGCATCTACGACGACCCGGCCGAGTTCGCCGACGACCAGCTCGCCGGTTTCCTCGATCTCTACGCCGACCGTGTCCGAGGGGTGCACGGCGGCGTGGTCGCCCACCGCGGCGACGACCCGCAGGTCGCGGTGGTGATCGGCGGCGGATCGGGCCACTACCCGGCGTTCTGCGGGACGGTCGGGCCCGGCCTGGCGCACGGCGCCGTGGTCGGCAACATCTTCACCTCGCCGTCGGCGGCCCAGGCGTACTCCGTCGGCCGGGCCGCCGACCAGGGCCGCGGCGTGATCTTCAGCTTCGGCAACTACGCCGGCGACGTGATCAACTTCGGGATCGCCGCCGAGCGGCTGCGCGCCGACGGGATCGACGCCCGGATCGTGGTCGTCACCGACGACATCGCCTCCGCCGCCGACGAGGAGCGCCGCCGCGGCATCGCGGGCGACTTCACCGTGTTCAAGGTGATGGGCGCCGCCGCCGCGCGCGGCCACGACATCGACGAGGTGGAACGCCTCGGCCGGGCCGCGAACGCCGCGACCCGCACCCTGGGCGTCGCCTTCGCCGGCTGCACCATGCCCGGCGAGGACGAGCCGCTGTTCACCGTGCCGGACGGGCATCTCGGGCTCGGCCTGGGCATCCACGGCGAGCCCGGGATCCGGGACGTCCCGATGCTGCCCGCCCGCGAGCTCGCCGACCTGCTGGTCGACGACGTCCTGAAGGCCGCCCCGGCCGGCGCGGGCAGCCGGGTCGGCGCGATCCTCAACGGACTCGGGACGACCAAGTACGAGGAGCTGTTCCTGCTCTGGGGGCACGTCGCGCGGCGGCTGCGCGACGCCGGGTACGAGATCGTCGATCCCGAGGTCGGCGAGCTCGTGACCAGCCTGGACATGGGCGGCTGCTCGCTCACCCTGATGTGGCTCGACGACGAGCTGGACCCGCTGTGGCGGGCCGACGCCTACACCCCCGCCTACCGCAAGGCCGGCGCGCCGCTGGCCGGGCTGCGCGCCCCGAGCAGCGACGAGCTGGCCGGCGCGCAGGCCGCCGTCACCGCGCCGGAGGCGGGCGAGGCCGCCCGCCGGCTGGCCGGCACCGTGCGCGACGCGCTCGCCGCCGTCGAGGCGACGGTCCGGGAGCACGAGCACGAGCTCGGCCGGATCGACGCCGTCGCCGGGGACGGCGACCACGGCCGCGGCATGCTCAAGGGGATCACCGCCGCGACCGCGCGGATCGCCGACCTCGGTCCCGAGGTCGGCGGCGGCTGGCTGCTCCAGCAGGCCGGCCAGGCCTGGGCCGAGCGGGCGGGCGGCACCTCCGGCGTGCTCTGGGGGGCCGCGCTGGAGTCGTTCGGCCGGCATCTCGGCGACTCCGCGGACGGCTACCCGGCCGACGTCGTCGCCGCCGGCGTCCGCGAGTTCGCGAGCACCATCGAGCAGCTCGGCGGGGCCCGGCCGGGCGACAAGACGCTGCTCGACGCGCTGCTGCCGTTCGCCGACGACCTGCAGCGACGGGTCGCGGCGGGCGCGGACCTCGCCACCGCCTGGACCGCCGCCGCGGACAGCGCGACGGCGGGCGCGCGGGACACCGCCGAGCTGCGCCCGCGGATCGGGCGCGCCCGGCCGCTGGCCGAGAAGAGCGTGGGGACGCCCGACGCGGGGGCGACCTCGATGGCGCTGATCGTCACCGCGGTCGGACGAGTTCTGGAGGACGGATGAGCGACAAGCTGCGCATCGTGGTCGGTGCCGACGACGCCGGGTTCGACTACAAGGAACGGCTCAAGGCCGATCTGCAGGCCGACGACCGGGTCGCCGAGGTGATCGACGTCGGGGTGGCCGCCGACGGGCACACCGCCTACCCGCACATCGGGGTGGCCGCGGCCCGCAAGGTCGCCGACGGCGAGGCCGATCGCGCGCTGCTGGTCTGTGGCACCGGGCTCGGCGTGGCGATCTCGGCGAACAAGGTGCCCGGCATCCGGGCGGTGACCGCGCACGACCCGTTCTCGGTGGAGCGCTCGGTCAAGTCCAACGACGCCCAGGTGCTCTGCTTCGGGCAGCGCGTGGTCGGCATCGAGCTGGCCCGCAAGCTCGCCTCGGACTGGCTGGACCACCGGTTCGACCCGCAGTCCGCGTCGGCCGAGAAGGTCGCCGCGCTGGACGGCTACGACCGGCGGGACGGCGAGCGCACCGCCGCGGCCGGGACGGTGGGGACGGACTGCTGATGTTCGACCTGACGGGCCGGGTGGCCCTGGTGACCGGCGCCGCCTCCGGGATCGGCGCCGAGGTGGCGGGCGCGCTCGCCGCGCAGGGCGCCGTCGTCGCCGGGGCCGACCTGCGCACCGACGGGCTCGGCGGGTGCACCTCGGCGCACCGGGTGGACGTCGCCGATCCGGACTCGGTGCGCGCCTGCGTGGACGAGGTGCTCGACCGGCACGGCCGGCTCGACGTGCTGGTCAACTCGGCCGGGCTGGCGCTGCTCGCGCCCGCCCTGGAGCTGGGTGTCGACGAGTGGCGCCGGACCCTCGACGTCAACCTGACCGGATCGTGGCTGATGGCGCAGGCCGCCGGCCGGGTGATGGTGGAGCAGGGCCACGGCCGGATCGTGAACCTGGCGTCCCAGGCGGCGAGCAGCGGGCTGGAGAAGCATGCGGCCTACTGCGCGTCGAAGGCCGGGATCAACGGGCTCACCCGCACCCTCGCCGTGGAGTGGGGGCCGCACGGGGTGACCGTGAACGCGGTGTCGCCGACCGTCGTGCTCACCGCGCTGGGCCGCGAGGTCTGGGACAACCCGGCCGGCGACGCGCACCGCGCCGAGATCCCCGCCCGGCGGTTCGCCGAGCCGTCCGAGATCGCCGCGGCCGTGGTGTACCTGGCGTCGGCCGAGGCGGCGATGGTGAACGGCGCCGAGCTGCGCGTCGACGGCGGGTTCACCGCCCGCTGAGCGACCGCCGGTCGTTCGTCGCCGGGCCGACCCGCGCGGCTCACACCGCGTTCATCCCGGTGCGCTGTCATGGCGGGCATGGGAACGCTGCTGGTCTCGCTGTCCGGCCTCACCGACGGCGACGACGCCGACCGCGCCCGCGCCGTCGCCTTCGCCGTCGAGCTGGACCGGCGCGGGGTGCCGCTCACCCACCTGGTGCAGCCCCGCGCCGCCGGCGCGCCGCCGCTGCGCCGCGCCGACGACCTGGTCCGCTGGATCGCCGGCCGGGTCGGCGCCGGCGACGACCTGCTGCTGCACGGCTACGACCACACCGCCGACCCGGTCGGGGCCTGGCAGAACGGTTCGGTCCCGCGGATCGGGCGGCGCACCGAGTTCGGCGCGCTGCCCCGGCACGAGGCGCTGCTGCGGCTGACCGCCGCGCGCCGGGTGCTCACCGCGACCGGCCTGTCCACCGACGGCTTCGCGGCGCCCGGCTGGACGGCGTCCGCGGGCACCGTCGCGGCACTCCCCGAGCAGGGGTTCACCCTGTGTGCGGACGAGACCGCGATCCGGTCCACGCTCCCCGGCGGACCCGTCCTGCGGGCCAGGGTGCTGACCTTCCGCAGCTCCGAGCCGTGGCTGCGGGCCGAGCCGGCGGCGGGCGGCAGGCGGGCGCTGCCGGCCCAGGCGCTGCGCTCGGTCAGGCGGGCAGGCGTCGTGCGGATCGGCTTGCGCGCCAAGGACCTCCGGAAGCCGCACCGGGTCGGGGCCGCGCTCGAGGCGATCGACGCCGCCCGCTCCGCCGGTGCCGTCGGGTCGGTGCACCGCGGGCTGTTCCCGGTGGTCGCGGCGGCCGCGTGACAGCACCCGCCCACCGGGTTGTCCACAGTGTGTGTGTCCTGTGGACAACCCCGGTCGCCTGTGGATGGATCAGCTGCGGTGCTCGCCGAGCACGCAGAACTCGTTGCCCTCGGGATCGGCCAGCACGGTCCACGGCTGGTCCCCGTGCTGGCCCACGTTGATCCGGGTCGCGCCCAGCATCAGCAGCCGGGCGACCTCGGAGTCGCGCACGCCGTCCGGCCGCAGGTCGATGTGCATCCGGTTCTTCGTCCGTTTGCCCTCCGGCACCGGCACGAAGGTGATCCCCGGGGCGCCACCGCGGACCGGCCGGATGGAGAACTCGCGCGGCGACACGGCGACGACCTCCCAGTCGAGCGCCTCGGCCCACCAGCGGCCCAGCCGTTCCGGGTCGCGGGCGTCGAGGACCACCTGCTCCCAGGTCATGCCCATCGGAGGTGTCCCGCCGGTCCCCGGCCGGTGACCGGTGCGGGGCAGGGCGGGCCCGCCGGATCGTGCGTGTGGCTGCGGTGCATGCGACCAGCATCCCCGGTCCGTCCGCGCTCGTCCGAGCGGGTGACGTGGGTCGTTGCTCACGCGGCACCGATGAGAACGCCGTCCCGGCCCGGTCGGGGATGCATGGACACGCACACCCTCGACGTCGGTGACGCCGTCATCGCCTACGACGTGCACGGCCCCGATCCAGCGCCGGGCGACCGGCCGCTGCTCGCGATCGCCCAGCCGATGGACGCCACCGGGTTCCGCTCGCTCGCCGCGCAGCTGCCGGAGCGCCGGGTCGTCGCCTACGATCCGCGCGGGATCGGCCGGAGCACCCGGCGGGACGGGCGCACCGATCACGACCCGCAGGTGCAGGCCGCGGACGTGCACGCGCTGATCGGCGCCATCGGCGGGCCGGTGGACCTGCTGGCGAGCAGCGGGGGTGCGGTCACGGCGCTGGCGCTGGTCGCCGCGTACCCCGCCGATGTCCGGGTCCTGGTCGCGCACGAGCCACCGCTGATCGACGAGCTGCCGGACGCGGCGGCCGCCCGGCGGGCGTGGCGCGGGGTGCGGGAGGTCTACGACGCGAAGGGCCACGGCGCCGGGATGGCCGCCTTCATCGCGCTGACCTCCTGGTCCGGCGAGTTCACCGACGACTACTTCGCCGCCGGGCCGCCGGATCCGGCCGCGTTCGGCCTGCCCACCGACGACGACGGCTCCCGCGACGACCCGCTGCTGTCCGATCTGTCGGCGTCGGTCCTCACCCACGTCCCGGACGGGGCCGCGCTCGCCGCGGCGCCCACCCGGGTGCTGATCGCCGCCGGGGAGGAGTCCGGGGACACCCTCACCGCGCGCACCGCGCGGGCGCTCGCCGCGCGGCTCGGCCGGGAGATCGTGCTGTTCCCCAGCCACCACGGCGGATTCGCCGGCGGCGAGTTCGGTTACCCGGGCGATCCGGCCGGGTTCGCCGCCCGGTTGCGCACGGTGCTCGACGGCGGCTGAGCGGCCACCGGATCAGCCGGTGGCGTGCGCCCGCAGCACGGCCCGCTCCTCGTCGGGGGTGAGCCCGGACCGGCGGTGCCGGGCCACGCCCAGCTCCCGCTCGCGGTCCAGCGCGGCGCGCGCCGTCTCGCCGACCGACCGGACGCCGAGCCCGGCCGCCAGGGTCGCGGTGACGTCCCGGTCGGCGATGCCCCAGTGCGACTCGGGCAGCCACAGCGGCAGCGACCGCGGCCCGGCCCAGATCGCGACGTCCTCGGAGACCAGCGTCTCGGCCGGCACCCGCACCAGGTCCAGGTCCGGGGCGCCGACGGCGTCGGCGACCTGTTCCAGCACCCGGGCCAGGGTGGAGCGCGGCCCGGTGCCGTCGAAGACGCCGGTGGCGCCGGCCTCGGCGGACCGCACGATCCACTCCGCCAGATCGCGCACGTCGATGATCTGCATCGGGTGCCCCGGCACGTCCGGCACGACGGCGCGCCCGCCCCGGGCGAACCGGTTCGCCCAGTACCCGAACCGGTCCGACAGGTCCCCGGCCCCGCAGATCAGCCCGCCGCGCACGATCAGCGCCCGGTCCCCGACCCGTTCGCGCACGGCCTGCTCGCTCGCCACCTTCGCGGCGCCGTAGACCTCCGGGTCGTCGGAGTCCGGATCGGGACGGGTGTGCAGCGGACCGAGGGTGGGCTGGCCGACGGTCCCGCCGCGGACCGACGGATCGGCGTAGGCGTTGATCGACGAGACGAACGTCCAGTGCGCGGCCCGGTCGGCGAGCGCGTCCAGGGCGTCGCGCACCCAGGGCGCCGACATCGTCGCGACGTCGATCACGGCGTCGAACCCGCCTCCGGACGGCTCACCGGCCAGCGCCGCCGCCAGCGCGCCGGGCTCGGAGCGGTCCGCCTTCACCGTCGCCGCACCCGGCGGCGGCGCGCCGGAGACGCCGCGGGACACGCAGGTCACGGCATGTCCGGCGGCCAGCGCGGCCTCGGCGATCGCGCGCGAGAGGAAGACCGTCCCACCCAGCAGCAGAATCCGCATACCCGATGGTGGGGCCCGGCCCGGTGGGCTGTCATCCCCGTTCGCCGTGGGACGAGCAAGTGCCGCGGAACGAACCTCTACCCTGGTGCCGTGGCCAGAGTGGTGGTGGACGTGATGCCCAAGCCCGAGATCCTCGACGTCCAGGGACAGGCGGTGACCCGGGCGCTCGGCCGGATCGGGATCTCCGGGGTGAGCGGGGTGCGGCAGGGCAAGCACTTCGAGCTCGAGGTCGACGAGGCGATCGACGACGAGACCCTGCACCGGCTCGCCGGCTCGCTGCTGGCGAACCCGGTGATCGAGGACTGGACGGTGACCCGGCTGTGAGTCGTGTCGGCGTGATCACCTTCCCGGGCACGCTCGACGACGTCGACGCCGCCCGTGCGGTCCGGCGCGCCGGCGCCGAGGCCGTCCCGCTCTGGCACGGCGACCACGACCTGCGCGGTGTGGACGCCGTCGTCGTCCCGGGTGGCTTCTCCTACGGCGACTACCTGCGGGCCGGCGCGATCGCGTCGCTGGCGCCGATCATGCGCGAGGTCGTCGACGCGGCCGGGCGCGGCCTGCCGGTGCTCGGCATCTGCAACGGCTTCCAGATCCTCTGCGAGGCGCACCTGCTGCCCGGGGCGCTGGTCGCCAACGCCGGGCTGCACTTCCTGTGCCGGGACCTGGTGCTGACCGTGGAGAACGGCCGGACCGCGTGGACCGCCGACTACGCGGCCGGCGACCAGCTGCTGGTCCCGCTGAAGTCGCAGGAGGGCCGGTACGTGGCCGACGCCGCCACCCTCGACGAGCTGGAGGGCGAGGGCCGGGTGGTGTTCCGCTACCGCGACGGCGCCCCGAACGGCTCGGCCCGCAACATCGCCGGCGTCACCAACGCGGCCGGGAACGTGGTCGGGCTGATGCCGCACCCGGAGCACGCGACCAGCACCCTGACCGGTCCGTCCGAGGACGGTCTGGGCCTGTTCACCTCGGTGCTGAAGGCGACGGTGGCCGCCGGTTCCTGAGGCGCTGACCGGGCGGGCTGTGCTTCCGGGCACGGCCCGGCCGGGTGCCGGGACCCCGCGATTACCCTGGTGCCGTGACGCAGTCCCAGGTGCAGGTCGATTCCGTCTCCCACGCCGAGGCGACGCCGGAGGCGCCGCAGCCCTACCGCGAGCTGGGCCTCAAGGACGACGAGTACGCCCGCATCCGGGAGATCCTCGGTCGCAGGCCCACCGACGCCGAGCTCGCCATGTACTCGGTGATGTGGAGCGAGCACTGCTCGTACAAGTCGTCGAAGGTGCACCTGAGCTACTTCGGTGAGACGACGACCGAGGAGATGCGCTCGGCGATGCTCGCCGGGATCGGCGAGAACGCCGGCGTGGTGAGCATCGGCGACGACTGGGCGGTCACGTTCAAGGTCGAGTCGCACAACCACCCGTCCTACGTGGAGCCCTACCAGGGCGCGGCGACCGGCGTCGGCGGCATCGTGCGCGACATCATGGCGATGGGTGCCCGCCCGATCGCGGTCGGCGATCCGCTGCGCTTCGGCCCGATCGACGCCGAGGACACCGCCCGGGTGCTGCCCGGGATCGTCGCCGGGGTCGGCGGCTACGGGAACTGCCTGGGCCTGCCGAACGTCGCGGGCGAGGTCGTGTTCGACCCGTCCTACGCGGGCAACCCGCTGGTCAACGCGCTCTGCGTGGGGGCGCTCAAGCGCGAGGACCTGCACCTGGCGTTCGCCTCCGGTACCGGCAACAAGATCATCCTGTTCGGTGCGACCACCGGGCTCGACGGCATCGGCGGCGTGTCGGTGCTGGCGTCGGAGACGTTCGGGGAGAACACCGGCCGCAAGAAGCTCCCCAGCGTGCAGGTCGGCGACCCGTTCACCGAGAAGGTGCTCATCGAGTGCTGCCTGGAGCTGTTCGCGGCCGGGCTGGTCGTCGGCATCCAGGACCTCGGCGGGGCCGGGCTGTCCTGCGCCACCTCCGAGCTGGCCAGCGCCGGTGACGGCGGGATGAGCGTGGACCTCGACGCCGTCCCGCTGCGCGCCACCGGGATGACCGCCGCCGAGATCCTCTCCTCGGAGTCCCAGGAGCGGATGTGCGCGGTGGTGAAGCCCGAGCACGTCGAGGCGTTCCTGGCGGTCTGCGCGAAGTGGGACGTGCTGGCGTCGGTGATCGGTGAGGTCACCGAGGGCGACCGGCTGGTGATCACCTCCGGCGGCGAGACGGTGGTCGACGTGCCGCCGCGCACCGTCGCCCACGAGGGACCGGTCTACCGGCGCCCGGTCGCCCGCGACGAGGTGCAGCAGGACGCGCTCAACGCCGACCTGCCGGACCGGCTGCCGCGCCCGGAGACCCCGTCCGAGCTGCGCGCCGAGGTACTGCGGATGGCGGGCTCGCCGAACCTGGCCAGCCGCGCCTGGGTCACCGACCAGTACGACCGCTACGTCCGCGGCAACACCGTCGCCGCGCACGGCGCCGACGCCGGTGTCGTGCAGGTCGACGAGGAGACCGGCCGCGGGATCTCGGTCGCCACCGACTGCAACGCCCGGTTCGTCGCGCTCGATCCCTACACCGGCGCGCAGCTCGCGCTGGCCGAGGCGTACCGCAACGTCGCCACCTCCGGCGCGGTGCCGCTGGCCGTCACCGACTGCCTGAACTTCGGCTCGCCGGAGGACCCGCACGTCATGTGGCAGTTCCAGCAGGCCATCCGCGGCATCGCGGACGGCTGCGCGGTGCTCGGCACCCCGGTCACCGGCGGGAACGTCAGCTTCTACAACCAGACCGGTTCGACCGCGATCCTCCCGACGCCGGTGGTCGGCGTGCTCGGCGTGATCGAGGACGTCCGGCGCGCCGTCCGGTCCGGGTTCGCCGGCGCCGACGGCGACGCGGTGATCCTGCTCGGCTCCACCGCCGCCGAGTTCGGCGGCTCGGAGTGGGCGCACGAGGTGCACGGCCACCTCGGCGGATACCCGCCGGCCGTCGACCTGGAGCACGAGCGCCGGCTCGCCGGCCTGCTCGCGGCCGCCGCCGCGGACGGCGAGCTCACCGGCAGCCACGACCTCTCCGACGGCGGGCTCGCCCAGGGCCTGGTCGAGGCCGCGCTGGCCGGTGGCCGCGGCGCCCGGATCGACCTGGCCGAGGTGCACGACGACGCGTTCACCGCGCTGTTCTCCGAGTCCGCCGGCCGGGTGCTGGTCACCGTCGCCGCGGACGCCGCCGACGCCCTGCTGGCGCGGGCCGCCGACGCCGGGGTCCCGGCCGTCCGGATCGGCGGGACCGGGGGCACCGCGCTCGACCTCGGCGACGCCGCCGGGACGCTCGCGCTGGACGAGCTCCGGGCCGCCTGGGAGGCCACCCTGCCGGCCCGGTTCGGCCCCGTCTCGGTGTGACCGGCCCGCTGCACGACTGGCTCGACGGCGGCCCGGAACCCGACCGGGCCACCCGCCGGGCCGCCGTCAAGGAGTCGCTGGCCGAGCTGGCGCGGCGGGCGCCGGGGCACAGCGTCGAGGTGCGGGTCCCGCCGTTCGGCGCCGTCCAGTGCATCGACGGGCCGCGGCACACCCGCGGCACCCCGCCCAACGTCGTCGAGACCGATCCGCGGACCTGGCTCGCGCTCGCGCTGGGCCGGACCTCCTGGGGCGACGCCGTCGCCGACGGTTCGCTCCGGGTGTCCGGTTCGCGGGCCGCCGAGGTGGCGGCGCTGCTGCCGGTGCACGGACCGCGGAGTGACCCTGCTCCCCGAACCTGAAGGAACCCGCTGACGCGGCGTACGATCACGATCTGGTCCCGGTACGCCGCCAGCCGAGGAGCGCCGCGTTGAGTTCCGTCCGGAACACCCACGTCAGCACCGCCCCCACCCCGATTCCCGCTCCCGAACCCGACGAGACCGGCCCCCGCGAGGAGTGCGGGGTCTTCGGCGTCTGGGCGCCCGGCGAGGACGTCGCGAAGATGACGTACTACGGCCTGTACGCGCTGCAGCACCGCGGCCAGGAGGCCGCCGGGATCGCCGTGTCCGACGGCCAGCGGATGGTCGTGTTCAAGGATCTCGGCCTGGTCAGCCAGGTGTTCGACGAGCAGACCCTGTCCTCGCTGCGCGGTCACCTCGCGATCGGGCACTGCCGCTACTCCACCACCGGCGCGACCACCTGGGAGAACGCCCAGCCGACCTTCCGCACCACCGCCACCGGATCCGGGCTGGCGCTGGGGCACAACGGGAACCTGGTCAACACCGCCGAGCTGCGCGAGGACGTCGCGAAGCTGGAGAACCGCAACCGGTCCGGGCTGCGCGCCACCACCGACTCCGACCTGGTCGGCGAGCTGCTCGCCGCGGGCGCCGCCGATCTCGGCATCTTCGAGGCCGCGCTGCGGCTGCTGCCGCGGCTGCGCGGGGCGTTCTCGCTGGCCTTCGCCGACGAGACGACCCTGTTCGCCGCCCGCGACCCGCAGGGCGTGCGGCCGCTCGTGCTGGGCCGGCTGGAGCGCGGCTGGGTGGTCGCCTCGGAGACGGCCGCGCTGGACATCGTCGGCGCCTCGTTCGTCCGCGAGGTCGAGCCCGGCGAGCTGATCGCGATCGACGCCGAGGGCATCCGCAGCCAGCGCTTCGCCGCGCCGGAGCCCAAGGGCTGCGTGTTCGAGTACGTCTACCTGGCCCGCCCGGACACCCAGATCGCCGGCCGCTCGGTGTACGACACCCGGGTCGAGATCGGCCGCCGGCTCGCCGAGGAGCACCCGGTCGAGGCCGACCTGGTCATCCCGGTCCCGGAGTCCGGCACGCCGGCCGCGATCGGCTACGCGCAGGGCTCCGGCATCCCCTACGGCCAGGGCCTGGTGAAGAACGCCTACGTCGGGCGCACCTTCATCCAGCCCAGCCAGACCATCCGCCAGCTCGGCATCCGGTTGAAGCTCAACCCGCTGCGCACCGTCATCCGCGGGAAGCGGCTGGTCGTCGTCGACGACTCGATCGTGCGCGGCAACACCCAGCGCGCCCTGGTCCGGATGCTGCGCGAGGCCGGCGCCCTGGAGGTGCACGTGCGGATCGCGTCGCCGCCGGTGCGCTGGCCGTGCTTCTACGGCATCGACTTCGCCAGCCGCGCCGAGCTGATCGCGAACGGCGCCGACACCGAGGGCGTGCGCCGCTCGATCGGCTCGGACTCGCTCGGGTACGTCTCGGTGGAGCAGATGGTCGCCGCCTCCGAGCAGCCGCGTTCCCGGCTGTGCTGCGCCTGCTTCGACGGGGACTACCCGATCCCGCTGCCGGACGAGGCGAAGCTCGGCAAGCACCTGCTGGAGGACATCCCACCGGCCGAGCGGGCCCGCACGGCGCCCGCCCCGGAGCCCGGCCCGCTGTCGGTCGGATACGGTGCCGGTGGGGCGCTGTCCCGGCCGTAGGCCCGGCGACACGCCCCGCGCACGCCCCGTCACGATCCCCGTACTGGAGAACCGACCCATGCCCTCGACCGAGCCCGGCCCCGCCAGCTACGCATCGGCGGGGGTGGACATCGACGCGGGGGAGCGGGCGGTCGAGCAGTTCCGCCCGTTCGCGGAGAAGGCGACCCGTCCCGAGGTGATGGGCGGGATCGGCGGCTTCGCCGGCCTGTTCGCCGCCCGGTTCGGCAAGTACAGCGAGCCGGTGCTCGCCGCGTCCACCGACGGCGTCGGCACCAAGGTCGCGATCGCGCAGGCGATGGACAAGCACGACACCATCGGCCAGGACCTGGTCGCGATGGTCGTCGACGATCTGGTGGTGTGCGGCGCGGAGCCGCTGTTCCTGCAGGACTACATCGCCGTCGGCAAGCTGGTCCCCGAGAAGGTCGCGACCCTGGTCCGCGGCATCGCCGAGGGCTGCGAGCAGGCCGGCTGCGCGCTGCTGGGCGGCGAGACCGCCGAGCACCCCGGCCTGATGGACGCGGGCGGCTACGACCTGTCCGCGACCGGCGTCGGCGTGGTCGACGCCGAGAAGATGCTGCGCCCGGAGCGGGTCCGCCCCGGTGACGTGCTGGTGGCGCTCGGGTCGTCCGGCCTGCACTCCAACGGCTACTCGCTGGCCCGGCACGTGCTGCTCGACATCGCCCGGCTGCCGCTGGAGGGTGAGCTGGAGGAGTTCGACCACTCGCTCGGCGAGGAGCTGCTCGTCCCGACCCGGATCTACGCCAAGGACTGCCTGGCGATCGCCGCCGAGACCGGCGTCCGCACGTTCTCGCACATCACCGGCGGCGGGCTCGCCCGGAACCTGGAGCGGGTGCTGCCGGACGGCCTGGCCGCCACCGTGGAGCGCGGCTCCTGGACCCCGGCCCCGGTCTTCAAGCTGATCCAGAGCCGCGGCCGGGTGGACCGCGCCGAGATGGAGAAGACGTTCAACATGGGTGTCGGCATGGTCGCCGTGCTCCCGCCGGAGGACGTCGACCGGGCGCTCGCCGTGCTCACCGCCCGGCACGTCCCGGCCTGGATCCTCGGCGAGGTCGCCCGGATCGGCGACGTCGACGGTGCCGGCTCCGGCGGGATCGGCGCCCGGGTGCAGCTGCGCGGGGAGCACCCGCGCTTCTGAGCGGGACCGGCCGGCGCGGGATCAGCGCGCCGTCGCGGACCGCTCGTGCGGGCGGTGCGACTCCCGCAGCATCGGCGGGTGCAGCGCGGTGGCCGGGCCCCGCCGGAACAGCCGGGGCGGCCGCCCGCGGCCGCCGGTGACCAGCGTCGTCGTGGGGACCAGGAACCCCTCGGTGGAGGTCACCTTCCGCTGGAAGTTCCGCGGATCGAGCGTGGCGTCCCAGACGGCCTCGTAGACCCGGCGCAGGTCGGAGACGGTGAACTCGGGCGGGCAGAACGACGCGGCGAGCGTGGTGTACTCCAGCTTGGACCGGGCCCGCTCGACGCCGTCGCCGAGGATCCGTTCGTGGTCGAAGGCGAGCGGCGGGATCCGGTCGACCGGCCACCACGCCGACTTCGCGGCGCCGCCGCCGGGCGTCGGCTCCGGCATGTCCGGGACGAACGCCAGGTAGCCCACGGACAGCACCCGGCCGCGCGGGTCGCGGTCCGGGGCGGCGTAGCTCGCGAGCTGCTCGAGATGGCCGACGACGGCGTCACCGGTGGCGGCCCCGGTCTCCTCGCCGAGCCGGCGGCTGGCGGTGTGCACCAGGTCCTCCTCGGGGCGCACGAAACCGCCCGGGAGGGCCCACTCGCCGAGGAACGGCGGTTCGCCCCGCTCGATCAGCAGCAGGTGCAGCTGGTCGGACCGGACCGTGAGCACGACGAGATTGACGGCGACCGCGAAGAGGTTGCCGCGCATGTCGTGAACACCTCGGACAGGACGGGGACCGGTGAGCGCGCCCCTCGCGGAACGCGTTGGTGATCTTGCCCTATCCGGCCGGTCGGGCGAAACCGCCGGGTACGTCCGGCGTAGCGCTCGCAGCGGCGAGCGGGTGAGGAGAGGTCGCGCACGCGACGACGCCCGGTCGGGGAACCGGAGTCCCGACCGGGCGCCGGTGCGCGGGTCAGCGGCGAGGGTGGTCGTCCTCGTCGTTGTACTTGGCGGCGAGGTCGGCGTACTCGCCGTACTCCTCGTCGCCGTTGTCGGTAGTAACCGCCGTCCCGCTCCCGATCTCGCGCTGCAGCGCGTCGAGATCCATCGCGGGGGAGCTGTACTTGAGCTCGCGGGCCACCTTCGTCTGCTTGGCCTTGGCTCGTCCGCGCCCCATGGCTGGTCCCCCTTACAACAGGGAAGGGGCGGCCCGGTCACCTGACACGACCCGGCGGCCCCTCTCGTCTCATCAATGTCGTGGGTCCAACCGTACCCTGCGCACCCCGGGGCGTGCGATGCGGCACCGTCGTCGTCACAGGGGTGGGCGCGCCGGTGCGGTGGCCCGACGGCCGGCGTTCACCCGGTGGACACCACGGACGGGGTACGCCGGACCGCGCAGGTCAGCCGCGGCGCCCCGGCCCGCGCCCGGTGCGCTCCCGGGCGGCCCGTCCGGGTGGCGGCTGGTCCGGGTCGGGCTCGTAGGAGTCCGGGTCGATCGTGACGGGGGACACGCGGTCGTCGGCGCCGGCCGTCAGCTCCGCGTCCACCGGGACCGAGCGCTTCACCAGGGCGAGCGCGATCGGGCCGAGCTCGTGGTGCTGGACGACGGTGCCGATCCGCCCGACGGCGCGGCCGTCGCGCTGGACCGGGTCGCCGGTGCGCGGCAGGTCCTCGTCGCCCGCGTCGAGGTGCAGCAGCACCTGGCGGCGCGGCGGGCGGCCCAGGTTGGCGACCCGGGCGACCGTCTCCTGCCCGCGGTAGCAGCCCTTCGTCAGGTGGACCGCCGGTCCGATCCAGCCGACCTCGTGCGGGATCGTCCGGTCGTCGGTGTCCCGGTGCAGCCGGGGGGCCCGGGACTCGACCCGCAGCGCCTCGAACGCGATCGTGCCGGCCGCCCGCGCGCCGGCCGCGGTGAGCGCCGACCACCGGGCGTCGCGCTCGGCGCGCGGCACGACGACGTCGGCGGCGTCCCTCCCCGGCCACGGGGTGCGCCGGACGAACCCGCCGCCGTCGAGCCCGGCGACGCCGTGCGGTGCGGTGGGCACCGGCAGCCCGGCCCGTTCGAGCACCTCGGGAACGTCCGGCCCGACGACGGTGAGCACGGCCAGCTCCGCGGTCGCGTCGCGCGGCTCCACCTTCGACCAGAACACCATCTTCTGCAGGTAGTCCAGCAGCGGGGTGCCCTCGCCGGGCTCGGTGTCGAGGTACACGGTGTCGCCGGTGGCGGCGACGGCCATGTGGTGCAGTACCCGGCCCTGGATGTCCAGGACGAGCGCCTCGGTGCCGGTGTCCGGCGGGAGCTCGCTCACGTGCTGGGTGAGCAGCAGGTGCAGCCAGGACAGCCGTTCCGCACCGGTCACCGCCAGCACGTCCCGGTGGCTGCGGTCGACGACGGCGGCCGAGCGGGCCATCGCGCGCTGCTCCGCGGGCGGGTCGCCGTGATGGGCGGCGACGGCGGCGTCCGGGTCCGGCGGCTCCGTCGCGCCGTCGTGGGCCTCGTCGTTCTCGGGTGCCGTCTGCGGTCCGGTCGTGCTCACCGGTCTCCCTTCGCGACGCCCGGTGTCGCCGGGGCCGCGTCGCCGTGCTCGGTGCTGCTGTGCTGGGTGCTGCCGTGCTGGGTGCCGTGCTGCTCGCCGGTCTCGTCCGCCGCGCAGTCGGCGCAGGTCCCCGACAGTGCCACGTGTGTCGCGTCGAGGTGGAAACCCAGGTCCGTGAGGGTGCGTTCGGCCACACCGGACAGCAGCTCGGCCGGTGCCTCGTCGACCCGGCCGCATCGGTGGCAGACCAGGTGCACGTGCCGGTGCCGGTACTCGGAGTAGGTCGGCGCGCCGTGCCCCAGATGGGCGTGCCGGACGACGCCGAGCCCCTCGAGCAGATCCAGCGTCCGGTAGACGGTCGTGATGTTGACGGCGGGCGCCGTCGCCTGGACACGCGTGCACACCTGCTCGGGCGTGGCGTGCCCCAGTTCGCGCACCGCGTCCAGGACGAGTTGGCGTTGGGGGGTCATCCGGAGACCGCGCTTGTGCAGCGTGCCCTTCAGCGAGGAGTCCACACCGTGATGGTATTCGCTCCGGCCCGGTAGGCTGCGGTCGCGAGGACGGTAGCCGCGCATCGTGTCACGGGAGCGTCCTTCGCGGGGGACGCCACGCCGGTGAGTGATCATTGCGGGTCGCGGCGTTCGCCGTGACGGCGCTCCCGTGGCTACCCTGACCGGCGGGGTCGGATCGGTGTCGCCGGTTGCGTGGACCTCGCAGTGGTGTCTCACCGGCACTGCGCCGGACGAACTGTGAGGAGTGAGCGATGACGGCAGACGGGGCGGACCGCCCGGGCGGTTCCCCGCGGTTCGACGTCGTGCTCCGCGGATACGACCGCAGGCAGGTCGACGAGCACATCGTCGGGATGCAGCGGGTGATGGGCCGGATGCGGGCCGACATCGACGCGTTGCGCAGCCGGCCGGTGCCACCGCCGATGCCGGTGCCGCCGCCCGGCGGCTTCGTCGGGCCACCCGGTCCGGCCGGCCCGCCCGGTCCGCCCCGGCAGGGCCCGCCGCGCCCCGCGCCGGCGCCGCCCGGCCCGGGCCACGAGGCGGACCGGCACACCGGGTCCGACCACTTCTCCGACCGGATGCAGGCGATCCTGCAGAAGGCGGAGGAGGAGGCCGAGGAGATCCGGGCCAAGGCCAGGGCCGACGCCGAGCGGGTCACCGCCGAGGCGCGCAAGCAGGTCGACCGGGCCCGGGCGGACGCCGACCGGGCCCGCGAGCAGGGTGACAAGCTCCGCGCCGAGGTCGGCGAGCTGACCCGCCGCCGGGACGAGCTGCGTGCGGGCGCCGGGAAGCCGGGATCCGACCGGGCCCGGCCCGCCGCGGCGAAGGCCGAGGGCGCCGACGAGGCGGCCCGGCCCGGTTTTGCGGAGTCCCGCACCGGTGCGCCCGAGTCGCGCGAGTCGCGCAACGGTGCCGCCCAGCCGGCCCGCCCGGGAGCGACGGCCGGGTCCCAGCCCGGCCAGAAGGACCAGCCCTCGGGCGCCGGCCGCGGATCGGGCACGCCGCAGACCCCGTCCGGGGTCAACGGTGCCCGCCCGGCCGCCGCGCAGCAGGGCCCCGGCCAGGGTGAGTCCGGCGCGTCGCCGCGCCCCGGCCCGCGTCCGCAGCCCGGCCCCGGAGCGCCCGGGCAGCCGGGCGCCGGCCGCAACGACTCCGGTTCGCAGGCCCGCCCGCAGGGCAGGCCCGGCTCGTCCGACCAGCAGCCGGACGCCGCGAAGCCGGCCGCCGCGGCCGCCGGCGGTGCCGGACCGCAGGGTGCCGGACCGCAGGGTGCCGGACCGCAGGGCGCCGGACCGCAGGGTGCCGGACCGCAGGGCGCCGGGAAGCAGGCCGGCGGGCAGCAGGGTGCCGGGAAGCAGGCCGGCGGACAGGGTGCCGGGCAGCCGGGCGCCGGGCAGCAGCCTGGCGGCCAGCAGGGCGCCGGGCAGCAGGGATCCGGCCAGCAGCCCCGGCCGGGCCAGGCCGGCGGATGGAGCCAGACGATCCGGCCGGAGCAGGGTCACGCCTCCGGGCAGCAGCCCCGCCCCGGCCAGCCGGGCCCGCGGCCCGGCGCGGGGGCGCGGCCCTCGCCCGCCCCGCGGCCCGGTGCGGCCGCGCCCGGCCAGCAGGGGCCGGAGCAGGACGCCGAGCGGACCACCGCGGTGCGCCCGGGTGGCGAGGAGCACGAGCCCCAGCCCGCCGAGCTGTTCCGTCCGGCGTCCGACGCCCGTCCGGCGGAGCCCGCGACGTCCGCGGTGCCGCGCCAGGACGGGAAGCAGACCGGATCGGAGAGCGACGCCGAGAAGACCGTCGCGGTCGGGGCCGTCCGCCGTTCCGGTGACACCCCATCGGATGGTTCGGACAAGCCCTCCGCGGACGACGAGAAGGCCAAGCAGGCGAGGTCCGGGTCAGCCGCCGAGCCGCCGACCACCGCCAACCCGGCAGCCGGTCGGGGCAGCGGTCACGGCGACCAGGAGCCGCGCCGGAACGGCTCCGGCCAGGCCGGCAACGGTCAGACGGCCGGCGGTGGCGGATCCGAGTCCGCGGACAAGGCCGGCGGACGCCCGGCCAACGGCCAGTCGGCCGGCCCGCACAGCGGCACGAACGGTTCCGCGGACTCCGGTCGGCCGAGTGCGGCGCAGCCCTCGTCGGGGACGCGCAGCACCTGAGGTTGCACGCGCACGGGCCCGGGCCCCTTTAGGGTCCGGTCCCATGCAGCTCGGCTCGGTCACGGTTCCGCCCCTCGCGCTCCTCGCGGCGCTGGGGGCGGCAGTGCTCGTGGTCCTGGTCCTCTGGGGTGTGTGGCGGGCCCGCAGCGGCCCGGCGCCGCTGCCCGTCGCGCCGCCGGACATCGCCGGCCCGCAGCCGTGTGCCGAGGACTGGACCGGGGAGTCGGCCGGTGGCCCGGCCGATCCGCTGCCTCCGGCGCGTCCGCGGACCGTCGCGGACATCGTCGCGGAGCGGCACGTCGGGACTGTCGCGGAGCGACACGTAGGCGCCGTCGCGGAGCGGCACGTCGAGCCTGCCGCGGAGCGACACGTCGGGACTGTCGCGGAGCGGCAGAGTGGTGCCGTCGCGGAGCGGCACGTCGAGCCTGCCGCGGAGCGACACAGCGAGCCTGCCGCGGAGCGACACAGCGAGCCCGTCGCCTCACCGGCTGCCGGGGCCATCGCCGCCGGGGCTGCCGGCACCGCCGGGGCCTATGGCGAGCGGGGTGCCGGGGCGTACGCGGAGCGGGACCCGGGCGTGGACACGGGCCCGCTGCCGGGCCTGCCGGTCCGCCCCGGTGGGTCGGTCCCCGCCGGTGCCCGGCGGTCCGCGACCGGCGCCCCGGGCCGGCACGCCCGGGAGTCGGACCGTGGCGGCCCGCTCGACGAGCTCCTCGCCCCCGCCGACGAGCGGCCCGGCTCGGCGACCCGGGCCCGCACGCGCGGCCCGGTGCAGCCGGGCGCCGAGGACGCGGATCCGGTGACCGACGACCGGTCCGCCATCGACCGGCCGGACGGCGCCTCCGCGACGGACGCCGCGGGTGCTCCGGTGGCGGATGCCTCGGGGCCGGGTGGGACCACCGGCCCGGCCGTCCCGGTCGCGCACCTGCACATCGCCGACGAGCACCCCGACCCGGCCGCCGCCGGCACGTCGGCTCCCGGCCCCGGGAGCAGCGACCCGGCGAGCAGCGGTCCGGCAGGCGATCCGGCGATCAGCGGCCCGGCAGGCGACCCGGCGCCCGACGGTCCCGAGCCCCGCTCGGACATCGTCCCCCCGCCCGCCGACCACCCTGCGGCGCCGCTGCCGCCCTGGTCCGCCGAGCGCACCGTGCCCGCGCAGGAGGACCTGCCCAGCGGCGGGTCGCCGGGCACCGCATCCCCCGCACCGACGGGCCGGGACGCGGCCTCGGCGCAGCCGGCCCGGCCCGCACCGCCGCCGCTGTCCGAGCCGGTCTCCCGGGCCGTCCAGCAGGCCCTCGCGGCACGCGCGGTCCAGCGGGCGCGGATGCGCCGCGGCGAGACCGACCCGACCGGCCCGGATCCGGTGCCGGGTGAGCAGCAGGAGCTCCCGCTGGCGGTGGTGCCGTCCCCGCCCGGCGACGACGACGCCCGGGACAGGCTGCTCGCGGTGCTGCTGGCCGACCCGGTGCGCGCCCTCGACGCCACCCGCACCCTCGACGACTCGCAGCACCGGATCGAGGAGCTCGGCGACGTCCTGCGCCGCCGCCGCGACGAGCTGGCCGGCGCCGTCCGGCACCTGAACGAGTGCGGCCTCGATCCGGCGCAGATCGGACGGCTCTCCGGGATGGCGCCGGCCGACGTCCGGACGATCCTGGACGGCGAGGACGCCGGACGCTGATCGGCCGCGCCTCGCGGGGGGCTCGCCACGATCCGGGCCGGTCACGCCGCGTTCCGCGGAACGCGGACGCGCGCTCACCCGCCCCGGCACGGTCTCAGCCGAGCACGGTGAACCGGACCCTGGTCCCGGGCGCCGCCTGGGCCAGCAGCGGCAGGTCGTCCGGCTCGACGACCGCGATCACCGGGTAGCCCCCGGTGGTCGGGTGGTCGGCCAGGAACACCACCGGCGGCCCGTCCGGCGGGGCCTGCACCGCACCGGTCACCATGCCCTCGCTGCGCAGCTCGCGGTCCCTGGTGTCCGGGTGCCGCGCCGGTGGCGGTCCGTCCAGTCGCACCCCGATCCGGTTGCCGTCCTGCGACACCGTCCACTCCGGACGGACCAGCGCGTCCCGCGGGTCGGCGAACCAGTCGTCGCGGGGGCCGAGCCGGGCGCGCAGCCGGATCGCCGGCCGCGGCACCGACACCGGGACCGGCCCGCCGACCGGCAGCCCACCGGTCCGGCCGCCGACCGGCAGCAGGTCGCCGTCGGCGAGCGCGGCCGGACCGAGCCCGGACAGCAGGTCGGTGCTCCGGCTGCCCAGCACCGCGGGCACGTCGAGCCCGCCCGCCACCGCGAGGTACACGCGCAGACCCCCGACCGGGCCCCCGACCTCGAGCACGGCGCCGTCGCGGAGGTGGACCGCGGTGTGCGACGCCGCGGGCCTGCCGTCCACCCGGACCGGCGCCGGCGCTCCGGTCACCGCGACGACGCGGCCGCCGTGGGCGCGCAGCCGCAGCCGCCCGCCCAGCAGCTCCAGCCCGGCGGCGCCGTCGTCGTTGCCGACCAGCCGGTTCCCCAGCTCGTAGGCGGGCCGGTCGAGCGCGCCGGACGGCGGCACGCCCAGGTGTGCGTTGCCGGGCCGTCCGCGGTCGGTGACCAGCGCCTGCGGTCCGGCGGCGAGGACCTCCAGCCCGCTCATCGGGCCTCGAACCGCACGCGGTCGCCCGGGGTGAACAGCGCGGGCCGGTCCGCCGCCGGATCGAACAGGACGGTGTCGGTGCGGCCGATCAGCCGCCAGCCGCCGGGGGAGCGGCGCGGGTACACGCAGCTGTAGACGTCGGCGATCCCGACCGAGCCGGCCGGCACCGCGGTCCGCGAGCTCTCCAGCCGCGGCTGCTGCAACGGCCCGGGCAGCCCGGACAGGTAGCCGAACCCGGGGGCGAAACCGCAGAAGTCCACCGTGTACTCGGCGCCGCTGTGCAGCGCGACCACCTCGTCCCGGGAGATCCCCGCGGTGTCCGCGACGAGATCGAGATCGGCGCCGTCGTAGGAGACCGGGATCGTGTGCAGCACACCGGTGCCACCGGCCCCGTCGCGCGGGTCGGCGTCGGCGACGGCGGCCCGCACCCGGTCCAGACCGGCCCCGGCGGAGACCTCCACGAGGACGGTCCGGGCGGCGGGCACGAGCTCGGTCACCTCCGGCAGCCGGGCGGCCCGCACGGCGTCGACGATCGCGGCCACCTCGGCGGCGGTCCGCACCTCGAACAGCAGTGCCCGGCTCCCGCACGGACGGGCGGTCGCGCCCTCCACCTAGCCGACCACGCGGTGCAGCAGCGCCGAGATGTGCGGCTGCATCGGCTGGCCGACCATCGCCCGCTCGTCGACGTAGGCGAGATCGCCCTGGTTCACCAGGCCGTAGAGCCGCTTCGCCCCGGTGACCTCCTTGGCCGACGGGGTGCGGGCGATCGCGTCGGTCTCGATCTCCCAGGACCGCATGTCGCCCTTCGGCCCGTAGTAGAGCTCGACGATCCCGGTGTTGTGGGCGATCAGCACCTCGACCGAGCCGTCCGGCTGCGGGCGCCAGAAGCCGGTCTCGCGGGCGGCCTGCCGGATGATCCCGCCGTCCGGGTCGAGCAGCCAGGACCGCGACTCGTAGGACAGGAACGGGCGGCCGTCGTGCGCGAAGGTGATCTGCTGTCCGAAGTGGAACGGGCCGTCGATCGTCGGGTAGACGACCTCGCCGGTGCCTCGCCAGGTGCCGACCAGCGGCAGCAGGCCCAGGCAGGCCTCGTTCAGGTCGGGGCCCTCGCGCAGGTTCGCGGTGTCGTCGTCGACCGGCAGGTCCGGCCACTGCGGCCGGTTGCGCTGCGGCGAGTCCGGGGCGGCGTTGGCGGGGCCGGTGATGGTGGTCTGCAGCTGCTCGTCGTCGGGGTCGGTCACGAGTCGCGCTCCTCGGTGTGGTGGTGGTCGTCGTCGGCGTCGTCCGGGACGGGACGGTCCGTGCGCCCGGGCTCGGGGGCGGCGGCGGGCTCGACGACGAACAGGCGCCGGAGCAGCCACCCGGCCCAGGCGGCGGTCCCCGCGGACAGGGCGATCAGCAGCCCGGTGGAGAACCAGTGCACGACGCGCCAGCCTACCGGCCCGCCGGTGCGGGACCCGCCGGGCCGCCGGGGCGGGCGTCCGGCCCTCCCCGCGGGTGCGCGCCGTGTGGTCTATTGGTGGTTCGACGTCGGCGAGCGGGTGGCCCGCGACCGGAGGCCCTGTGCACAGCGAGTACGACCTGATCTGCGTCGGTTCGGGGATCGGCGGTTGCGCCGCGGCCGCGGCGGCGGCCGACGCCGGGGCCCGCACCCTGGTGCTGGAGCGCACCGACGTCGTCGGCGGGGTCACCGCCGTCTCGGGCGGCCAGATCTGGATCCCCGGGAACCGCTGGGCCGCCGCGCTGGGCATCGCCGACACCGCC
This sequence comes from Pseudonocardia kongjuensis, assembly GCF_039526905.1. Taxonomy (NCBI): domain Bacteria; kingdom Bacillati; phylum Actinomycetota; class Actinomycetes; order Pseudonocardiales; family Pseudonocardiaceae; genus Pseudonocardia; species Pseudonocardia kongjuensis. The sequence goes on along the minus strand of NZ_BAAAJK010000024.1, from coordinate 83,957 downwards.
GAGGACGGCGCCCGCTACATCGACGCGGTGGCCGGCGGGCACAACGACCCGGCCCGGACCAGGGCACTGCTCGGCGCGGCCGACGAGGCGCTCGACCTGTTCACCGCACGGGGCCTGGAGCTGCGGGTGCTCCGCGGCCTGCCCGACTACTACCACCCGGACGTCGCCCACTCCACGGCCGAGGGGCGCTACCTCGAACCGGTCCCGCTACCGGCGGACGCGCTCGGCGGGTGGGCCGGCCGGCTGCGGCGGACCGCCGTCTGGAGCATGGGTGGCGACGGCGGTGGCACCACGCCGGCGGCCGAGCTGGTGACCGGGCAGGCCCTGGCCGGCTACTTCCTGCGTGCCGCGCTCGGGGCCGGCGCGCAGGTGATGACCGGAGCGCGGGTCACCGGGCTGCGCAGCCGCGACGGTGCGGTGACCGGGGTCGTCCTCGACGACGGCCGGGAGATCGCCGCCCGGCTCGGCGTCGTGCTGGCGACCGGCGCCTACGACCGCAACCGGGAGCTGGTGCACCGGTTCGAGGGCGTGCTCGACGACCACGGGACCGGCTCCCCGCCCGGGATCACCGGGGACCATCTCGGCATGGCCGCCGCGCTCGGGGCGTCGATCCGGGCGCTCCCGGCGGCCCGCAACACCGTGCAGGTGGGCTTCCCGACCGGTGAGCCCGACGAGGACGGCGGGCCCCGCTACCGCACGCACTGGGTGGTGCACCCGCACGAGATCATCGTGAACGCGCAGGGTGCGCGGTTCGCCGACGAGAGCTTCTATCCCGCGATCAACGCCGCGCTGCACCACCTGGACGGGGCGTCGCAGCGGCTGCCGAACTGGCCCGCCTGGCTCGTCTACGACCACGATCTCGCCGAACGCGGTGTCGTGCAGGTCGATCCGGGCCGGGTCGTCAGCGCGCCGTCGGTCGAGGAGCTCGCCCGGCGCGCGGGCATCGACGCCGCCGGGCTCGCCGCCACGGTGGCCGGCTACAACGCGGCCTGCGCCCGCGGCCGGGACGACGCCTTTGGCCGCGGCGAGCGGCCCTGGACGCTGTGGATGAGCCGGCTCGCCGGCTCCGGCACCGGCCCGAACCCCACACTGGGGCCGATCGTGCGGCCGCCGTTCCACGCCGCCCGGCTGGCCCGGGTCCAGGCCGGGCTCGGCTCGGCCGGGCTCGAGGTGGACACCTGCGCGCGGGTGCTCCGCTGGTCCGGCGGGCCGATCCCCGGGCTCTGGGCGGTGGGCAACGCGACCGCCCGCGACGACATGGGGTTCTCGGCGCAGAGCGGCACGTCCAACCTCCGGGGGATGGTCCAGGGGTACCGTGCCGGGCGCTCCGCCGTCTCCTGACCCGATGATCTTGATGCAGCATGCAGGATGCATTATTCACTCGTTCGGATGTGATGTAACTCGCTGACGCGTTCGTATCTTGTGGTTCCGCCCTTCGGCGCGGCTATCCGATCCGGACCTGTACGACCCCACATTCACAACGAGGTGAAACCATGGCGCTCGACGACGCGACGGCAGGATTCCTGGCCCAGATGGCGGAGAGCGGGGCCAAGCCGCTGCACGAGATGACCCCGGCCGAGGCCCGCGAGCTCGGCGGCATGCTGCGGGACATGTACGGCCCCGGCCCCGAGGTCGCGCAGCGGATCGACGAGACCGTCCCGGTCGACGGCGGCAGCATCGGCGTCCGGCTGCTGCTGCCGGAGGACCCGCGGGCGGTCATCGTCTACTACCACGGCGGCGGCTGGGTGATCGGCTCGCTCGACGAGTTCGAGACGCTCGGGCGGAACCTCGTGGCGCGCACCGGCGCCGCCGTCGTGCTGGTCGACTACCGGCTGGCGCCCGAGCACCGCTACCCGACCGCGGCCGAGGACTCCTGGGCCGCGCTGCGCTGGACCGTCGACCACCTCGCGGCCCGCGGCCTGCAGCTGCCGCTGATCGTCGCCGGGGACAGCGCCGGCGGGAACCTCGCCGCGATCATGGCGCAGCGGGCGAAGGCCGAGGGCGGGCCGGAGATCTCGCTGCAGGTGCTGGTCTACCCGGTGACCGACGCCGACGTCGACAACGCCAGCTACACCGACCCGGCCAACCAGCTGATGCTCAGCCGCGAGTCGATGATCTGGTTCTGGGACCACTACGCCCCGGACACCGCCGGCCGGTCCCGGCCCGACGCGTCGCCGCTGCGGGCGGCCGATCTGTCCGGCCTGCCGCCCGCCGTCGTGCTCACCGCCGAGCACGACGTGCTGCGCGACGAGGGCGAGGCCTACGCCGAGAAGCTGCGCGCCGCGGGCGTCCCGGTGCAGAGCCGCCGCTTCGAGGGCCAGATGCACGGCTTCTTCACCTTCGTCAACGTCCTGCCCGGCTCGGCCGCCGGCCTCGACTACGTCGCCGACCAGGTCGAGAAGCACCTCGCCGGCCGCTCGCAGCCGGCCTGAGCCCACCGGGCCGGCAGCACGCGCTCCCCACGCCGCACTGCACTCCGATCACTGCACTCCGATCTGCACTCCGATCTGCAACGACGCACGTCAGGAGCAAGCATGTCCAACGAACGGACCGTGGACGCCGTCATCGTCGGTGCCGGACTCGCCGGCCTCTACCAGCTGTACCGGTTGCGCGAGCTCGGGCTGACCACCCGGGTGTTCGAGACCGGCGACGGTGTCGGTGGAACCTGGTACTGGAACCGGTACCCGGGCGCCCGCTGCGACGTCGAGAGCCTCTCCTACTCCTACTCGTTCTCACCCGAGCTGGAACAGGAATGGCAGTGGACCGAGCGCTACCCCAGCCAGCCCGAGATCCTCAGCTACATCGAGCACGTCGCCGACCGGTTCGACCTGCGATCCGGGATCACCTTCCGGACCCGGGTCGTCTCGGCGGTCTTCGACGAGGCGACCAGCCGGTGGCGGGTGGACACCGACACCGGTGAGTCCGTCGACGCCCAGTACCTGATCATGGCGACCGGCTGCCTGTCCCGGGCCAAGGACATCGACATCCCGGGGATCGCCGACTTCCAGGGCGCGACCTACCACACCTCGCGCTGGCCACGGGAGGGCGTGGACTTCACCGGCAAGCGGGTCGCGGTGATCGGAACCGGATCGTCCGGCGTCCAGTCGATCCCGGTCATCGCTGAGCAGGCCGCCGAGCTCACCGTCTTCCAGCGCACCCCCGCCTACTCGCTCGCCGCCCGGAACCGGCCGCTGGAACAGTCCGAGATCGACGAGATGAAGGCCGACTACCGCAACTGGCGGGAGGCGCAGCGCACCTCCGGGTTCGGCGTGCCGGTCGAGCTCGCCACCCAGTCCGCCCACGAGGTGTCCGAGGCCGAGCGGAACGCGAAGTACGAGGCGGGCTGGCGGGAGGGCACGCTCGTCTCGATCCTGGCCGGCTACACCGACACCCTCACCGACGCCGCCGCCAACGAGACCGCCGCCGAGTTCGTCCGGCAGAAGATCCGGGAGCGGGTCCAGGACCCGCAGGTCGCCGAGACGCTGTGCCCCAGCACCTACCCGTTCGGCACCAAGCGGCCCTGCCTGGACACCGGTTACTACGAGACGTTCAACCTGCCGCACGTCTCGCTCGTCGATCTGCGGCGGACACCGCTGATCGAGGTCACCCCGGCCGGGGTGCGCACCTCCGAGCACGAGTACGCGTTCGACGTCATCGTGTTCGCCACCGGGTTCGACGCGATGACCGGCGCACTCGACTCGATCGACATCCGCGGCCGGGACGGCGTGCTGCTCCGGGAGAAGTGGGCGCAGGGTCCGCGCACCTACCTCGGGCTGGCCGTCGCCGGGTTCCCCAACCTGTTCACCATCACCGGCCCGTCCAGCCCGTCGGTGCTGTCGAACATGATCGTGTCGATCGAGCAGCACGTCGACTGGATCACCGACTGCATCGTCTCGCTGCGCGAACGGTCGATCGCCGCGATCGAGGCGACGACCGAGGCGGAGGACCAGTGGATCGCCCACGTCGAGGAGGTCGGCAACACCACGCTCTACCCGACCGCCGAGTCCTGGTACATGGGATCGAACGTGCCCGGCAAACCGCGGGTGTTCCTGGCCTACATCGGCGGGGTCGGCTTCTACCGCGAGCAGTGCGACGCGATCGCCGCCGACGGGTACCGCGGGTTCCGGTTGCACGAGGCACTCGCGACGACGTGAGCGACCCTCGCACCCCCGGGGCCGGTGCACCGGACACCGGCCCCGGGGGTGACCGGCCGGAGCCGGGAGAGCATGATTTCCCGGTGTCCTTCGCGATCCCGCCGACCCGGCGCGAGGCGATCACCCGTCAGCTCCGCGGCGAGATCGTCCAGGGCACCCTCGCGCCCGGAACCGTGATCAAGGACGCCGAGCTCGCCGCCCGGCTCGGGGTCAGCATCACCCCGGTCCGGGAGGCCATCGCCCAGCTCGTCGCCGAGGGGCTCGTCGACGTCGCACCGAACCGGACCCGGCGCATCGCCGACCTGAACGTGCAGGACACCGTCGACCTGTTCGACGTGATGGGCCTGCTCGCCTGCGCCGGCGTCGAGTGGGGCATCGAGAACATCACCGACGAGCACCTGGGCCGGCTGCGCACCCGGCTCGCCGAGTTCGAGGACGCGCTCGCCCGCCACGACGTGACCGTCGCCAACGCCGCCGGATCGGACTTCAGCACCATCCTGATCCTGGCCAGCGGCAACCGGGAGCTGCAGACCCACGTCGATCTCGTGGTGACCCGGACCCAGCGGATGATGGCGCTGAACTGGGACAGCGCCATGTGGACGCCGTGGACCGCGGGCTACCGCGCCGTCCTCGAACTGCTCGAGCGCGGCGACCGGGCGGGCGCCGTCGAGCGGTACCGGCAGATCTACCGGGAGTGCCGGGCGCTGCTCGGCGCCGCCGAACAGCCCTGACAGCGCGAACGGGCCCCTCCCGGGATCGGATCCCGGGAGAGGCCCGTGCGGCAGGTAGGCTCAGGCGACGGTGATTTCCGCCTGGTGCAGTCCCGGCCCGTCGGCGACGAGCTCGGACTGCCCGTTGCCCGAGCGCGACAGCGCCCGGACGGTCCAGGTGCCCGGGGCGGCGAAGAACCGGAAGTCCCCGGACGCCGACGACACCACCTCGGCGGTGAACTCACCGGTGCCGTCCAGCAGCCGGACGAACGCGCCGCCGACCGGGTCGCCCCCGGCCACCACGCGTCCGGCCAGCACGGTCTCCTTCTCCAGGTCCGTGCCCGCGGGCAGGCTCACGGTCTGGTCGGGTGCACCACACATGTCACTTCGCTCCCAGCTCGATCGGAACGCCGATCAGCGAGCCGTACTCGGTCCAGCTGCCGTCGTAGTTCTTGACGTCCGCGTGACCGAGCAGCTCGTGCAGCACCACCCAGGTGTGGCTCGAGCGCTCGCCGATCCGGCAGTAGGCGATGGTCGACCGGCCCTCGTCGAAGCCGGCCTCCTTGTACAGCGCGGCCAGCTCCTCGTTGGACCGGAAGGTGCCGTCCTCGTTGGCGGCCTTCGACCACGGGATGTTGATGGCCGACGGGATGTGCCCCGGGCGCTGCGACTGCTCCTGCGGCAGGTGGGCCGGGGCCAGGATCTTCCCGGAGAACTCGTCGGGCGACCGGACGTCGACCAGGTTCTTCGTGTCGATGGCCTCGACGACCTCGTCGCGGAACGCGCGGATCGAGGTGTCGGCCTCCTTCGCGGTGTAGGAGGTCGCCGGGCGGTCCTTGACGTCGGTGGTCAGGGTCCGGCCGTCCAGCTCCCACTTCTTGCGGCCGCCGTCGAGCAGCACGACCTTGTCGTGGCCGTAGAGCTTGAACTCCCAGTAGGCGTAGGCGGCGAACCAGTTGTTGTTGCCGCCGTAGAGCACCACCAGGTCGTCGTTCGAGACGCCCTTGGCGCCGAGCAGCTGCTCGAACTGCTCCTTGGTCACGATGTCGCGGCGGACCGGGTCCTGCAGCTCGTCGGTCCAGTTGACCTTCACCGCGCCGGGGATGTGACCCCCGTCGTAGGCGGTGGTGTCCTCGTCGACCTCGAGGAACACCACCCCGTCGGTCTCCAGGTTCTGCTCCGCCCAGTCGGCGGTGACGAGGACGTCCTCGCGGCTCATGTGTGATCTCTCCCGAATCGTGTCGCGTGAAGGTGTGGACGGTCAGGGGCGCGCGGCGGCGGTGCCGCCACCGCGCAGGCGGGCGAGCAGCCCGTACATCTCGCAGCCCAGGCAGTAGCCGAAGGCCGCGTTGAGGAACGCCGCGACGAGTGCCGCCGCGGCGGCGACGACGCCGAGCGCGGTCAGGCCGGTCAGGTACCCGGCGGCGGCGACGACGGTGAACACCAGCCCGACGGTCTGCGAGAAGCGGACCGGGGCGGCGTCCTCCCACTCGGTGGGCGGCCCCAGCCGCGGCGCGAGCAGCACCCGGTACAGCGCCCCGTACGGGGCGAACCGCATCCCGGCGACGGCGCCGACGGCGAAGACGACGGCCTGCGCGATGGCGAGCAGGCCGCTGCCGCTGACCAGCACCAGCGCCAGGACGACGGTGGTGAGGGCGGCGGAGAACCGGACACCGCGCGGGTCGAGCCGGGGCTCGGTGCGCGCGGGCCCGTTGTCCGTGACGGACATGGACACTCCTGGTGAACCGGGTTTCAGCCGGGCGCCCGACGGACGCCGCGGCGGGAGGGCACGCGGGTCAGGAGTCCAGACAGAGGCAGCCGGCGAGGCGGCACAGATCAACTGCGCGGCGTCGGGTCAGCGGCCAGTTCACACCCCGAGCGTAACCGACCCGGAGCGACCCGCACACCCCGTGCGCCCCGCCGATGCGTCACGGAGCGGGAGGGTGTCCGGTCAGGCCGGTGCGGCCGGCAGGGCGCCGGTCAGCTCGTCGGTGCGCGGGACCCCGGAGACGCGCAGGATCTCGCCGCCCGCGGCGTCGAAGACGACGGTGGTCGGGGTGCGCAGCACACCCAGCGCGCGGGCCACGTCGATCCGCTCGGCCACGTCGACCTCGACGTGCGCGAGCCCCGGATCGGCGGCCGCCAGGTCGCCGAGCAACCGTGCGGTCTGCCGGCACGGCGTGCACACCGGCGAGGAGAGCTGCAGCAGCAGGGCGCGCCTGCCGTCCGGCGCGATCCCGGCCAGCTCCCAGCCACCGGGGCCGGCCGCCCGGGCCGTCGTCGTCCGGACCCGCCCGGAGCGGTTGCGCAGCACCAGACCGGCCACCGTCGCCAGCGCCAGCACCACGATCAGCACGACCAGTCCACCGGTCTGCACCTGCGCCTCCCCGGGTCAGCTGGTGGAGCGGGTGGCCCCGTCCCCGCCGATGTCCAGATCCCGGACCGCCCCGGAGATCTCCAGGACGTTGTACTCCGGAATCGACGCCGACGTCGGCGTGACGCCCAGCGGGAGCGTCCCGGGATCGAGCTCGACGGCCAGCGCGCGCAGCAGCGAGTCGCGCACCGCGGCCGGGACGGGCTCGTTCGTGTCCATCTCCCGGACGTCGCGCGGCACGATCCGCAGCACGCCGTCGGTGACGACGAGCGCGCTCAGCACGCCCACCCGGGTGTCCGAGCCGTCCACCGGCAGCTCGGCGACGAACCGGGCGGCGGTGCGCGGGTCGGTGCCGCGCAGGGTCGGGTCGGCGCTGGCCCGGATCGCGGTGTCGATCGCGTTCGCGTCGACCTCCTCGACGGTCAGCCGCTCGACCGCGGCGGCCGGCCCGCCGGCCGCGACGACCATCCGCCGGACGTCGTTCGGGCTGATCCGGACGGCCCCCTCGGCGGCGGCCGCGCGGAACTCGGCGGGGCCGGAGCCGACCAGCGCGGACAGCGGGGCGCGCACGCCGTAGAGCTCCGCGCGCACCTCCGGGGTGCGCAGCGGGCCGATCGGCACCCGATCCATGCTCACCTCGACCTTGCCGTAGCGGCCGGTCACCGCCTGGGCCAGGAAGGAGAGGCCGGTCACCCGCACGGCCGGGTCCTCCGGCAGGTCGAGGGTGTCGCGCATCTGCCGGGCGATGCCGGACTCCGCCGCGGCGCCGGTACCGAGATCGGCCAGCACGAGCACGGCGGCCACGGCCAGCACGGCGGCGAGCGCCCGCTTCACGGTGCCTCCCACGGGCGGTGCCTCCCTGTGGCGGGTTCGGGACCCCAGAACGGTAGAGACCTGACGCTCCGTGCCCGCGCCCGACCCCCGACCTCACCTTCCGGACAGGTCCGGTAGGCCGATCCGGGTGGATCGATACACCCGGCGGGCGTGAGGCTGATCGCGATCCGGCTGACCAGCGCGTGACGTGGCGGTATCGTCCACGTATCGCGCGAGAGGAGGAGTCCATGGAACTGCTCCTGCTGACCACGGCTCCCGACGCGGCCGCCGTGCTGCCTGCCCTGTCCCTGCTCCCGCACAACGTGCGGACCGCGGCCCCCGAGGTGGCCGCACTGCTCGACGCCGGACCGCACGACGCGGTCCTCGTCGACGCCCGCAGTGACCTGGTGGCGGCCCGGAGCCTGTGCCGGTTGCTCGGCAGTACGGGAACCGACGTCCCCGTCATCGCCGTCCTCAACGAGGGCGGTCTGGTGGCGGTCTCCGGCGAGTGGGTGGTGGACGAGATCCTGCTGCCGGACACCGGGCCCGCCGAGGTGGACGCCCGGCTGCGGCTGCTGCGTTCGCGGCCCGGCGCGGAGTCCGCATCCGGTGGCGGTGCGCTGGTGCTCGGCGAGCTGGTCATCGACGAGGCCACCTACTCGGCCCGGCTCAAGGGCCGGCTGCTCGAGCTCACGTACAAGGAGTTCGAGTTGCTCAAGTACCTCGCGCAGCACGCCGGCCGGGTGTTCACCCGGGCCCAGCTGCTGCAGGAGGTCTGGGGGTACGACTTCTTCGGTGGCACCCGGACGGTCGACGTCCACGTGCGGCGGTTGCGGGCCAAGCTCGGCGGTGAGCACGAGCAGATGATCGGCACCGTGCGCAACGTCGGCTACAAGTTCGTCCGGCCGTCCCGCGGCGGTCTCACCGCCCCGCCGGACCCGGAGGGCGAGACCGATCCCGAACCCGCCGACCGTCGCCTCCCCGGAGCGGCCCGTCCGACCCCCCCGGGCCGGACCACCCCGGGGGCGCTCTCCTCGCGCTGACCGACACCGACGCCGACACCGATACCGACGCCGTCGATCGGGTGGGCACTAGGGTCCGGCCCGTGGATCCGCAGGTGCTCACCCGACTCGACGCCGACACCGCCGCCGCGGTGCACGAACTGCTCGCCGCCGCATCGCGCGCGGACGGCGCGGAGCCGCTGTCCGAGGCGTTCCTCCGCAACCTGCGTCCCGGCGCGACCGCGGACGGGGTGCTGCACCTGGTCAGCACCGGCGGTGCCGGAGACGTCGCGGTCGACGGGTACGCCCAGCTCGACGGCGGGTACGCCGAGCTGGCGGTGCACCCGGACCGGCGCCGGCGCGGGATCGGCAGCGCCCTGGTCACGGCGCTGGAGGCGGCGACGCCCGATCCGCACGTGTGGGCGCACGGCGACCTGGACGCCGCGAAGGCGCTCGCCGCGGCCCGCGGCTACCGCCGGGACCGGGTGCTGTGGCAGATGCGCCGCCCGCTGGCCGGGCCGGACGCGCCGGCGCTGCCCGAGGTGGAGCTCCCCGACGGCGTCACCCTCCGCTCGTTCGTCCCCGGCCGGGACGACGCCGAGTTCCTGCGGGTCAACAACGCCGCCTTCGACTGGCATCCCGAGCAGGGCGGCTGGACCGGCGACGAGCTCGCCGCCCGGCAAGCCGAGGACTGGTTCGACGCCGACGGGTTCCTGCTGGCCACCGACCCGTCCGGCACGCTGCTGGGCTACCACTGGACCAAGGTGCATCCCGCCGCGGGCGACGAGCCCGCGATGGGCGAGGTCTACGTGCTCGGCGTCGACCCGGCCGCGCACGGCCGCGGCCTGGGCCGGGTGCTGACCCTGGCCGGGCTGCACCACCTGCGCGATCGCGGGCTCGGCACCGTGCTGCTCTACGTCGAGGCCGACAACGCCCCCGCCGTCCGGGTCTACGAGCGGCTCGGCTTCGGGGTGCACGCCGCCGACGTCAACTACACCCGGGAGTGATCATCGTCCGGTCGCCGCTCGTCGATCGTGTGACACGGATCCCCCGACCGGCGGTCCTGTTCATTCCACGTTCATCTTCCGTGGGTCCTGCGTCCAACGGCGGCTCCTAGCGTCTGCGCTCGGACGGCCACCCCGGGCCGTCATCCCGAACGGCACCGGCCGACCACGGAGGAACCTGCAGTGAAGACGAAGCGGCGCGCGCCCCGGGCGCGCCTGGCGGCCGTCGGCGTCGCCACCACATGTGCGCTGTTCGTCGCCGGCTGCGGCGCGGCGAACGAGGGTGGCGGCGCGGCCGAGGGCGAGGGCGTCTCCGGCACGATCTCGGGCGCCGGTGCGAGCTCGCAGCAGGCCGCGATGCAGGCGTGGATCGCCGGGTTCGGCGACGCCAACCCGGGTGCGACCGTGAACTACGACCCGGTCGGCTCCGGCGGCGGCCGCACCCAGTTCATCCAGGGCGGTGTGCAGTTCGCCGGCTCGGACGCCTACCTCCACGACGAGCAGCTGGACGAGGCCCGCCAGCGCTGCGGCGGCTCGGTCATCGAGATCCCGAACTACGTCTCGCCGATCGCGATCGTCTTCAAGCTCGACGGCGTGCAGGACCTCAGCCTCTCCCCGGCCACCATCGCCGGGATCTTCCGCGGCGAGATCACCACCTGGAACGACCCGGCGATCGTCGCCGACAATCCCGGCGTCACGCTCCCGGCCACCGCCGTCACCCCGGTGCACCGCTCCGACGAGTCGGGCACCACCGAGAACCTCACCGACTTCCTGAACCAGGCCGCGCCGGACGTCTGGACCGACGAGGCCGACGGCAACTGGCCGATCCAGGGCGGCGAGGCCGCCCAGGGCACCTCCGGCGTGATCGGTGCGGTGAACGCGGGCAACGGCACCATCGGCTACGCCGACGCCTCGCAGGCCGGCGACCTGGGCCAGGCGAACGTCAAGCTGGGCGACCAGGACGTGGCGCCGACCGCCGAGGCCGCCGCGCAGATCTTCGAGGAGTCCCAGCGGGTCGAGGGCCAGGGCGACGGCTCGTTCGCCTACGAGCTCAACCGGACCGCCGCCGGCGGCGCCTACCCGGTGGTGCTCGTGTCCTACCTGATCGCCTGCCCGACCTACCCGGACCAGGCGCAGGCCGACGTGGCGAAGGCGTTCCTGAGCTACGTCGTCAGCGCCGAGGGCCAGGAGGCCGCGGCCCAGGCCGCCGGTTCCGCCCCGCTCTCGGACACCCTGCGCGGCGAGATCACGCCCGTGATCGACAGCATCTCGGCCGGTGGCTGAGCGGGTCCTGCGACCACTGGAGATCGAGTCGTATGTCATCTAGCCAGGAGCCCCGGGCGGTGTTCATCATGGACGCGCGGCCCGGGGCTCCGGGTGCCGTTCCGACCCTGCCCAGCGCACGTCCGCACATCCAGGGATCACTGTGACCACCACTCACGCCCCGCCTGAGCGCCCTGCCGGGAAGCCGGTCTCGCAGCTCGGTGACCGCATCTTCGCCGGTTCCGCGAAGGGCGCCGGGATCCTGATCCTGGTCGTCCTGGCCGGGGTCGCGGCCTTCCTGCTCATCGAGGCCTTCCCGGCGATCACCGCCTCCGAGTCGGAGCTGCCCGGCGGGATCGTCCTCTACGTCGCCCCGCTGATCTTCGGCACGCTGCTCAGCGCGGTGATCGCGCTGGTGGTGGCGACCCCGCTGGCCGTCATGGTGGCCCTGTTCATCAGCCACTACGCCCCGCGCAGGCTGTCCCAGGGGCTCAGCTACATCGTGGACCTGCTCGCCGCGGTCCCCTCGATCGTGTACGGCCTGTGGGGCGCCTGGACGCTGGCGCCGCTCTCGGTCGGCCTGTCCACCTGGCTCGCCGACAACCTCGGCTGGATCCCGCTGTTCGCCGGCCCGCCGTCGACCACCGGCCGCACCATGCTGGTCGTCGGGCTGGTGCTGGCGGTGATGATCCTGCCGATCATCACCGCGGTCGCCCGCGAGGTGTTCCTGCAGGCGCCGAAGCTGCACGAGGAGGCCGCGCTCGCGCTCGGCGCCACCCGCTGGGAGATGATCCGGCTCGCGGTCCTGCCGTTCGGCCGTTCCGGGATCATCTCCGGGGCCATGCTGGGCCTCGGCCGCGCACTGGGCGAGACGATGGCCGTCGCGATGATCCTCTCCGTGTCCGGCGCGATCACCTTCAACCTGATCAGCTCCGAGAACCCGGCGACGATCGCGGCGAACATCGCGCTGCAGTTCCCGGAGGCGTCCGGGCTGCGGGTCAACGTGCTGATCGCGTCCGGTCTGGTGCTCTTCGTGATCACCCTCCTGGTCAACATGCTCGCCCGCTACATCGTCGAGCGCCGCCGCGACTTCTCCGGAGCGAACTGAGATGTCCACCGGAACCGAACCCGACCGCACCGGAGAGGTCCCCGTGACCGGAACCGGGCTGGAGGCCCCCGCCTCCGCCACACCGGCGGTCCTGCGCCGCAAGGGCAGCCTCCCGCGGTGGGCGCCGCTGGGCATCCTCGCCGTCACCGCCGCCGTCATGGCGGGCGTGGTGCTGGCGATCGGCTCCGGCGTCGGGCTGTGGCTGTTCTTCACCGCCGTGGTGTACGCGGGCGCCACCTACACCGCGTCACGCGTCGTCGAGGGTGCCCGCAAGGCCGCCGACCGGCTGGTCACGGTCGTGGTGACCAGCGCGTTCCTGCTCGCGATGATCCCGCTGGTCTCGGTGCTCTACACCGTGGTCAGCCAGGGCTGGGAGCGGTTCGACGCCACCTTCTTCACCAACTCGATGCGGGGCGTGGTCGGCGAGGGCGGCGGTGCGCTGCACGCCATCCAGGGCACCCTGATCATCACCGGGCTGGCGGCGGCCATGTCCATCCCGGTCGGCGTGCTGACCGCCATCTACCTGGTCGAGTACGGCAACAACTCGCGGCTGGCCCGGGCGATCACCTTCTTCGTCGACGTCATGACGGGCATCCCGTCGATCGTCGCCGGCCTGTTCGCCTACGCGCTGTTCGCGCTGCTGCTCGGCCCGGGCGTGCGGTTCGGCTTCGTCGGCGCCGTCGCGCTCACCGTGCTGATGATCCCGATCGTGGTGCGCTCCACCGAGGAGATGCTCAAGATCGTCCCGAACGAGCTGCGCGAGGCGTCGTTCGCGCTGGGCGTGCCGAAGTGGCGGACGATCCTCAAGGTCGTCATCCCGACGACGGCGGGCGGCATCGCCACCGGCATCACCCTGGCGATCGCCCGGGTGATCGGCGAGACGGCGCCGCTGCTGGTCACGGTCGGCCTCGCGACCGGGGTGAACCTCAACCCGTTCGACGGCCGGATGGCGACCCTGCCGGTGTTCTCCTACTACTCCTACGCGGTGCCCGGCGTGCCCCGTGAGCCGTTCCTCGACCGGGCGTGGACCGCGGCCCTGGTGCTGATGCTCATCGTGATGGTGCTGAACGTCGTCGCCCGGCTGATCTCGAAGTTTTTCGCCCCGAAGACCCGATAGGACATCCCGCCATGGGTAAGAGCGTCGAAGCCAAGAACCTGAACATCTACTACGGCTCGTTCCTCGCGGTCGAGGGCGTCAACATGACGATCAACCCGAAGACGGTGACCGCGCTGATCGGGCCGTCCGGCTGCGGCAAGTCGACCTTCCTGCGCTCGATCAACCGGATGCACGAGAACATCCCGGGCGCCCGCGTCGAGGGCAGGCTCGAGCTGGACGGCCAGGACCTCTACGGGGCGAACGTCGACCCGGTCGGCGTGCGCCGGCAGATCGGCATGGTGTTCCAGCGGCCGAACCCGTTCCCCACGATGTCGATCTACGACAACGTGATCGCCGGGATGAAGCTGAACAACCGCCGGGCGTCGCGGGCCGAGTTCGACGACACCGTCGAGCGCTCGCTGCGCGGCGCGAACCTGTGGAACGAGGTCAAGGACCGCCTCGAGAAGCCCGGTTCCGGCCTGTCCGGCGGCCAGCAGCAGCGGCTGTGCATCGCCCGCGCGATCGCGGTGCGCCCGGACGTGCTGCTGATGGACGAGCCGTGCTCGGCGCTGGACCCGATCTCCACGCTCGCGATCGAGGACCTGATCAACGAGCTGAAGAACGACTACACGATCGTCATCGTGACCCACAACATGCAGCAGGCCGCCCGGGTCAGCGACTTCACCGGCTTCTTCAACATCGAGGGCACCGGCAAGCCCGGCAAGCTGGTCGAGATCGACGAGACGAAGACGATCTTCTCCCAGCCGTCGCAGAAGGCCACCGAGGACTACGTCTCCGGCCGCTTCGGCTGAGCCGGCCCCGGACCGTCCGGCCCCGGTGCCCCGCGTGGGTGCCGGGGCCGACCCGTGTGCCGGTCAGAGGGTGACCTCGTCCGGGGTGGCCCCGGTGACCGCGTAGACGACGTGATTCGCCAGGTGCACGCAGTGGTCGGCGTAGCGCTCGTGGAACCGGGCCAGCAGCGCGGCATCCACCGCGGCGGGCACGCCGGCCGCCCAGGTGGGCCCGAACATCAGCTCGAACACCGAGCGGTGCACCTCGTCGATCGCGTCGTCGTCGGACTCCAGCTCGCAGGCGAGGACGACGTTGCGGGTGCGGAGCACGGTGACGGCCTTGTGCCCCAGCGCGGTGACCAGCGCGCCGTACTCGGTGAACAGCTCGACGGCCTGCTCGGGCAGCGCCGGCCGGTCACCGGCCCGGACGACCACCTCGGCGACGTGCCGGGCCAGGTCACCCATCCGCTCCAGCTGCTGAGAGCAGCGCAGCGCGGTGATCACCGACCGCAGCGGGCTCACCATCGGCTGGTGCAGCGCCATCGTCTCGACGGCCAGCAACTCGATCGCGGCCCGGTGCCCGTCGATGATGTGGTCGCGTGCGACGACCTGCTCGGCCAGCCGGCGACGGTTGTGCAGGAGGGCCTCGGAGGCGTTGCGGAACGCCGTCACGACCAGCGGGCCCATCTCGTCGAGCATGGCCTGCAGCTGCGTCAGGTTGTCGTCGAGTGTCTCCCTGCGCATGCCCACGACCTTAGATCGGCTCGGACGGCGGCCTCGCCGGGACTGCGATGAACGGTCGGTGAACGGGCGGCGCGTACCGGGCGCTCAGGCGGCCATCCGGACGCCGACCCGCAGGTCGACCTGGAAACGCTCGGTCGAGGCGAGCACGGTGGAGCGCACACCGGTGACCTCGAACCACTCGAGGGACTGTCCGGCCCGGCCGACGCCGTTCCGGATCGCCTCCTCGACGCTCTCGTCCGACGTGCCGGTCACCTCGGTGACGACACACCCCGCGTGTTCCATGGCTCAGGTGTGCCCCGGCCGTCTCACCGCCAAACGCGATCCGGCGGGCGCCGGGGTTCCCGCGCGCCGTGCGGCGACCCTCAGACGGCCAGCGGGCCCGGCATCTGGCCGGTCACGACGTAGACGATCCGCCGGGCGACGGCCACCGCGTGATCTGCGTAACGCTCGTAGAACCGGGCGAGCAGCGCGACGTCGACGGCGGCGGACACCCCGTGCGTCCAGTTGCGGTCCATCAGCACGGTGAACATGTGCTGGTGGAGGTCGTCCATCTCGTCGTCGTCGACCTCCAGCTCGGTCGCCGCTTCCAGGTCCCGGCTCCGGATCACCCGGCCCGCCTTCTCGGCCAGCGCCACCCCGACCCGGCCCATCTCGGTGAAGTACGGCTTGACCTCGTCGGGCAGCACCGACTGCGGGTGCCGCCGCCGGGCCGCCTGCGCCACGTGCAGGGCGAGATCGCCCATCCGCTCGATGTCACCCGCACCGTGGATCGCGGCGACGACGACCCGCAGGTCGGTCGCCACCGGGGCCTGCAGCGCGAGCAGCCCGAACGCCCGGTGCTCGGCGGTCGCACGGACCCCGTCGATCCGGACGTCCTCGGAGATGACCTGTTCGGCGAGCTGCAGATCGGCCTCGAGCAGCGAGCGGGTCGCGCGGTCCATGGCGGCGGCGACGTCGTCGCACATCCCCGCCAGGCCGGACGCCAGCTCGTCCAGCTGCTCCTGGTACGTGTCGCGCATGCCCCGAGCCTAGAGCCGGTGTCGACCCCGGTCAGCCTCGGCGGATGAACCCACGATGAACGGTGTCCGACGTCCGGAGGGCCCGGGGCACCGCCGCGGCGCTCAGGAGCAGTCGGCGTCGTCGGCCGGGACGGCCTGCACCGGGGCGGTGCCGGTCGCCCCGACGACGATCTCCAGCCGTCCGCTGCCGGTCGGGTCCGGTGCGGGCCACGCCCCGGGGAGCACGCCGACGAGCGTGCCCGCCGCATCGGTCCGGTCGGGGGAGTAGCGGACCGTCGCGCCCTCGGCGGGATCGCCGGTGCGGACCGCGCCGATCTCGTAGCCGCGCTCCCGCAGGTTCTCGGCGATCCGGTCGACCGAGCCGGGGGAGCCGGTGGCGTCGACCAGGTCGACGACCGTCCCGGCGGTCGCCGGGGCGGCGGCGGACCGGGCGGCCGGCGCGGTCGCCGACTCGGGCAGCGGCTCGTGCTTGCGCAGCGCGGCGAACAGCGCCCGCGCGTCGCTGCGCTGCAGCTCCAGGTGCCCGCGGGTGTTCGGCGTCTCGGAGACCGGCAGGCCCAGGAACAGCGGGGTGCTCCCGTCGCCTGCGGTGCCGGCCCGGCCGAGGCCGCGGGCCAGGGTCAGGATCTCCCCGGCATCGACGCCGTCGGCGACGATCGCCGCCGACACACCCTCGGCGGCCCGGCCGGCGGCCCCCGGGGTGAGCAGCGAGGTCGTGGAGAGCGCGTCGCCCAGCGCCGCGCCGAGCACCCGCTGCTGGCGCTGCACCCGGTTCGCGGGGGAGCTGTCGGCGGTCGCGGCGGCGGCGGCGAACCGGAGGGCGAGCGGGCCGTCCAGCGGGACCGAGCCCGAACCCTCGACGACCGGCCCGAGCACCGGATCGACCACCGGGCGCTCGGTGCAGACCCGGATCCCGCCGACGGCGTCGACCAGCTCCGGGGTGCCCGCCAGGTCGAGCGCGACGACACCGGTCACCGGGATGCCGGTGAGCTGCTGCACGACGCCGACGGTGCAGGCCGGGCCGCCGACGTCGTAGGCGGTCGCGAACGCCGTCCGCGACTCGGCCGGGACGGTGTCGCCGTAGCTGCCGGTCGCCGGGTCCCAGCGGTCGCACGGCGGCCGGGCCACCTCGAGCGTCGCGGGCACCGACAGGGTCACCGGCTGGCCGCCGCCCGCCGGCTGGTGGACCAGGACCGCGGTGTCGGTGCGGGCCGACTCCGGTGCGTCCGCTCGGTCCGCCTGCAGGCCCAGGACCAGGATGTTCCGGTCGCCGGTCTGGGTGTCGGCGTCCAGGATCGCGTCGGAGTCCGGGGCGAGCGCCGCGGCCGGCCGGATCCCGTCGTACACCTGGCCGCGGGCGCTGAACCCGAACGCGGTCGTGACCAGGACCAGCGCGGCCGCCGCGGCCGCGCCGATCCGGGCCCAGCGCCGGTGGTCGGGGCGGGTGGGCGTGGCCCCGGTCGCTTCCGTCGCGCCGCCTGCTGTTGCGCTGCCTGCTGTCGCGCCGCCTGCCGTTGCGCTGCCTGCTGTCGCGCCGCCTGCTGTCGCGCCGGCTGCCGTCGCGCTGCCTGCTGTTGCGCCGGCTGCTGTTGGTCCGGCCGCGGCCGGACCGGTCGCCGGTGCGCCGGTCACGGTGGCTCCGGCCGGGTTGCCTGCGTCCGCTGCGTTGCCCGGCCCGGCCGCCGCACCCGTCCCGCCCGGCGCACCGGCGGGTGGCTCGTCGGCGACCTCGTCTGCGTAGCGGCGGCGCAGCCGGCGGGGCACCGCCGAGATCTGGGTCTCCCGGGAGTCGGTGGCGCTCCGGGCGGGCGCCTTCCCGGCGGCCTTCCGGCCCTCCGCCGCGCGTTCCGGTGCGGCCGCACGTTCGCCTGCGCCGCGTTCGCCTGCGCCGCGTTCACCTGTTCTGCGTTCACCTGCGCCGCGTTCCGGAGTGGCGCGTTCCGGTCCGGGGCCGCGTCCCGGCGCGGCGGGCGGCTCCGGCGCGGCGCGGCGGTCACCGTTCGGCGCGTCGTCGGGCCCGGTGCGGGCCGGTCCCGTCGGTGCTGCCGCCGGCCGGTCGGTGGCGGGCACGCCGCCGGTGCTGCCGGCCGGACCGTGACGGCCGGTAGCACCGGTCGCGGGGACTGCCGGGCCGGGATGGCCGGTGGCGCCGGTCGTGGGGACGGCCGGGCCGGGATGGCCGGTGGCGCCGGTCGTGGGGACGGCCGGGCCGGGGCGGCCGGTGGCGCCGGTCGCGGGGACTGCCGGACCGGGATGGCCGGTGGCGCCGGTCGTGGGGACGGCCGGGCCGGGGCCAGCAGGATCGTGGCCGCCGGTGCCGACCGGCCGGGGGAGGCCGGGTGCGGGCGTGGCCGGGTTGCGGCTGCCCGGCGGGGGAGGAGTGGGGCCGCCTGCCGGGTTGCGGTGGTCCGGTGGGGGCGGTGTGGGGCCGCCCGCCGGGTGGTGGCCGCCGGTGCCGGTCGCCCGGGGGAGCCCGGGTGGCGGCGTGGCCGGGCCGGACCGCGCCGGGCCACGGCCGGGCAGCACCGGCCCGGGCATGCCGGGGGCCGGCGTCGTGGGGGCGGGCCCGGCCGGACCGGACCCGGTGGGTGCCGGGCCACCCGGACGGGAACCGCCCGGTGCGGGGCCACCGGGGTGCCGGGGCACCCGGCCACCGCGCACCCGTCGCACACCGGCCGGCGGGACGGGGCCGGGCGGCACCTGCCGGCCGGAGCCGGTGGGGCCAGGCGGCGACCCGGGCCGGTCGTCCGCGGGCTGGTCCGGCGGATCGGCGGCGTCGGCCCTGCGGCGGGTACGCCGGGGCCGGTGGCCGTCGTCGTCGCCGTCCTGCACCGGGCCTCCTCCTCGCGCGGCCGTTCCCGGCGCGCTCGCCGTCCGTGTCGGGGGACGCGGACGACCGGATCCTGCGCGGTGAGTCTATTCAGCCGTCAGCGGGGACGGTGGCCCGGGGCGGCCGCCGTGTGCGTCCGGTTGGGGGATCGACCTGCGTCCGGATGCCGCACCGGCGAGCACCACGCGACCGCCCGGGCCACGGTGCGCGACGGCGTTGCGGCCCGCCTGCTTGGCCGTGTAGAGCAGCAGGTCGGCCTCGGCGACCAGCGGGTCCACCGCCGCGTCCCCGGGGCCGGTGTGCGCGATGCCGATGCTGATCGTCATCCGCAGCTCGGGGTGGAGCTCGGACCAGTCGTGCGCGGCCACCCGCTCGCGGGCCGCCTCGCAGGCCGCGACGCCCTCGTCCGGGCCGAGACCGGGCAGCACCAGGGCGAACTCCTCGCCGCCGTACCGGGCGCAGAACGCGCCCCGGGGCAGCGCCCGGCCGAGCTCGAGCACGATCCGCTGCAGGACCCGGTCGCCGAAGGGGTGCCCGTGGGTGTCGTTGACCAGCTTGAAGTGGTCGATGTCGGCGAGCGCCAGGCAGACCTGCCGGTCGGCGCCGAGCAGGTCGGCGAGCGTCTCGTCCAGGTAGCGCCGGTTGTAGGAGGCGGTCAGGCTGTCCCGGCGGCTCTGCTCGTGCGCCTCGGCGTGCTCGCGCCGCAGCCGGTCCAGCTCGTCCTCGACCACCGCGGCGCCGTTCAGCAGCCGGACCGCCTCGCGCAGGTGCAGATACGCCTGCTCGAACCGGTCGTGGGCGGCGAGCCGCTCCGCGGCGGCGGTGTGCAGCGCGGCCCGGGCGGTGGGCGTCGTCGGCGGGACGTCACCGATCCCGGGATCGGGGGCGACGTCGGTGGGCGGCAGCGCCGCGCGCCGTGCGGAGCGCACCAGGTTGCGCACCGTCCAGGCCGTGTCGGTCACCGTCCACCTCCCGTCTCGTCGATCATCACCGGTGTTATCGGTGCGACGATTGTGGTGCTTGAGACGCATGATGATTCAGTACCCGTTCGGCGTGTCCGGTTCCCCCGGCCCGGGGACGGACCCGTCGCCCCGGGGTGGCCCGGACACTCGATGATCAGCCGCCGGAGT
The DNA here is from genome assembly GCF_039526905.1 of Pseudonocardia kongjuensis. NCBI lineage: Bacteria > Bacillati > Actinomycetota > Actinomycetes > Pseudonocardiales > Pseudonocardiaceae > Pseudonocardia > Pseudonocardia kongjuensis. The sequence continues at coordinate 63,920 of NZ_BAAAJK010000024.1, read as the reverse complement.
GCTCCACGTCCGCACCGAAGGGGACGGACGGGTCGTCCGGGTCGTCGAGCCAGTGCTCCGGGAGCACCACCCGGCCGGGGGAGCCCTGACGGCCACGCGGGCCGTCGGCGTCCGCCGGGAAGGGCTCGTGCGGGTCCAGCTCGGCCAGCAGGTCGTCGAGATGCCCGATCGAGGTGACCATGCCCAGGCTGCGGCGCAGGTCCGAGCCGACCGGGAAGCCCTTGAGGTACCAGGCGACGTGCTTGCGGACGTCGCGGATGCCCTTGTGGTCGCCCATGTGCTCGCAGAGCAGCACGGCGTGCCGGCGCAGGGTCGCCGCGACCTGGCCGAGGTTCGGCGGGGCGGGCAGCTCGCGCCCGGCGAACGCCGCCTCCAGGTCGCCGAACAGCCACGGCCGACCCAGGCAGCCCCGGCCGACCACGACGCCGTCGCACCCGGTGCGCGCGACCATGTCCAGCGCGTCCTGCGCGGAGAAGATGTCGCCGTTGCCGAGCACCGGGACGTGCGCCGGCACGGCCTCGCGCAGCCGGGCGATCGCGCTCCAGTCCGCGGCGCCGGAGTACCGCTGGGACGCGGTGCGGGCGTGCAGTGCGACGGCGACCGCGCCGGAGTCGACCGCGATCCGGGCGGCCTCGAGGTGGGTGTGGTGCTCGTCGTCGATGCCGATCCGCATCTTGACGGTGACCGGCCGGTCGCCCGCCCCCTCGACCGCGGCCCGCACGATCCGCTCGAACAGCTTCCGCTTGAACGGCAGCGCGGCGCCGCCGCCGCGACGGGTGACCTTCGGGACCGGGCAGCCGAAGTTCATGTCGATGTGGTCGGCGAGATCGCGCTCGACGATCATCTCGGCGGCCCGGCGCATCGACGCCGGATCGACGCCGTAGAGCTGCATCGAACGGGGGTGCTCGTCGCCGTCGAAGGCGATCATGCGGAAGGTGAGCGGGTTCTTCTCCACCAGCCCGCGGGCGGTGATCATCTCGCAGACGTAGTAGCCGGCGCCCTGCTCCCGGCACAGACGGCGGAAGCCGGCGTTCGTGATACCGGCCATCGGTGCGAGCACCACCGGCGTGTCGACCGCATAGGGGCCGATCCGCAACGGTGGCAGCACGCGGCCGCGACGGGCGGGGGCGTACTGCACGGTCACACCGACGATTGTCCCAGGTGCGTCCCGCGCGTCGCGCCCCGCCCGCCGACGGGGGACGGATCAGAAGTCGACGGTCACGCAGCCCGGGCGCCCACCGGCGGTGCCGGCGTGCCCGGCGTGGGTCGCGGTGGGCTCCTCGTGCAGGATCACCGACTCCGCGCGGCGGTCGTCCGGGAAGGTCCACGGGACGGTGCTCGTCGACTCGCCGGCACCGGTCCCGTCGGTGGTGACGTCGAGCCAGATCTCGTTCTGCGGGTTCGCGTACGCCGGGTCGACGCTCGGCGTGACCGGGTCCTCGGAGAACTGGTAGTGCGGGCCGGCGTCGGCGCCGTCCTCGGGCGTGCACGCCTGGGTGTGCGCGTGCGAGCCGTACGTGCGGTTCGGCTGGAGGCCGGTCACCCGCAGCGTGGTCGTCGTCGAGCCCTCGCTCTCCTCGCTCGTCACCTCGACGGTCGCGCCCACCGGGACGAGCTCGGTGTCGTAGGTGTAGGCGGGACCCTCGCCGCCCTCGGCGAACGTGGCGGAGACCTGGACGGTCTGCCCGGCCGTGGCCTCGGCCTGCTGGTCGTCGCCGTTCCCGTTGCCGCCGCAGGCGGTGACGAGGAGCGCGGCCGCGCCGAGCATCGCGAGCCGGGTGGTCGTACGTCGGAACCTCATGCCCCGATGGTGCGCCGAACCGGACTTTCGGGCCGGATCCGCCACGCCGTCGTGGCCCGGATCCACCGGGTCGGGTGTCCGCTACCGTTGCCGCGTGACTACCGACGTGGTCGAGCGCACCGAGGATCTCCCCGACCCGCTGGACGCGGTCGCCGAGCCGGTCAGCTGCGTCCGTTGCTCCACCGGGGCGCTCCTGACGATCGTCGGGCGCTGCGCGGACTGCATCTCCGACATGGGCCGCAATCACCCGGACGAGCGCGAGGCGTGGAAGCGGGAGCTCACCGAGGCGATCGAGAGCCGCGGCGAGTAGCCGGCACCTCCCCGTCCGGAGGTGTCGCATTGACGAGATCGGTGCCGCCCGGCTGTACGATGTGACCCGGGATCGCCGAGACCGTCCGGGGGGACAGATCATCCGGCGGCGGTTCCGCCCCGGCGTCGGTCGGGGTGGTTTCTGGGGCCTCTAGCTCAATCGGCAGAGCAGCGGACTTTTAATCCGCGGGTTCGGGGTTCGATCCCCCGGGGGCCCACATTCTCCCAGGTCAAGCACCTGATGCCGCATCCTCGTCAAGATCCACCCCCGGTTTACCCCCAGGATTGCTGAAAATCTCCAGGACGTTCGCGGCGCCGGTCTGTGCGATCTTCCGGCCGAAGTAGTTGTCCTGCGTCATCGACACCTTGGCGTGCCCGAGCTGGTCGGCGGCCTGGCGGGCGGTCAGCCCTGCCTCGTCCATGAGCGTGGCGACGGTCTTGCGGTAGACGTGCGAGGTGACCCACTCGTACCCGGCCCGGTCGAAGATCTTGCGCAGGTCGGATTGGGTGTTCGAAGGATCGCGCAGACCGCCGAGCGGCGCGGTGAACACGACGTCCCAGTCGTTCGGCACGGATTCGGCGCGTCGTCGCCGGAGCATCGCGATCGCCCAGGCAGGCAGCTCCAAGGTGCGATACCCGCTCTTGCTCTTCGGCCGGGGCTTGATCTGCAGGCCCTCGCCCTTGACCCGGACCACCGTGCCGCGGACCTCGACGGTTCCCGCGTCGAGATCGAGCGCAGGCCAGGTCACCGCCGCTGCCTCCCCGATCCGCAGGCCGGTGGCGAGCATGAAGTCGGTGAAGTCGACCAGGTCCCACTCGCGGCTCTTCGGGTCGGCGCTGATCTTCGCCCGCAGGTCGACGGCCTGCGCCGTGGTGAGCGAGCGTGCCGTCGACGTCGCGTTCTCGATCCGCCGGACGTCCCGGACGAGGTTGCGGTCGAGCGCGTCGTGCCGGACCGCCAGGCCGACGAGGCCGCTCAGCACCGTGCGCGTGGTCTTGGCCGCACCCACGCCGTAGCGGTCGTGGACCTGGACGACGAGGCGGTCGAGCCGGGACACCGTCAGCTCCCGGACCCGGAGCATCCCGAGCCCGTCCCGGACGTGGCGATCCCAGCGGTAGCGGTACGCCTCCGAGGTGGTCGGCGAGCGCTTGCCCAGGCGCACGGCCCGGTCGATCTCCGCCAGCCACAGCTCACCGACCTCGGCAACGGTGGAGTCGCGGTTGATCTCCCCACCTCGGGAGACGCGGCCGCGGTCGCGCAGGGCTATCCGTAGCGCGTTTTCTGCCGCCGCCCGACTCTGTGCGGTGCGCTCGACATCGCGCACGACACCATCGTGATCCCGGTAGCTCGTCCGTGCCCGGAACCGCTTGGGGCCGAGCTGGTAGATCCGGATGCGGCCATGTGTACCGATGGGCAGCGGAGGGCGGCCCATCAGGCGACCTCGTCTCGAAGAGAGACGACCCACTCCCGGACGTCGTCGGGGATGTAGCGGACGTGCTTGCCCATCCGGCGACCACGCGGGCCGTAGCCCTGGCACCGCCACCGGTAGAGCGTCTGGACCGGGATACCGAGGTACTCGGCGACCTCCTTGACGCCCCACAGCTTCTCCATCCCGGTCATGACGTCCTCCCGTGCTCGGTGCTGGCTGTGCGATCGGTGGTGCGGGCGCGTCGTTGTTCGCGCCGTCGTTCGGCGATGCCCAGGGCGATCTCGCGTTCGGCGTCGTTGCGGTGCCCGAACTGGGTTACGTGCCAGTCGTTGACGACCAGGACCGCGCCGACGTCGACGGCGGCGTCGAGGCCGGCCAACGTCTGCCCGAGCCGGTAGGTGCGGCGTTCGCTGCGGATGGCGCCGAAGGTGGTGGAGTAGTTGCGGGACTTGGTGAGGAAGTGCCCGCGGAAGCCGAGCATGTGTGCCCACCGGCGCAGGCCCAGTTCCTCGTACTGCTCGTGTCCGCCGAGCTCCCATGCGGTCTCGATGAGTCGTCGGTGGTGGTCGGTGATGTCGAGGTAGCGCAGGTGGGTGATGTCGCGGATCGGCCGGTCGGTGGCCTCGCTCTTGCCGGTGCCCTTGGTCGAGTACTTCGCAACGTAGGCGGCCAGGGCGGCGTCGGTGATCTGGCCGTCGTCGTTCTCGAGCGCGGCCGTGGTGGTGGAGGTGATCGGTCGGACGTCGACCTGACGACCCCACCCGAGCGCCAACGGGGTGCCGTCGGGCCGATCGACGACCAGCGACACATCACCGGCCGCGTCGCGGATCGCGAGGGTCAGCGCGTCGCCGGTGATCCAGGCGGGCGGGGCGGTGGTCGGTCCGTCGGGTCCGTCGAGTCGGACGACGGCGTGGAAGTGGACCAGGCCGCGTCGCTGGTACTCGGCGACCTTCGCGTAGGACAGCCGTGCGTGGTCGCGGAACTCCCGGACTTTCACGCCGAGGATCCCGGCGAGGATGCGTCGGAGCCGGATGGCGAAGCGGTTCCACAGCTTCCCGGCGTGGGCCTGCCACAGGATCGCGCCGGTGTAGTCGTGCGTCGTCGGGTCGAGCGCCGTGCCGATGCGAGGGTCTTCGCTGTGGCGGTGCTTGTCCCCGCAGGCGCAGGGGACGACGAGCCCGCGGGCGGTGACCCGTCGGGTGTGGACTGGCCCGAACGAGGGGGCAGTGAGTGTGACGAACAGTCGCGGATGTTGTGCGGCGGTGTCGGGGAGGCCTTTGCCGCCTGCCATTCCGGCGCGGATGAGGTGGTAGGCGTCGGAGGCGTAGCGGTCCGAGCAGGCCGGGCACACCGAGGCGCGGCGGTTGCCGCAGGGGGCGAGGATGTCGCCTTCGCGGTGGGTGAGGACGGTGCCGTCGCGGGTCGCGATCGTCGAGGTTCCGGTGAGGTGGATGGGGGCGGTGCAGCCGCCGAGGGCGGTGACGGCGCTGCGCCACTGCTGGAAGCCCTCGGACTGGATCAGGTGGGACAGGTCGTGGTCGTGCTGGTCGAGCGGTGTCGTGGCAGCCGTCATGACGGCATCCCTCCCAAGGGGGCACGAAGACGAGACGTAGCGATGGAGGTGGTGGCTCCGGCCCCGCCGGGGGCTGTTCTCACGCGGCGGGGCCGGGCCGGATCTATCGGCCGTACTGGCGGTGTTCGTACTCGATCTCGACGGGGCCGGGTGTGAACCCGTGGTGACGGGCGACGATCCGAGCGGCGGCCCTGTAGGACGAGGCGTGGCCGATCTGGGTGCCGTGGTCGTTCTCGACCCGGTACCGGCCCCCGTCGCGCAGGATCGTGCCGCCCTGGCCGTTGCTGGCCAGGACCACGAGGGCCTTGCCGGGTTCGACGACGTAGACGCCGATCACGCCGCTGCTGTTCATCCGGACCGGCTTTGGTGCCTGCTTCGGCTGGCGCTGTTCTGGGACAGGCCGGAGGTGGTCCCAGCGGCTGACCATGTCCCGGGTCGCCTTCGGGACCAGCACTGATCGGGCCGGTCCCTCGTGCCCGCCGTGGTGGATGTGGTGGCTCCCCCCGAGCGTGAGGTGACCGGAGTCCAGGAGCTGGGCGACGGTGTCCCCGTCGTGCCGAGCTATCGCGTCGGCGCAGCCGGGTCGGGAGGGGTCGGCGCGCAGGACGCGTCCGGTGCGTTCGATGACGAAGAACCCCGGGTCCTGGGCGGACCGCACGATGCGGGCGACGTCACGCGGGTCCTGTGTCGCGGCGGGTGCGTGGTCGTCAGTGGCGACTGTGACGGGGTCGCCGAACAGGCTGTGCTGCACGGTGTCGGTCATGCGGACCACCACCAGGTGGCGCGGGCGTCCCAGGCCCATTCACGAGCGAGCTGCCGGATCACGTAGTACTCGGTGACGACAGCGACGGCGACGGCGGTCCAGAACCAGCCCGAGCCGGTGCCCAGGTAGAGCCACAGCCCGCCGACCAGCAACGCGAGCAGGAGCGTCAGGCGGGCCCAGGTCCGTAGCGCCCACAGGGTCGTTGTACCCATCACGCCGCACCCCGCTCGTCATCGGTGGAGCCGTCCTGGTCGGGCATGTCGATGACCTGGGCGTCCGGGTTGGCCGGCGGGGTGGCGCGGAAGACGAGTTCCGCGATCTCGTCGTCGGTGACGAACGCGGCCCGGAAGCGAACGGGCATGCGGGAGCCCTTGTCGATGACGAACCCGATCCCCGCATGCCGGGCATCCCCAGGGATCTCATCGGCCAGCGCGCCCCGCTCCCGGGCTCCCTCGCCGAGCACCATGTCGACGTGCGAGGCGGCCGTGACGCCGAGGCAGATGCGTTGGGTGAACAGCTCCCGCACATCCAGGACGTCCTTAGACGGTTCCTGGAGGTAGCCGTGCACGGTGAACAGCGACGCCCGCCCCTGGGTCATCACCTCAGCCAGCAGCCGCAACGCCTCACGCACGGCGGAGCGGTCGCCGTAGGCGGTGAGCATGGCCATCTCGTCGATGACCAGCAGCTCCACCGGCGTCCCCGCCGAGGGCGTGCAGGCGCGGATGTTCTGGTCGCGCATGTCGTCCTGCCGGTCCCGCATGCTGTCGCGGAACTCGGTCAGGAGTTCGAGGGCGTCGCCCATGCTGGTGGCGTAGCGGTGGAACAGCGGGGCGCCCTGCTCGGTCTCCACCCCGCCCTTGAGATCGATCATCCAGACCCGCACGAGGCCGTCGCGGATGCACGGCCCGACCCCGCGCAGCGTGGACCAGAGCACAGAGCCCTTGCCTGATCCGGAGGCTCCGGCAACGAGCCGGTGTCCGCCGATCACCGGCGCGACGAAGGGTTCCCCGCGTTCGTTGTCGCCGATCTCCACCGCCCCGAGGTCAACGTCATCGGCCTGCTCCGGGATGTCCGGTGCCGGGATCGTCCGGGTGAACGGGAGCTCCCACTCGATGACGATCGCGACCACGCCCGGGCGGTGGCGGGTGATCGCCACCCGGTGCGCGATCAGGGCCTCCCACAGCACGGGGGCGCGTTCCTGCCAGAACGCGACGTCCTGGCCGCGGACGAGGCGGACGTAGACGGTGTCGATGGTCGGCGAGTACGACCGCACCCGCAGCACGCGCGGGACGAGGGTGTCGCCGGTGTGGCGGTGTTCGCGGGTCAGCCCGCAGTCCGACATCAGCCGGGCCCAGCGGTTGCCCCGGTAGACCGTCCAGCGACGCCAGGTCGCCCGCAGCCGAGGGGTCGCGTACCGGTCGAAGGTCGCCGGATGCGCACGGCCCCACACGACGAGACCGAGCGCCAGGCCCACGACCACGGCCGTGGTGACGAGCGCGCCGAGGGTCAGGGTCAGGCCGAGCCCGATCAGCGGGGCGATGACGAACCCGGGATGCCGGGCCAGCCACGCCGCCGCCTGCACCTCACGCCCGGGAGGGCGGGTCCGGCCCGTCCGCTGCCGCGAGGGCCCGTTGATGCGTGTTGCCGAGCTACTACGCTTGTTCACTGCTACCAGTCCTCACCACTGTGTGTCGGGTAGCAGGGGCCGTCCGCCGTGTGTTTCCGCCAAGAATCAGTGCGGCGGGCGACCCCACTACCCGTGGATGTCATTTCTGTTCGCGCAACGCGCCGCGCGCCGAATCCAGATGAACGGTCAGAGTGGCGACATCGCGGGCGAGATTGTCGTGGGTGTTCTTGAACCCACCCGTCCGATACGGAATCCCATGCAGACTCCGGCGAAGCTCCCGCATCGCCGCGTCGAGTTCCTCCACGGTCCGGTCGACAGCTTTCGACATGTCACTTTCTCCATTCGCGGGAGATGAGTTCTGCTTCCCACTTCTTCGCCGAGGCGGCCATGACGCGCAGGGAGCCGTGGGCCTTCTTCGCCGACACCGCGATCTCGTCCGGCGACGCGACCGACCAGTGCTTGCCCTCGCCGTTGGCCTTGGCTGAAGCCCCCTTGTCGGCCCGGCCGCTGCGCTTGCCTCTGCCGGCGTCGGTGGACTTGGCGGCGACCTTCTCCGCCTCCGACAGGGCGTCCCCGACGAGCTGCAGGGCCCGCCAGAATTCGCCGTACTTGCGCAGTGCGCGCCGGTTGACCTTGGGGAGTGTCTTGATCCGGTCTCGCGGACCCAGGTTGATCGCCATGGTTCAGACGCCCTTGCGGATCGCGAGCTGCGCCAGCCGGAGGCCCTCGGCGACCCCGGCGCGCCATGCCTGCTCGGTCGGGATGGCCGGGGTCTCGGTGCGGGACCAGCGGCGCCGCTCGATCTCCAACCGCCGCACCAGCCGCCCGACACCGGTCGTCACCCGCGGCCGCGGGGCCGTGTTCGTCTTGGCCGTGTTCATCAGAACTCCCTGCTCGTGTTCGGCACCGGTTCGGTTGACAGATCCACCAGGCCCGTGCAGTGACGGCACACCCCGGAGCCCTCACACTCACGACAGATCCGGTCGAATTCATGAGTGCCGTATCCGCCGCACTCGTCACACCCGCGACTTCCGCCGCATTCCATACATGTCATCGCAGTTGGCACTCCTGGTTGCGGACACAGATGTCCCCGCATCGGAATTACTGGGATTTACTCAGACAGGGCCGGAAACGATCCGGCCAGATATGAGACCGCTCAGGCGGTCGACTCGCCGATGGGGTCGGCGGTGTTCATGTCGGTGGCGCGGGCGGCGAGTTCGCGCTCGATCTCGCCCAGGGTGTCGCGGAAGCGGGCCAGCTCGGTGTGGTCGAGGAACAGCGTCACCGAGCCGCCCGGCTTCGCCACGTCGACCGTGACCCGGTCCTCGCCCGGGTAGTAGTGCGCCGGGAAGTCGGTCTCCGGGTCGACGTGGGCGTACACGACCACCATCGACGACCGCCGGAGCGCAGGCCGGGTCACTGCTCGCCCCCGTCGTCCTTGCCCCGCCGCGACGGCACCGGGGACGGGTGGGCGTGCTTGAGGCCCATCGCCTTGAACGAGATCCCCGACACCGTCCGCCCATCCGGCGACTCGATCGCATACGGGCTGATCTTCGGGTCGATCAGCTGCACCCGCACGTCCTCCGGGAAACCGTCACCGGGGTCGGTCGTGAGGGTCACCTTGATCTCCTCACCCTTCGGCACCCGCTGCCCGGCCTGGGGCTGCAGCTTCGCGAAAAGCGACACCACGAACTGCGCCACCCCATCCCGATCGGTCACCGGCACCTCCGCACCGTTCGAGTCCTGCCGGGTCTTGGGCGCGGGCGGCTCCACCACCGTGAGCTTGTAACCATCGAGCACCACCGGAAGATCCCTCATCGTCTTCTCCTCTCGCAGCCCCATGACTGGACGTCTAGGGGAGTGATGTCGAGAGTAGAGCACGTCTAGACGAGTCGCAACAGGTTGTCTGTCTGCGCTCGGATTCCGCTGGTCAGCGTGCGGGGACGTCGTACTCCAGCACGTACGCGGGGGCCGCCTTGACGGTGTCGCAGACCTCGACCGGGGTTCCGGCGGTGTCGTAGGCGGTGCGCACGACGACCAGGACCGGGACCCCGTCGGGGAGGTCGAGCCGGCGGCGTTCGTCAGCGGTGGGCATCCGCGCGGTGACTTCCTCGACGAAGTGGTCGAGTACGTGCCCGGTCTCTTCCAGGCGTGCGTAGATGCCGCCGGGGCCGGTGTTGGCTTCCAGGATCGCGGTGCCCTCGGCGATCGTCAGGGGCAGGAACGACGTTGCGACCTCGATCGGCCGGTCGTCGGCCAGGTAGCGCCGGGACCGGACTGCGACCCGCTCGTCATCGGACAGGCGCAGGCGTTCCCGGACGTCGGTCGGGGGGGTGGTGCGGCTGATCTCGATCTGATCGACCGACGGCCGCACACCGGCCTTGTCCGCCTCGGCGAGGAACGCCGCCTGCCCGGCATCCCGGTGCTTGCGCGCGAACCGGTCGGAGGCCAGCCGCCGCACCGGGGCGGGCATTCGCACGAACACCCCACGTCCGTGCTCGGCCACGACGCGCCCCTCCGTGCGCAGCTCCTGGATCGCCTGACGCGCCGTCATCCGAGCCACCGAGTAGTGCCGAGTCAGCTCAGCCTCAGAGGGCAGCCGGTCGCCAGGGCGCAGGTCACCGCCGTCGATCGCAGACCGCAGGTGGTCCGCGATCTGCCGATACGGTGGCCGGCCATCCTGCCGGTCAAGCTCCCCAAGCTGCACTCGACTCCTCCAGTCGTCCAGACGAGGCGCTAGCATATCCTGGCAAGCATGTTCGCAAGCATCGGGAGGCGGCGAAATGTCCGACACGCCTAAGCATTCAGTGAGCGTGGCCGGAATCGTTGTACGCGACGATGGCCGAATCCTGGTGATTCAGCGGCGCGACAATTCCCACTGGGAGCCGCCCGGCGGTGTCCTGGAACTGGGAGAGACGTTCGAGCAAGGCGTCGCCCGAGAGGTCGCAGAAGAGACCGGCGTCGCCGTCGAGGTCGAACGACTCACAGGCGCCTACAAGAACCTGCCACGAGGAATCGTCGCCTTGGTCTTCCGCTGCCGCCCCACCGGCGGAACGCCCACCGTGTCCGACGAGTCTCGCCGCGTCGACTGGCTCACCCCGGACGAGGTCCGCGAGCAGATGGACCCCGCCTACGCAGTGCGCGTCCTCGACGCCCTCACCGACACCCCGGCATCACGCGCCCACGACGGCGTCCAGCTCGTCGCCTCCTGACCAGCGTCCACACGGCAGCAGCGTGCGCCGTGTTTAGACTCTCTGTTCAGTATCAAGGCGGCGCCTTCGGCGCCGCAGCCGCAAGCAGCTCGCGCGGGGCATGCGGCCTCCGGCCGGTCCCCGCGCAGCGCGCGGCTGCGATCACCCTTACCGCGACCTCGAGCTATCCTGGCGGATTTCACGTTGTCAACCGTCGCGATCCCGCACCATGGACTTCGACGCGGCTCATCTGTCGACGCTCGGCACCAGTCGTGTCGCTGACTTGCACCCCGGGCAGGTCAAGGCTGACCCTTTGTCATCGAGCACGGCGACGCCGAGTTCACCCTTGTTCACTCCACGGCAGATAGACCCGAGGGGTACCGCTCATCGCGTGCGCCTGACCGGCTGGTTCGCTGATCGCATCGAAGTCGGGGACCTCTCTCGTCGCCACGAGGCCGATGAGGAGTCCGGAGTCTGACGAGGAGTCCGGGCCGATCCAAATGCGCATCGCTGCAGCGAGCAGTGCGACGAGCAGTACCGCGGCGAGGAGAACGAATGGACCGCCGTTGTGCGACCACCAGGACGGTTGGCGTCTCAGCATGGCGGGTCCTCCGTGGCGGAAACTGGGCCCTGTGCCTCGGGGATATCGGTGTCGGGTCGGAACGGGTGGTCTGTGAGCACGGCCGAACGGGCGACCATGATCCCGCCGACGGCAGCGGTGACGATCTGGAGAGCGACCGCCAGCAGTGCCTTTATAACGTCGGCGACCCCCGGCGCCACCAGCAGCGATCCGATGATGACCAAACTGATCCCAACGCCGGAGGCCGTCGCGACTGAGGAAGCCCGCATGTAGACGTCGCCGAATCGGAGCAGCCCGATCGCGGCGAGGAGAAGGGTGAGCCCGCCGGCGACGGCGACGATCTGCCCGAGGACAGCGAGGACCCCGCTCATCGTGCACCTCCGGTGAGCGCGCGGGCGAACGAGACGGCGGCCAGGAATGCGACCATGGTCGCCACGAGCACGAGATCGAAGGTCGACGTGCTGCCAGAGCGGACACCACCGAGTGCGATCAGACTGACCACGGTGACGGTGAGCAGCTCGGCACCGATGACACGGGAGCCGCTGTCCGGCCCGCGCACGATCCGCACCACGGCGAGCAGCGCGGCCACGCCACAGCAGACGAGCGCGATGTCGAGCCCGATCACACCGGCACCTCCTCACGTGGCGGACCGAACGCTCGCAGCATGCGGGCTTCCATGTCGCGCAACTCCGTCACCGCGGTCTCGGCGTCCTTGTGGTACATCGAATGGACCTGCAGCTCGTGGTGGTCGTCGATGACACCGAGGGTGAGAGTCCCCGGAGTCAGCGTGATCAGTGCACCCATGACCGCGGCCCGGGCACCGGTCTCGGACGCCAGGGGAAGCCTGACCACCCGCGGCGTCGCGGACGAGCCCGGCGTGAGGACGTCGGCCAGCACGTCACGACAACAGAACAGGACCTGGCCGGCGAACCACAGGCCGAACAGGAACAGGCGCGGCAGCCGCGCAATGGATCGGATCATCGGAGCACCGCTTCCACGTATCCGCTGGTGTCGAGCAGGCCGGCCGCCGCCGTCGCGGACAGTCCGTAGAGCAGCTCGGCGCCGAGTCCGAGGCCGAGAGTCACGGCGGCCAGCACGAGCGCGGGCAGCGTCAGTCGCAGCCCCACCGAAGGCACCGGTGGAGCCGCGACGGCGGTCCCACCGCCACCGGCCGGCTCGCCGTCCTCGTCGGGCCTGCGGACCAGCGCGTTCCAGATCTTGATCATTGACAGCAGGGTGAGCAGGCTGACCACGATGGCGACGACCGCGGCGGCGACCTGGCCGGCGTCGAGCGCGGCGAGGATCAGGGTCAGCTTCGCCACGAACCCGGAGAACGGCGGGATTCCCGCCAGCGACAGGGCAGCCACGCCGAACGCCGCGACCAACAGCGGATCGCGGCGGGCGACGCCCCGGATCCCGTCCAGCGCGCCGGTTCCGTGCCGTTCCTCGACCGCGCCCGTGGACAGGAACAGCGACGCTTTCACGATCATGTGGTGCAGCAGGTAGAAGATGCCCGCTGCCAGCCCGAGCGGGGTGAACAGGGCGACGCCGAGCAGAATGTAGCCGATCTGGCTGACCATGTGGAAGGCCAGGATCGAGCGCATCGTGGACTCGCCGACCGCTCCGAGGACACCGACGAGCATCGTCGCCGAGAACAGCACGACGCCGATCCACAGCCAGCGGGTCTCGCCGTCGAACACGACGGCGTAGATGCGGTAGATCGCGTAGATCGCGACCTTGGTGTGCAGCCCGGAGAACAGCGCCGTGACCGCGGGCGAGGTCGAAGGGTAGGCGCGGGCGAGCCACCCGTGGACGGGGACGACGGCAGCCTTCATCGACAGCGCGGCCAGGCAGATTCCGGCCGCGGCCGCGACGGTCCCGGACTCCTGTGCTGCTCCGGCGAGCTCGGCCAGGTTGACCGTCCCGGCGGTGCCGTAGACGAGTGCGACGCCGGCGAGGAAGACGGTGGAGACGAACAGGTTGAACGCGACGTAGAGCCGGGTGCCGCTGACCGAGCGCAGGGTCCCCTGCCTGCGCCGGGCCAGGACCAGGAGCCCGTACGAGGGCAGGAGCATGACCTCGATGAAGACGAACAGGTTGAACAGGTCCGCGGTCAACAGAGCGCCGTTGACCCCGCCGACCAACGCCAGGACCAGGGGCGGGAACAACCGCGCGGCTCCGGGCCCGGTCATCAGCCCGAAAGCGGTGCACACCAGCGCGAGCAGTCCGGTCACCGTCAGCATCAGCGACGACAGCGCGTCCGCGACGAACGGGATCGCGATCCCGCCGGGCCAGGCACCGACCGGCTCGGCCAGCACCACGCCGCCGGAGGTGGCGGCGACGAGCGCGATCCCGGCGGCGAGATTCGCACCGAGCAACCCGATCAGGACGACGCGGGCCCACAGCGCGCCGGCCCTGGCCGGCGCGGTGAGGCCGGCGGCACCCAGCGGCAGCCCGACGAGCAGGGGGAGGAGGGCGGCGGACGTCATCGGGCCGGCTCCGATCGTACGGCCGGACGTTCCCGGTCGGCGGTGTCGTCACCGGGCCGCCCGGTCACGGCGAGCACGAGCATGACGACGGTGATCGCGAAGGCGATCACGATCGCTGTGAGCACGAACGCCTGTGGCAGCGGGTCGGCCGCCGCGGCCGGGTCGGTGCCCTCCAGGGGCTCGCCGCGGCGCTGGATCCCGCCGGAGGCGAAGAGCAGCAGATTGACGGCGTGGCCGAGCATCAGGAAACCGAGCACTGCCCGCAGGTAGCTGCGGTCGAGCATGAGGTAGGCGGCTCCTGCGACGAGAAGTCCGATCGTCAGGGCGAGGATCATCGCGAGACCTCCTCGGACGCGTGGCCCACCTCGGACCGGTCGGGCGGCAGACGGGGATCGGGCTCGTCGTCCTCCGGCGGTGCGCCGAGCAGGTTCAGCCCGGCGACCACCACGCCCAGGACCGCCAGGTACACCCCGACGTCGAACACCAGCGCGGTGGAGAGGTGGACGCCGAGGACGTCGGCGTGCAGCGGACGTAGGAAGGAGCCGTCGAGCAGGCCGAGCAGCCCGGTCGCCGCCGCGACGACGGCGCCCATTCCGGCCACCAGGAGGAACGGCAGCCGGACCCGGCCGGTGGCGTCGGACGGCGCGGCGAGATACGCCAGTACCAGCGCCGAGGCGCCGATGAGCGCGCCGATGAACCCTCCCCCAGGAGCGTTGTGCCCCCGGAGCAGCACGTACACGGAGGCGAGCAGCAGGAACGGGACGAGCACCTTCGCCGCCGTGCGCAGGAAGATCGCGTTCGCGCGGGGATCGGTCACCGGAGCGGCCGGAGCGTCGGTCACCTGAAGGGGCTGCGGCCTGCGCGCGTCGAGCAGCGCGGTCATCACCAGGGCAGCCAGCGCGAGCACCACGAGCTCGCCGAAGGTGTCGAGTGCACGGAAGTCGACCAGGATCGTGTTGACGACGTTGCTGCCACCGGTCTGCTCCTGCGCCTCGGCCAGGAACCACGTCGACGCCGCGGACGGGCCCCGCCACCCGGTCGATACCAGGGTCGCGGTGGTCGCGGCGACCCCCGCACCGACCGCGAGCACCGCGCGCGTGACGGTACGACGGGCGCCGCCGGTCCCCGCCGGGAAGCCGCGAGGGAGGCGCCGCAGGATCAGCACGATCACCGCCACCGTCAGCACCTCGACCAGGAGCTGGGTGAGGGCGACGTCCGCGGCACCGAGGCCGAAGAACCACAGGGCCACCGAGAACCCGACCACCCCGGCTCCCAGGACCGCGGCGAGCCGGTTGCGCGCCATCAGGACGGCCCCGATCCCGCAGGCGCTGAGCAGCAGGAGCAGCACGTCGGACGCGTCGGACGTGCCGGGTGCGGCGGCGATGTCGCCGGCCCGCAGCCCGACGGCGACGGTGCCGGCCAACGCGATCAGCAAAATCGGGACGAGCAGGTGCCGGGCAGGTGCGTCGCCGGCGGTGGGGCGGCCGGTGACGCGGCCGAGTTCGATGATCCCGGTGCGCAGCCTCTCCACGGCGCTGACGCCGGTGAACGGCCACAGCGGGCGGGCGAGGAACCGGTCGACACGCCCACGTGCGAGGACCAGCCCGGCGCCGATGGCGATGGCCAGTGCGGAGACGAGCAGCGCCGGGTTGAGCCCGTGCCACACGTAGAAGCCGTCGATCGCTGCGGGCGGGACCTGGAGCGAGGCCGCCGCGGAGGTGCCGAGCAGTGGATCGAGGGCGCTCGCTGCGGGCCCGAGGACTCCGCCTGCGAGAGCGGTCACCGTGACGGTTCCGGCCATGGTTCGGGCTCCGCCGCCGGGGCGCAGATCGGCGGCCGGTCCGAACATGACCGGGACGACCAGGCGGGCGCTGTAGGCGACGGTCAGCACCGCCGCCGCTCCGAGACCGGCAGCAGCGAGCGTGCCCGGCCCGGTGCCGGCGGTCAGCGCGGCGTCGAGCACGTACTCCTTGGAGACGAAGCCCAGGGTGAGCGGGATCCCGGCCATGCTCAGCGCGGTGAGCACGATCATCGACGCCGTCCAGGGGATCGCACGGAACAGGCCGCGCAGCTCGCGCAGGTCCCGGGTGCCCGCCCGGCGTTCGAGCAGGCCGACCGTCATGAACCCGGCCGACTTGAACAGCGCGTGTGCCACCACGTGTGCGCTCGCCGCGAGCAGGGCCGTGGGGGTTCCGATTCCGATCACCGCCACCAACAGACCGAGCTGACTGACGGTGGAGTACGCGAGAAGCTCCTTGAGGTCGTGCCGCTGCAACGCGAACACCCCGCCGAGCAGGGCCGTGACGACCCCGACCGTCACCAGCAGCCAGGGCCACACCGGCGAGGCCGCGGCCGCTCCGGAGAACCGCATCAGCAGGTAGATTCCCGCCTTCACCATGGCCGCCGCGTGCAAGTACGCGCTCACCGGGGCAGGGGCGACCATCGCATCCGGAAGCCACGAGTGGAACGGGAACTGTGCCGCCTTCGTCATCGCCGCCATCGCCACGAGCACGGCGACCACGCCGGCGAACACCGGGTCGGTTCCCCACGCCGGGTCGGCGAGCGCGACCGACAGCTGTGTCGTGCCGGTGCGCACCACGATCGTGCACACAGCAGCGAGCAGCGCGAGCCCGCCCGACACAGTGATCAGCAGGGTCCGGGCGGCCGGCTCGCGGCCTCTCGGGCCCACCCGCAGGATGAGCAGGTAGGAGCAGATCGTCGTGATCTCCCACGCGACGAAGAGCAACACCAGGTCGTCCGCCAGCACCAGGGTCAGCATCGCCGCGGCGAACGCCGTCATCAGTGTGTAGAACCCGCCGGAGCGTTCCTCGGTCACGTAGGACGTCGAGTAGGCCATGATCACCGCGCCGATACCGAGTACCAGCAGGGCGAAGAGTGTGCCCAGGCCGTCCATCCGCAGCCGCAGCATTACCTCGACGGCCGGGATCCAGGGAAGGACCTCGTCCACGGAATCCGGCGACGAGGCAGGACCGGTGGCGACCACGACGGTGAGCGCGCCCAGCACGGCGGCGGCGACCCAGCCGGCACGGGTCCCGAGCCGTGCGCCCAGCACCGGCACGACCAGCACCAGTACCCATGCGGTGACTAGCACGGGGAACAACGACACGAATCCTCTTCCCGGGACGTCGGGCGGGGTGGCGGACCGGTCCGACGTCCGTCACGGAGACAGCCCGGCCGGGCCGGACAAGCGACCCCACGAGCAGGTGGCCGCTCTAAGCAGGTCCGCCGAGCGGCGCGAGAGGGGCTCAGGCGTCCGGAGCCACGCCGGCCAGCATCGGGCCCCACGATGTTGGGTGACCGTTGGTGCCCGGGTGCGGGACGAGCCACGCTATGGCGCGCAGTACGCATGCGGTGCTCATGGGCCGGGAGTGTAGACGGCGGAACCCATGGGACGCCGGACCCCTGACGATCGGTTCGGCAGCGCCTCTCGTCGACGAGGCCGGCCGGTGGTCCGCTCACAGTCCTGGCCTGGGACTTTCCCCTCTTCTTCACGCTACTCGCTTCGGGAGGCGGCAAGAGCCGCCTTAGCAGGATCTTGATACCCGGTGTCCGTTCAGGGGCGTCCGCGAGAGATATACTGCGTTCGGTGTGCCGGGAAGTCTGGTCGGCGAACAGTGGACGCTGCCGTCGAGAGGGCTGACATGGAGATTTACCGATCCGCATCCGGGCGCCAGGTGATCCAGGACTGGTGCACGCACGAGCTCGAACGTGTCCTGCCGACGGCAGACCTGAGAACAGTCGCGACTCCGCTCGGGCCAACACACCTGACCACGGTGGGAGTGGGGCCGAATGTGGTCCTGCTGCCGGGGACGAACTTCGGTGCGGCGACATCGACGCCGTTGATCGCGGCGCTCGCCGGGGCGTTCCGGGTCACCACCGTCGACCTGCCGGGGCAGCCAGGGCTGAGCTGCGGGACACGACTGCAAGACAACCTCGTCGCGCAGCACCGACGCTGGTTGGCCCACGTCCTCGGAGAGATCAGTGGCTCCGGCCAGCCGCCGCTGGTGATCGGGGAATCCCTCGGAGCCGCCGTCGCCCTCTGCGCCGAGCCCGGCCCACACATCGGGGGACTGATACTGGTTGTACCGGCCGGTCTGGTCGGTGCTCGGGTCGACGTGAGGACGCTCGCAGCGACGCTTCCATGGCTGCTGCGCCCCACACGGCCCCGGGCCGGGCGGCTGCTCGCGACGATGGCGAGCGGAGCCGCGATCCTCGACGCGAACCAGCTAACGGAGTGGATGACGCTGGTGCCAGAGCACGTGCGGAGCAGTCTGGCTCCCGCCCCGTTGCCGAATCCGGTGCTGTCAGCTTGGCGGAACACGCCTTGCCAGGTCGTGGTGGGCGCGCGCGACCGGATTTACGGCCCGCACCGGTTGGCCGATCCCGCACAGAAGTTGCTGCATTGCAGCACCACTGTCGTGCCCGATGCCGGGCACCTGCTTACCCACACCGCTCCATACGCGGTCGCGCAGGTCGCATCAAAGTTGAGTCGGTTGGTCGGCGGCGCGACCTGACCGCGCCCCATTTGTGGCAGAACAACTAATTCTAGGGATGGCCGAACTCGCAGTTAGCAGACTCGAGACATGCACGCCCCACCCTTGCCGTCGATATATGGGTCGAGACCATCTGCGCCATCCACTGAAGTTCCGGACTCGTGATGCTAGGGGCTGGTGGTGGGTCTTCGTCGGATGGTGATTGTCCGAGGTGCCGTGCCCCGGTCAACCCCGCTGCGCGCGCCTTCGGCGTTTCAGGGTTGACCCGTGCCCGGCACCTCTGGAGGCGGCCAGGACGACGAAGACGCCGGTAGTGCGACCAAGATCTGTTAGAGCTCGAAACGGTCAGGACAGTAGTGGGTGCCTCTCGCACAGGCTCCTATCAAGTCACGCCGCCCGGCCCCTCAGCACAGTCAGGCAGCGCCACCCCACCAGGGCCGACCGGTCCCGACAAACACAACGAACCGGGAGTCCGCGGCAGCCGACGGTGGGTCAGACCCGAACGAAGGCGGTGCCGCCTGCATGGTCCATCTCACTGTCGACGGGGTGGCACTCGGAAGATGCAGGGGGCGGGCTCGCCCCCCGGTAACCCCCGGAAATCAACAGCAGAAGCCGACGACGGGCCGTCGCCGGTAGAAGACGAGGCAGCGAGTCAGTGCAGCACACAAGAGGTAACGGCGAACGTCGAGCATCGCCGGAAGTAGTGGATCTTGTCTCCGCGGGTTCGGGGTTCGATCCCCCGGGGGCCCACACAACACCAGGTCACAGCGTCGCTGACTGGTGGCGAACAAGATCAAGGGATCCTTTGGGTCACTTTTCGTCGGGTGGGTCGAACAACCCTTCCAACACCTCGGCGGTCTGACGGTCGGTGAGTCGACGGCCGAGATGGCGGTCCTGGGTCATGCTGATCGTGGAGTGGTCGAGCTGGTCACTGATCTTCCGGACAGTGACGCGCTCGCTCACTACACCTCCGGCCCGTTCGCGGTGCCGTGGCCGTCTGCCCGGCCTCACCGGCGATGTGCGGCGTCGTGCCCCAGGGAACGGTCAGAACCAGTCACGTCGCTGCCACCACGGCGCCCCCGCGGGCACTGACGGATCGGGCACGGTCGCCGACAGGAATCGCCGGTCGAGTGCGGCGACCATCCGGCGAAGCGGCCGAGCCTCACGTACAGGTAGGGCCGCCACCGCGGCGTCGAGCCTGATGCGAGCGGACTCGCCCACCCACTCGTCGTAGGGGTCCTTCTCCAGGCGTCGAGGTCCGACAGGAATCTCGATGTACCAGCGCCACTGATCCAGGGCGTCCGCAACAGCGGCTGCGCTGAGCTCGGGTTCGGCGACCTGGTCCAGAGCCTGGATCGTCCGCGGGGGAAGTCCCCGAACTTGAGACGGGGCGACGATAGAACTGCTGGCCCCGCGTAGGGCGCCTACGCCCCATCGTCCTTTCGGAAGGTCGTCATAGGTCTCAGCATCTCCCTCTGCCGGAGAAGTGTCCACGTCGTGGTGCCGGCCGCAAGGGCGCCTTCGGCGTCGCTCCGCGATGGCGGCGCCACCCTTGCCCCTGACTTGCGACGAGCGGAGTGGCCTGTACGAGGGGGGAAGGGGGGAGGTACGGGCACGCCCCGCTGGCCGCAGCGTGGTCGTCATCCTTCGCCGCAGTACCCGTCGTTGTCTCCGTCGCGCTCGCCCGGCAGGCACGGGTGTCCGGAGTTGCCCGATCGCGGTCGGGTGCCGCCGCTGCTGCTGTCATCGTCCGCCGGCGCCCGCGGAGCCGGCACATAGGTGTCCGGTGAGCTGTTGTCCGAACCGTAGGTGTGGTTCTCACACGCCACGCCATCGTTGTCCGGATCTAGCTGCTCGGGGTCGCCGGGGAGCAGCGCAGCCTGAGCGTCGGTCTGTGAGCTGAAATCCGCGCAGTCACGGTCGGCGATGGGCTGTGCGGGAGCAGGAGCGTTGTAGGCCGTGGTCGGCGCCGCCGAGGTGGTGGGCGGGGCGGCAGTCGTCGTTGTCGGCGGAGCTGCCGCGGTCGGAAGCGCCTGGTCCGAAGGCTCGTCGGAACCGCCCAGGCACGATGCAGCGAGGCCACCGATGAGGAACAGGATGACCAATAGGCACCCACATCCGAGAAGGGGGTTACCCTCCTGCTTCTTGTCGGTCGAGGTCTCCTGAGATGCCACCGTCGGACTCGCGTTCTGAGGGGAGTAGTAGGGGGAGCGCGCCCGTGCGACTGGCTGTCCGGAACGCGACCGTATGGTCGGTTGCGGGCCGCAAGGTGTTACTGCCCCATCACAGCGTGCGACCTGGCCGTCGATCGCCACGGAGCTCGACGGGACTTCTCGGGAAACGAAACCACGCGACAAGCGCCGGAATCGACCCCGACGACCACTGGTCCGCGGGTGAGAATCTGCAGATCACGCCAGTGTTGCGGCAATTTGATCAACAGCCCGATCCGGTAGCCGGCCGGAGAGCGGAGGTTGGCGGAGTCGGCGCCTGCGGCGCTCAGCAAGTGAGACGAGCGGTCAGCGCGTGCCGCGGTCGGCCGCCTCGTAGAGCTGCTCGGACTCGGCGCTGAGCGGCGGCCCGACGACGTAGCCGTTACCGGCGCCGGACTCGACGGCGGTGAGGTAGCCGAGACCGGTGGCCGGGTCGATGTCGGTCATCCACGCCGATCCGGACGATCCTGCGGTCAGGTCGCAGTCGACGCGGACGAGCTCACCGTCGGGGCCGCCGATGTCGTGGGCGATCCCTGCACAGGACTGCTGGGTCTGGCCGTCGTAGGGCGGCTCGCCGGGGTAGCCGGTGATCGTGACCGGGCCGCCGGCGGGTTGTCGAAGGAGAACCCCTGTGCGCCGAGGACGTCCTGGGCGCGGTTTCCTGCGGCGTCGGGGGCGAGACGGACGAAGGCGATGTCGTGTTCGGAGCGGAACTGCGCTCCGGCGCGTCCGGCGGTCTGCTGCCAGGCCGCGGGGACCCAGGCGCCTTCGAGGTCCCAGATGCCGAACCGGCTGTCGCCACGACTGTAGCCAGGGTGGAACCGCAGTCCCTCCACCCAGCGGTCGTCGGCGTAGACGCAGTGTGCCGCCGTCGCGAGGACGCTGCCCGAGTTCGAGGAGACCATCGTGGCCGTGCACGCCTTCTCGTCGTTCGCGAGGATCCCGACCGTGGACGGGGCCGGACCGGCGCCGTCGGAGTAGCGGGCCCGCTCGGCCAGGTCGAGTCGGGCTGCCGCCGAGGGTGTCACCCCGGAGCCGCGGGAGTCCGTGGTGAGCCACCAGCCCACCAGGCCGACCGCCCACCCCAGCAGTAGTACGGCGACCGCGATGACGACGATCGTCCGTCTCGTCATCGGTGGACCGGTGATCTGCAATGCTCCGCCCCTTCGGTGCCGCCTGCGCCCCGTGCGTGGGCGGAGCACGGATCCCAGCAGTTCAGCCCGGCCACCGAAGTCGATCGAGCGAGATCGTTCCCGCCCGCTAACGAGTGGGAGCCCCCGACCGCCGGTGTGCCCGCGTGCCGCACGAAGACGTGCTGATGGACCGTGCGGGACCTGGCGGCCGATGATCGCGGTGAAGACGCCCTCGATATCGAGCAGCCGACGTAACGCTCGTGCGGTGAGCCAGGCGGCCCTCCGTGATGGTGAGGAGATCCCACGTGGCGACATGGCGTCATGGCTCGACGAGGAGGTGGCCGACGAACCCGAGGCCGTCGGCGAGCGCATGGTTCTGCACCACGAATCGGCGGCACTCAGCTGCGCCCGCCGGATTCTCCTCAAGTCATTCCGGGGGCGCACCGACGCTGAACGACGGCTGGT
This sequence comes from Pseudonocardia kongjuensis, assembly GCF_039526905.1. Taxonomy (NCBI): domain Bacteria; kingdom Bacillati; phylum Actinomycetota; class Actinomycetes; order Pseudonocardiales; family Pseudonocardiaceae; genus Pseudonocardia; species Pseudonocardia kongjuensis. The sequence goes on along the minus strand of NZ_BAAAJK010000024.1, from coordinate 41,835 downwards.
GGCGCCGCAGCGTCTCCACCAGCTCGTCGCATCGGGCGGAGATGTCGTGCCGGGTTCCGACGATTCCGATCGCGGCCCTGGTCCGGCCGTTCTCCTTGACGGCCACCGACACCCCTTCGCCGATGTCGGAGACGTGCGGGGAGGCGCAGATCCCGGTTTCCTGCAGCTCCTGGAGGTGGTCCAGGAAGGGATCGACGTACTGTTCCTCGTTCCGCGGGAGATTCCGCAGGTAGGTCCACAGGGTGCGCTGTTCCATGCCGGCCAGGAGGACCCAGCCGGACGACGCCCGTATCAGTGACCGTCGCACCCGGTTCTCCGCGAGGTACGCGTATTTCGGATCGTTCGACACATGGTCCACATAGAACAGGTCGTTGGCGACCGCGATCGAGAGGACCGTCGTCAGGCCGGTTTCCGCGTGTATCGCTTCCAGGTGCTCGTGGGTCACCTTTCCGGGCATGTACCGGCCGGCCATCAGGTTCAGCAGGTAGGGCGCGGCGCCCAGCGTGTAGCGCCGCGCGCGCTCGTCCAGATATCCGGCGACGACGAGCCCGTTCACCAGGGTCTGCACCGTGCTCAGCGGTGCCTCGGTCCGCGCGGCCATCTCGGTGAGGGTCAGGCCCTCCGGCGATCGTGCCGCCTCCTGGAGCAGGACCGCCATCAGGTCGACCATGCGGTGCCGTGGTCGTCCGCGGCCCCGCATCGCGCCGTGTGTCGTCATGACCGCCTCCTCGTCCATCGTAACTGCAACGTATATACGTAGCTTTACACGTACTTGCGGACTTCGCAGTTAAGTGGCACAGTTCGGCTTGTGCGAGACATCACAGATGATCCGGGCGGCCCGGCCGGCGCGGCCTCGCCCCGCGCGGTCGGACCGTTGGACGGCGTTCGCGTCATCGATCTCACGACCGTCGTGATGGGTCCGTATGCCACGGCCGTGCTCGGCGATCTGGGTGCTGATGTGGTCAAGGTCGAGCCGTTGGAGGGCGACATGACCCGCGGCATCGGCGCCCGTCGGCACGCCGGGATGACCGCGATGACGCTGAACCTGCAGCGCAACAAGCGCAGCATCGCGCTGAACCTGCGCGAGCCGGACGGGCTCGCGGCGCTGCGGCGGCTGGTCGAGGACGCCGACGTGATCGTCACGAACCTCAGGCCGCGGTCCCGGGAGCGCCTGGGCATCACTTACGCGGCGCTGTCCGAGTGCAACCCGCGGCTGGTGATGTGCACCGCGCAGGCCTACGGCTCCCGGACGGACCTGGCGGACAGCCCGGCCTACGACGACATCGTGCAGGCCGCGTCCGGCGCGGCGCTGCTCACCGACCGGGTCCACGGCCGGCCGAGCTACGCCCCCTACGTCATCGCGGACAAGGTGGTCGCGCTGCACATCGCGGTCGGCGCACTGGCGGCGGTGCTGCGGGCCCGCGTGACCGGCCGCGGACAGAGTGTGGACATCCCGATGGTCGACGCGATGATCGCGTTCAACCTGGTCGAGCACCTGGGCGGGCACACCTTCGATCCGCCCGAGGGGGACTTCGGCTGGTCCCGGATCCTCGTGTCGGAACGCCGGCCGCACCGCACGGCCGACGGGTGGATCTGCATCATGCCGTACTCCGACCAGAACTGGCGGGACTTCTTCGCCCTCGCCGGCCGGCCCGAACTCGCCGACGATCCGCGGTTCCGCGAGGTCAACGAGCGTCACCGCAACATGGACGAGCTGCTCGGCACCGTCAGCCGGATCGCCCGGCACCGGACGACCGAGGAGTGGCTGGAGCTCTGCGCGAAGCACGAGATCCCGGCGAGCGAACTGCTCGATCTCGCGGCGGTGGGGGAGGACGACTACGTCCGCGAGCGGAATCTCCTGCGCAGCGTCGAGCACCCGTCCGAGGGCCGCTACTTCGTGACCCCGACACCGATGGACTTCTCCGAGACCCCGATCGGACTCACCCGCCACGCCCCACGACTCGGGGAGAACTCCGCCGAGATCCTCGCCCAGGCCGGCTACTCGCCTGCCGAGGTCGCGGACCTGTTCGCCCGCAGGGTCGTGGCGGGTGACCACCCGGCCCCCGTGAACGAGGAGTGCGCGTGAGCACCTCGACCGTCACCGACCGGCCGGCGCCGGAGCTGCGCGAGCTACGGACCGAGGTGCGCCGCTTCCTGGCCGCAGCCGTCGATGCGGGTGTGTTCACCCCCCGCGTCAACAGCTGGCTCACAGGCTGGGACGAGTCGTTCAGCCGCACGCTCGCCGAGCGGGGCTGGGTCGGGATGACCGTTCCGGCCGGGTACGGCGGCCACGGCCGGAGCCATCTCGAACGGTTCGCCGTGACCGGGGAGCTGCTCGCCGCCGGCGCCCCGATCGCCGCCCACTGGATCGCCGACCGGCAGATCGCGCCCTCGATCCTCAGGTACGGCACCGAGGAGCAGAAGCGGTACTACCTGCCTCGGATCGCCTCCGGCGGGTACTACTTCGGCCTGGGCATGAGCGAGCCCGACGCCGGCTCGGACCTGGCGAGCGTCCGTACCCGCGCGGTCCGGGTCGACGGTGGGTGGCAGCTCACCGGCACCAAGGTGTGGACCTCCGGCGCGCACCGGGCACACGCGCTGGTCGTACTGGCCCGCACCGCGACCGATCCCGACGACCGGCACGCCGGGCTCAGCCAGTTCGTGGTGGAGCTCGGCGACCCCCGGATCCAGGTCCGACCGATCATGTCGATGAACGGGGAGCACCACTTCAACGAGGTGGTGCTCGACGAGGCGTTCGTCCCGGATGCCGGCGTGCTCGGCACCGTCGGGAACGGCTGGACGCAGGTGACCTCGGAGCTCGCCTTCGAGCGCAGCGGCCCGGAGCGGCTGCTGTCGACCTACCCCCTGCTGCAGGAGCTCGTCGCCGCCACCGGCCGCGGCTCGGTGCCCGCCGACGCCCGGATCGGCAGGCTCGTCGCCCGTACCGCGGCCCTGCACCGCATGTCCGCGGACATCGCGGAGACCCTCGCGCGGGGCGACTCGGCGGCCGGCGAGGCCGCACTCGTCAAACTGCTGGGGACCCGGCACGAGGGCGACATCGCCGACGTCGCGGACACGCTCGCGGGTGGCCTCCCGCCGGACCGTGAACCCGCGCTGCAGGACCACGTACGGACCGGCCTGCTCGAGATGCCCGGCTTCACCCTGCGCGGCGGCTCGAACGAGGTCCTGCAGGGGATCGTCGCGCGCCGGATCGGGGTCCGCCGATGAACGCCCGCAACGTCGACCCGATGCTGGCCGACACGATCGACTCGGTACTGGGTGACCGGCGCGGCCGGCCCGCCGACGGCCGCGGCGCCACCTCCTTCGACCGGGAGCTGTGGACCTCGCTGACCGATCTCGGGTTCGCCCGGCTGACCACGCCGGAGACCTCGGGTGGCAGCGGCGCGGGCGGGCCGGCCGGGGCGTACCTCGCCCGCAGGCTGGCCTTCCACGCGCTCGACGTCCCGCAGGTCGAGCACGACCTGCTGGCCGGGTGGCTGCTGGACCGGACCGGGCTTCCCCCTGCCGGGGACGGGGGTGTCGACACCGTCTGCGTCCTCGATGACGACGGGCGCGGGATCGCCCCGTACGGCGCCGTCGCCGACCGGGTCGTCCTGGTCCGGCCGGACGGCGACGGGTGGCGCGTTGCGGTGGCCGCACCCGCCGATCTCGTCCTGGGACACGGGACGAACCCGGCGGGCGAGCCCCGGAGCGCCGTCGTGGCCACGGGCCCCGTGCACGGGGTGCCGGTCGATCGGCGCCTCGTCGAGGACCTGCTGCTGCGCGGGGCGCTGGCCCGCGCCGCGCAGATCTGCGGCGCCCTCGAGCGGGCGGTCGAGCTGAGCATCCAGCACGCCGGGACCCGGGAGCAGTTCGGCCGCAGGCTGGCGGACTTCCAGGCCGTCCAGGCCCTGATCATCGACGCCGCCGCGGAGACCGCCCTCGCACTGGCCGCCGTCGACGGCGCCGTCGACCTGGCCGGGGCCGCGGATCCGGGCCTGCCGTTCGCGGTCGCGGTCGCGCGGTCCTGCACCGGACACGCGGCGTCGGTCGTGACCCGCAACGCCCACCAGGTGCACGGCGCGATCGGCACCACGGCGGAACACGACCTGCACCGGTCCACCACCCGGGCGCTCGCGTGGCGCAACGACTACGGACACCTCCATGGATGGGACGACGCCGTGACGACGATGGCCGCGCGGGCCGGCGACCGGGCACTGTGGCCGCTGCTGCTGTTCCACCTCGGCGGCCCGGTGCGGGGCTGGGCGCCGGGCCTCGTCCCCGGCTCGGAGGCCGGGCCCTTCAGCGTCCCCGCATCCGCCGGTCCCACCGGACCTGTGGGCCGCGCGGGCGGCGACACAGCCGCCGGACCTGCCGACCTCGGCGACCCGGTCGGACCTGACGACCGCGACGGGACCGGCCCGGGCGAACCCGCGGGACCGGCATCCGCCAGGGCCGCGCACGCCGGCCTGCGCGAACCCGCCGGACCGGCACCCAGCCGGTCGCGACCGTCGCGGACCTGACCGCCGCGGCCCCCCGCGCCGCCGAAGGCCGCGCATCCCGGACACCGGATCCGTCATCGCCGTCGCACGGCCGATGCCGCCACCGCCGGTACTGCCTCCATCCGATCCCCGCTGGACCTCGCCAGGGGTCCCGCATCGCCATCCGTTCAACTCTCAATGTCGATTCTCAATGAGGAGAGGGACTTCACCATGGCCACTACCAGCACCAGCGTCGACGAGCTCGACGTCCTGATCGTCGGGGCCGGCTTCGCCGGTCTCTACCAGCTCGAGAACCTCCGCAGACGCGGGTTCACGACCAGGATCCTCGAAGCCGGCGGCGGCATGGGTGGCATCTGGTACTGGAACTGCTACCCGGGTGCCCGGGTGGACAGCGAAGGTCCGATCTACCAGTTCACCCGCGACGACCTGTGGAAGGATTTCGGGTTCTCCGAGCTGTACCCGGGCTGGCAGGAGCTGCGTCGCTACTTCGCGCACGTCGACCGGAAGCTCGACCTGAGCAAGGACATCCGCTTCAACGCCCGGGTCGAGTCGGCGACCTTCGACGAGCGGACCAACCGCTGGACGGTCGAGGCGGGTGACGGCTCGACGACCAGTTGCCGCTTCCTCGTGCTCTGCACCGGCTTCGGCTCGAAGCCGATCTTCCCGGACATCCCCGGCCTGGACGACTTCACGGGCGTCAGCCACCACACCGGCCTGTGGCCGCAGGAGGGTGTGGACCTGCGCGACAAGCAGATCGCGATCATCGGTACCGGTGCGAGCGGGGTGCAGGTCGCCCAGGAGGCCGCGACCTGTGCCGCGCAGCTGACGATCTTCCAGCGCACCCCGGTGCAGGCGCTCCCGATGCGCCAGTTCGACCTCGGCGACGAGGACAACGAGCGGATCAGGCTCGATCTCGAAGACCGCTTCAGTCGCCGCGGGAGCACCTTCGCCGGCTTCGAGTGGGACTTCATCCCCACGTCCGCGCTCGCGGTCAGCGAGGAGGAGCGCACCGCCACCTACGAGGAGCTGTGGGAGGGCGGTTTCAAGTTCTGGCTCGGCACCTACCAGGACGTCCTGTTCGAGGACGAGGCGAACGACACCGCCTATCGCTTCTGGCGGGACCGCACACGCGCCCGCATCAAGGACCCGGTGCTGCGGGAGAAGCTCGCACCGCTCAAGAAGGCCTATCCCTTCGGTGTCAAGCGCCCCTCGCTGGAGCGCACCTACTACGACATCTTCAACCAGGACAACGTCGAGCTGGTCGACCTGCACGAGGATCCGATCGAGCGGATCCTCCCGAACGGGGTCCGAACCGCCTCCGGTGATCGCGAGTTCGACATCATCGTGCTCGCCACCGGCTTCGACGCGGTGACCGGCGGGTTGACCGCGATCGACATCCGGGGCACCGACGGCCGCTCGCTCCGGGACAAGTGGTCCACCGGTGTCGAGACGTACTTCGGGGTCGCAACGGCGGCCTTCCCGAACATGTTCTTCCTCTACGGCCCGCAGAGCCCGTCCGGCTTCTGCAACGGTCCGACCTGCGCAGAGCTGCAGGGCGACCTGATCCTCGACACCATCGATTACCTGCGCGACAACGGGTACAGCCGGATCGAGTCCGAGCCGGACTCGGACCGGAACTGGACATCGCACGTCACCGAGCTGACCGAAGCCGGCCTCTACGACCGGGCCAACTCCTGGTACATGGGCGCGAACGTCCCCGGCAAGCCGCGGCAGCTGCTGAACTACCCCGGCGGCCTGCCGACGTACTTCCGCAAGTGGTCGGAGATCGCGAACGCCGGTTACAAGGGCTTCGCACTGAGCTGACCGCGGCCCACGACGAGCGGCGGCACCGGACGAACCCCGGCGGGGCCGGTGACCTGCCGCGTACACGAGCCGCGCCCACGAACGAGCGGGCGGCGCGGGCGCGTCCGGGCGACCGGCCCGCCGCCGCACCGCGATGCGCGCACGCGCGCGACAGAGCCGGCCGACCACGGCCGGCATCCCGGCGCACTGTCCGACGGCAGTGAGCCCGACATCCCGAGGAGACATGTCATGGCGTTCTTCACCGTGGTCTGGAAGTACACCGAGGACACCGATCTGATCGACAAGGCGCGCGGCCCGCACGGCGCATACCTCAAGGAGCAGGTCGCGGCGGGCACGATCCGCGTCGCAGGCCCGTTCGAGGACGGCACCGGCGGCATCCTCGTCGCCGAGGTCGCCGACGTGGCCGAGCTGAAGTCGGTGCTCGACGGCGACCCGTACGTCGCCGACGGCGTCGTCGTCGACACCCGGATCTTCCCGTTCAAGCCGGTGCTGGGAGCGCTGGCATGACGGCTCCGGCCCGCTCCGCTCCGCAGGAGTCCGTCGACGTCGGCGACATCCGGATCACCTATCTGCCCGACGGCGACGCCGTGGTGTCGGCGGAGGCGGTCTTCCCGACCGGCAACGCCGAGCTGTGGGAGGCCCATCGGGAGCTGTTCGACGCCGACGGCCTGCTGATGCTGACCATCGGCGGGTTCCTCGTCGAGACCGGCGGCGAGAAGATCGTCGTCGATCTGGGATTCGGGGACATGACCGTCCCCTTCGAACCCGTCGGCGGGGAGTTCCGCGGCGGACGGCTGCTGTCCAGCCTCCGCGCGGCCGGGGTGGAGCCCGCCGAGATCGACACCGTGTTCTACACGCACCTGCACCTCGATCACGTCGGCTGGACCGCCCAGGACGGCAAGCTGACCTTCCCCAACGCCCGCCACCTGGTCGGCGACGGCGAGTTCGAGTTCTGGCAGGGCGTCACCGACGAGCGGCTGATGGTGGTCGGGCCGCACCCGGTGGCGGTGCAGGCGCCGCTGCGCGACCGGGTGGAGTCGGTCGCCGACGGTCAGGCCCTGGCGCGCGGGGTGAACGTGCTCGCCAGCCCGGGCCACACCCCCGGCCACTGCTCGCTGGTGGTCTCCTCCGGCGTCGAGCGCGCGATCATCCTCGGCGACGTCGTGCACTGCCCGCTCCAGCTCGGCGACGACGACCTGCGGATCATCTTCGACGTCGACCCGGACACGGCCGCCCGGACCCGCGACAGGATCGCCGCCGAGCTCGAGGGCACCCCGTCGACGATCGGCGCCGACGCGCACTTCAGCGGTTCGGCGTTCGGCCGCGTCGTCCGGGGCACCGGGAGGCGGTGGGTGGGGCTGTCGTCCTGATCCGGCCGCGACCGGCCGGGAGCCCGGGTGAGGTGTCGCGGTGAGCACGGCGAGACCTCCGGGCGGAGCGGATGTGCCCGACGCACCTGCTCCGCCCGGAGGTCCGCCACCCGGCGAGCCCCGCCACGGGCTCGACCGGCGCGTCGAGGATCGCCAGGGCCCGGGTCCGGGCCTCCGCGACGACGTCGGGCCGGATGCTCGAGGGAGGGAACCGGCCGATGCCGCCGTCCCGCGGACGACCGGCCACCGGTCAGCGCGCCGGACGGGCGAGTGCGCGGGCGGCGCCGTCGGAGTAGCGGGCGCGCTCGGCCAGGTCGAGTCCGGGCGGAGCACGGATCCCAGCGGGTCGGCCCGGCCACGGAGGCCGATCGAGCGAGATCGTTCCCGCCCGCTGACGAGCCCGTCGCCGACGTTCCCCGGGAGTCCCGCCCCCAGGGGGCTTCACCAGGAAAACCCCGGGCAGCACGGCGGTCACGTGGTGCCGGCGGCATGGCGCACCTGCCGTGCGAACTCCTCCAGGCCGCCGAGAGTCCGTGTGGGAGCCCCCGACCAGTCGGGGGACTCGTCCCAGCGGAGGTCCGCCGGTGTGCCCGCATGCCGCACGAAGACGTGCTGATGGACGTGCGGGACCTGGCGGCCGATGATCGCGGTGAAGACGCCCTCGACGTCGAGCAGGCGACGTAACGCTCGTGCGGCGAGCCAGGCGGCCGTGGCCATCCCCTGCACCTCCGTGATGGTGAGGAGATCCCACGTGGCGACATGGCGTCGTGGCTCGACGAGGAGGTAGCCGACGAATCCGAGGCCGTCGGCGGCGGGAGCATGGTGTGTCACCACGAATTCCTCGGTGGTCCATGCGACCGGCGCGACGAGCGGGCCACGGCCCTCGTGTTTGGCGCAGATCAGGCAGTCCTCCACCATCCGCCGAGGTTACGGCCGATGCCCGGCGATTCCGATCGCGACCCGGAGCCGCGACAGGATCGCCGCCGAGATCGAGGGCACCCCGTCGACACCTGGTGGCCGTCCCGCGGACGACCGGCCACCGGTCAGCGCGCCAGACGGGCGAGTGCGCGGGCCGCGGCGTGTGCACCGCACATCCCGTGCGCACCCGGGCCCGGCGGCGTCGCCGCCGAGCAGAGATAGTGCCCGGCCGCCCCGGTGTCGTAGGGCTGCAGGGTCGTCCGGGGCCCGAACACCAGCTGCCGGAGGTCCTTGGCGCCGGTCAGGATGTTGCCGCCGACGAAGTTGGGATTGCCCGAGAACGCCGCCGGGTCCGTGCTCGTCGTGGCGACGATCCGGTCCCGGAACCCGGGGGCGAACCGCTCGATCTGGGCGGTCACCGCCTCCGTCGCGTCCCCGGTGTAGCCGTGCGGGACGTGGGCGTAGGCGTAGACCGGGTGCACGTCCCCGACCGCCCGGGTGGGATCGGCGAGGGACTGCTGGCCGACCAGGACGAACGGCCGTTCCGGCATCCGCCCGGCGTGCACCTCCCGCTCGACGTGCGCGGTCTCCGCCGCCGGGCCCGCGACGTGCACCGTCCCGGCCCGCCGGGCACCTGCTGCGCTCCACGGGATCCCGTCCTGCACCGCGTAGTCGACCTTGAACGCCGCCGGGCCGTACCGGAACCGCCGGTAGGAGCGGGCGACCCGGGCCGGCAGCAGCTCGCCGAGCAGTGCGGGCAGCTGATCGGGGCCGACGTCCCACAGCGTCACGTCCGACGGCGGCAGCTCGCGCCACGAACGGACGTGCACGCCGGTCTCGATCCGGCCGCCGTGTTCGGCGAGCACCGCGGCGAGCGCCGCCGGGATGGCGCCCGACCCGCCCTCGGCGACCCCCCAGCCGTGCCGGTGGCCCGCGGTCAGGATCCCCATGCCGATCGCCGACGACAGCGGCCGGTTCAGCGGCCGGAAGGCGTGCGCCGCGGTGCCCAGGAACAGCGCCCGCCCCTGCTCCGTGCGGAACGCCCGGGCCAGGACCTCCGCGGGGAGCACCGTGGGCGCCCCGAACCGGGCGATCCGCAGGGGATGGCCGGGGACGCGCAGCAGCGGCCCCATGATGTCGGCGGAGAACTCGTCGTAGTGCCGCGACGGGCCGCCGAACAGCGCTCGCCACAGCGCCCCGTCGGCGCCGAGCCCGGCCGCGGTCTCCTCGACCGAGCGGTGGAGCAGACCGGCCCCGCCGCCGTCGAGCGGATGTGCGCAGTCGATCTCGGGCAGCCGCCAGCGGAGGCCGTGGCGCTCCAGGTCGAGGTCCCGCAGCGCGGTGGACCCGATGGCCATCGGGTGCACGGCCGAGCAGTGGTCGATGCGCAGGCCGGGGACGAGTGCCTCGATCGTGCGGGTGCCGCCGCCGATCTCGTCGCCGGCCTCCAGCACCGTCACCGTCACCCCGGCCCGGGCCAGCACGGCGGCGGCGACGAGCCCGTTCGGCCCGGAACCGACGACCGTCGCCTCGCTCATGGAAGCGCCCCTTCGCTGATCGTGCCCCTGCCCGCGGACGCGACGTGTCAGCGGTACACCGGTGGCGCGCCGTGCGGGCGTCGCCGGTGGAGCGTCCGGGTCAGGACAGCACGCGGAGCTGGAAGGGGTAGTCGTAGGTCTCGTTGTTCGGCGCGCGGATCGCGCCCTTGATGTGGCACCACGCGGACACCACGAACAGCGCGAGCAGCAGCGGCACGGCGACGATGATCCCGATCACGGTGAAGATCAGCAGCCAGCTGACGACGAACAGCACCCAGAACGTCAGGTTGAAGTTGAACGCCCCGGCGGCGGCCCGGCGCGCGAACGGGTCGTCCTTCTTGATCAGCCAGACGAGCAGCGGGCCGAGCAGGCTCAGCAGCCCGGCGCTCAGGACCGCGGCGATCGGCGCGGAGAGGTGGGCGAGGACGGCCGCGATCCGGCTGCCCTCGGACGGCCGGGGTGCGGACGGGCTGGGGTACGGATACGACATCGGGAGCCTTCCTCTGGTCCGCGAGCCCTGGTCGGCCGGGCATCGGCGCGACCGGATGACGGCCGCCGGTTGCCACCAGCCTGCCAGCTCACGGCCCGTCCGCGGGGTCCGGCCGGCCCGGGGCCGGGGCTGCGTCACCCGGACGGACGACCGGAGCGGAGAGGAATCGGCGGACACCGGGGGCGGGCCGCGCCGGCCCCCGGTGTCCCCCGGGCCCACCGTCCGCCCCACGACCGGCGGCCCGTCCTCGGCCGGTCCTGATGGAGCGCGGCGGGCAGGGGTTCCGGGTACCGGCGCCGGGGGGCAACGCCGGTACCCGGAACGGACGCGGACCGGGTTCCGTCCCGGGGAAGAAACGGAGTCCGGTCCGCAGCTCTAGGCGGTCGGGATCCGCAACAGCTCCGCCGCGTTGAGGCGGCCGATCCGATCCGCGTCGTTCCGGTTCAGCGGGGTCGCGTCGAACCAGGTTGCCGCCTCGTCCATGGACTCGTACGGGTAGTCCGCCGAGAACAGCACCCGGTCCGAGCCGATGGTGCTGATCGTGTAGGCGAGCGCCTTGGTGTCGAAGTGACCGCTCGTGGTGAGCACGAAGTTCGACGTGAAGTACTCCATGACGGTCCGCTTCGCCGCCCCGAGCCCGGTGCCCTCGCGCTGCTTGTGCAGCCGGTGCGCGAGCCGGGGCAGCAGGAACGGCATTGCCTCGCCGAGGTGCCCGACCACGATCTGCAGGTCGGGATGCCGGTCGAACAGCCCGGACAGCATCAGCCGCACCGCGTGGGTCGCGGTCTCGTGGCCGAAACCCCAGGCCGAACCGACCAGCGACCCGTAGCCGTCGTAGATGCCGCGGGAGCTCGGATGGGGTTCCCGCGGATGCAGGTACACCGGTACGCCGAGCTCGGCGGCCATCTCCCAGAACGGTTCGTAGGACGGGTGGTCCAGGTAGCGGACCCCGCCGTTGGGCAGGTCGGTGTAACCGTTGACGAGCGCGCCCTTGGCGCCCAGCTCGGTGACGGTCCGCTGCAGCTCGAGGGCGCCCGCGTCCGGGTCCTGGACGGCGACGGTCGCGAAGAACGCGAACCGCGAGGGGTGCGGCCGGACGAACGTGTCGTGGATCGTGTCGTTCGTGTGCCGGGCGACCGTGCCGGCCACCTGCGGGTCGGGGATGCCCTGCACCCCGGGGGAGGTCAGCGACAGCACGGACACCGCGATGCCCGTGCGGTCCATCGTCGCGATCCGGTCGTCCACGTCGAGCAGCCGACGAGCCACCTCGGCCATGTATGCCGGCCCGTTCCGCGCGGCCTCCCCGGCGTCGTCCCAGTACTGACCGTTCTCCCGTGTGGAGAGGTGCTCCTCGAGCGCGATCTTGTCCTGCACGTGGTCATCCCCTCCTCGTCCGGACCCTGTTCACCACCCTGACGTTAGAACGGTGGAACGGTCGCGTCTGGCCGGATCGGGACCGATCTCTGGCCACCTGGCGCGGGGGATCGCCCGGCCGGGTGACGGTCAGGCCACCGGTGCCCGCCCGGCCGGCGCCGGCCTGCCGAACAGCCACCCCTGGCCGAGGTCCACCCCTGCGCCGGCGCAGCGTTCCGCGGTCGCGACGTCCTCGATGCCCTCGGCGACGGCCACCGCGCCGAGCTCGTGCACCAGCTCCAGCGCCCGGCACAGGGCACGGCGGCCGCGCCCGGTGTGGATCAGCCGGATCAGCGCGCGGTCCAGCTTGACCACGTCGAACGGGTACTCGATCACCCGGGCCAGCGTGCTGAGGCCGGCACCGAGGTCGTCGGCGGCGATCCGGACCCCGGCCCGCTGCAGCGTCGTCATCGCCGCCCGGAACCAGTCGGGCTCGCGGATCACGCCGGTCTCGGTCACCTCGAGGAGCAGGCGGTCCGGCGGGAACGCCCGCAGGGTGCAGGCGTCGAGCACCCGGCCCGGGAAGGTCGGGTCGCAGAAACCGGCGACGTCGACGTTGACCGACAGGAACCCGCCGCCGCGGACGACCTCCATGCCGTCCAGCAGCGCGCGGGTGGTGAGGCCGGGGAGCCTGCCGGTGTCATCGGCGATCGGCACGAAGTCGGCCGGGGCGACCTCGCCGAGCTGCGGATCGGTCCATCGGGCCAGGCTCTCGACGCCGACCGTCGTGCGGCCGGTCAGACACACGATCGGCTGGTAGGCGAACCGGACGTGGGCGAGGAAGTCCGGCCGGCACAGCCGCTGGGTGATCAGCGCGGCCCGTCCGGGGAGGTCGATCGTCGCCTCGTGCATCGTCGCTCTGCCTGCCTCTCGTCGACGACTGTCTGGCGACGCTAACGGGCGCCGGGTTGCGCCGTCTGGCCGTTCCGCGCGGTTCGATGGTCACCGAGCGCGACATCATCACACAGACGTCCCTCCTGGGTGGGATCGAGGCGGACCGGAACCGGCACGACGATCACATCGGGTGCCTTCGGCCGGCCGTTACCGGTCACTGGATCCCCCACCCGGGTGGCCCGGTCCGGGGCGTTGTCCGGCGTCACGATCGCCGATACATTGGTACTCGTCCTGTAACAGTGCCGACGGCGAGCAGGGTCGTGGCGTGGAGTGTCATGAGGGATTCCGCCGGAACCGGCCGGTCGGAGCCGCACAGCGGCCCGGACACCCGGCTCGACACCACCGACATCGAGTACGCGCGCGCCGTCGTCGGGGAGGCCTACTGCCCGCACACCATCAGCGTGCGCGGGGCGCCGGCCCGCTTCCACGCCGTCCAGTCGTCGCTGTCCGACGGCCCGGTCGCGCTCGACGAGCTGCGCTACGGCACCGAGTGCGATGTCGTCCCGATCCGGCCGCTGTCCCAGGTCTACTGCATCATGCAGCCCGCCTCCGGTGCGATCACGGTCAGCGCCGGCCCGGCGTGCGAGCTGCTGGTGCCCGGGCGCTCGGTGGTGCTCGACGCCGAGATCGAGTTCCGGATGCGCTGGCACGACGACGTCACGATCACCAACCTGCGCTTCGACCGCACGACCTTCGACACCGCGGTCGCCGACGTGGTCGGGCAGGAGGTGGCGCAGGCCCGGCGGTTCCTGCTCGCCTGCCCGCGCTCCGAGCGGGACGCCCGGCTCTGGCGGTCCGGTCTGCGGCTGGCCGAGGCGTCGTTGCGGGACCCGGGCCTGTCCGCGGCGGGCCCGCTCTGGCGCGCCGAGCTGCACCGGCACCTGGCGGAGCTGCTGGTGGCGACGCATCCGAGCGCCGGGCCGGCCGGTACCGGGTCCGCGGAGCCGGCGCCGCCGTCGTCGGTGGCCCGGGTGATCGACCACCTGAACGAGCACGCCGGCGAGCCGTTCAGCGCCCGGGCGCTGGCACGCGCCGCCGGGACCTCGGTCCGGTCGATGCAGGAGGCGGTCCGCCGGGAGCTGCAGACGAGCCCGCTGCAGGCGCTGATCCGGGTCCGGCTGGCCAAGGCCCGGGCCGAACTCGCGGCGGCGGAGCCCGGCGCGATCACCGTCGCCGACGTCGCCACCAGGTGGGGGTTCGGCAATCTCGGCCGGTTCGCCCGGCGGTACGCCGAGGAGTTCGGTGAGCTGCCCTCGGAGACGCTCCGCGGGCGGCGCTGAGCGCGACCGGCCTGCACCCGCGCGTCGCTCGGTTATGCTCCCCGGGTACGACACGGCCGGAAGCCGGTCCTGGTCGCGACCCGCTGGTCGCCCCCCGGGGCCGGACGACGCGGAGGGAAGCATCGCCCATGCTGACGGGCGGCCCGACTGGCCCCGATCACTCCGGCCCCATGCGTGACGGGACGTCCGAGACCGATGCCACGGCCGCCCGGATCCTCGTCGCCGCCCGGCGGGTGGCCGAGGAGTTCGGGCTCCGCCGCTTCACGATGGACGAGGTCGCCCGGCAGTGCGACATCGCCCGGGTCACGGTGTACCGCTACTTCCCGCGCAAGGACGAACTGATCCGCGCGCTGGTGCTCGAGGAGCTGCGGCTGTTCACCGAGGAGGCAGACAAGGTCGTCCGGGGTGAGACGACGGTGGACGGCACGATCGTCGTCGGCGTCCGGTTCTGCGTCGGCTACCTGCGCAGTCACGTCGTGCTGAACCGGCTGCTGCGCACCGAGCCCGAGGTGATCCTGCCGCACCTGACGACCTCGGGCGGGCCGGTGCTCGCGATGGCGACCGAGTGGATCGGCGAGCACGTCCGCCGGGAGATGGACGTCGCCGGGCTCGCCGTCCCGCCGGAGCACGCGGAGCCGTTCGCCGAGCTGCTCGTGCGGACGGTGATCTCGCTGGTGCTGACCCCCGGCACGCTCGACCTGGACTCCGACGAGGGCTGGGAGCGGGTCCGCAGGCTCTACGTGGCGCCGTTCGTGGCGATGCTGCGCCGGGACGGCTGATCCGGCCGGCTGCGCAGCGCGTCCCAGGCGAACGTGGCGAGCCAGTGGGTGGCCACGAAGTCGCGGTTCGCCAGCGACCGCAGGCCGTGCCCGAGCAGCTCCTCGGCGGCCGCCGCGAGCTGCGCGTCGCCGAGCACCGCGGCGAGCCGGTGCGCGGCGCCCGCCCGGGACAGGTTGAGCCCGTCCAGGTGCACCAGGTACGGATCGCCCGGGTCGCTCACCTCGACCGGCGCCAGCAGCGGCGCCGGGTCCGGGAGGAAGCCGTCGAACCAGGTCGCGAACTCGTCGGCGGGCAGGACGCGGGCCATCAGGTCCGCCTCGCAGAGCCCGGCGGAGAGGAAGTCCTGCCCGGACAGCTCCCACCGGGCGGGCCAGCCGCGGTCGCCGGAGAACAGCCGGCGGGCCGCGTCGGCGATCCGGTCCGCGTCGTCGGTGCGGCCGAGATCGAGCGCGGCGCCGTGCAGCAGGGTCAGGCCGAACGCCGTGTTCGAGTGCAGCCCGTGCCGGACCGGATGGTGCAGCCGGGGGAGCCAGCCCGCGGTCAGCCGGTACACGGTGTCGGTCAGCGGCTGCAGCGCGTCCCGCCAGTCCGGCCGGGGCAGCCGGGCGCAGGCGGCGGTGAGCCGGGCCGCCCAGGCCCAGCCGTAGGGCCGCTCGAACACCGGGTGCGCGTCGAGATTGGCGGCCTCGCCGTGCAGCCGGTCCGCGGTCAGCGTCCGGCCGAGGACCGCCGGCAGCTGCGGGTCGTCCGCCCCGGCCAGCAGCAGCTCGACGCCGAGCCAGTGCATGTGCACGCAGGAGTGCCAGTCGAACGAGGTGTGGAACGCCGGGTGCACCCGCTCCGGGGTGATCCCGGACCGGACCTCGCCGGCGTCGGCCAGGTGGACGAGGTGGTACGGCGCCGTCGTCGTCAGGTTCTGCAGGACGACGGCGGTGAAGTCGGAACGGCTCGGGATCACGGTGCGGTCACCTCGGGAACGCGAAGATGTACATGATCACCACGTTGGCCACGAGCATGATCGCGGCCGTCGGGGCGTGTGTGCGGATCACTCCGTAGCGGTCGCGCATCTCCAGCAGCGCGGCCGGGACCAGGGTGAAGTTGGCCGCCATCGGCGAGACGAGCGTCCCGCAGAACCCGGCCAGCATCCCGACGCTGAACACCACCGCCGGGTCCGCCTGGTGGATCTCGACGAGCAGCGGCCAGCCCAGCGCGGCGGTGACGATCGGGAAGGCCGCGAACGCGTTGCCGACCAGCAGCGTCAGCAGCGCCATCGTCAGGCAGTAGGCCGCCACCGCGACCAGCCGCCCGTCGGGCAGGACGGCCTGCAGGACCTGCCCGACCGCGTCGCCGAGGCCCGCCCTGGTGAACAGCACCCCGACCACCGCGAGCACCAGCGGGAGCAGCGCCATCGAGCCCATCAGGTCGAGCAGCCTGCGTCCCTCCTGGAAGGGCGCGCCGATCGGGTGGGCGCCCAGGAGCAGGTAGCCGACCACGGTGGCGACGACCGCGCCGAGCGCCAGCCCGAGCAGCGACGCCGAGCCCTCGGCGACCAGCGGCCGGCCGCCCACGGTGACCGCCGGGCCGGCCAGCGTCACCACCAGGGTGATCACCGGGACGCACAGTGCGGGCAGGAACAGCCGGTGGCCGAGCCGCGTCGCGGATTCCTCGCGGGCGGCGTCGCCGGTGCTGGTCACCGTGCCGGGGCGCAGGGTCCGCGCCGACGAGCCCAGCACGACGACGGTCAGCACGACCAGTCCGAGCGGCCAGGCCGGCGCGGCGCCTGCGGTGACCCACGACGCGTAGACGAACCCGGCACCGGCCAGCCCCCAGAACGCCGCGCTGGTGTGCCGCCGGGGATTGCCGCGGTCGCGGGCGGTCAGCCCGGCGACCACGAGCAGCATCGCGGCGATCGCCCAGTTGACCGGCTCCGGGCCGATCACGGCACGGCGTCCGGCGCCGGGGCGGCCGCTCGCCGCCGGAGCATCCGGTCCGTGCGCAGCGCCCGGAACCCGTGCACGGCGAACGCGACGCCCGCCGACGGGATCGCCCAGACGGCCAGGTCCAGCGGTTCCAGCTGCAGGCCGTAGTTCGCGTCGACGAAGGAGGTGATGAGCAGGACGCTCCCGACGGCGACGAACACGTCCTCGGCGAAGAACATCCCGACCGTCTCGACGCCGACCGAGGAGCCCTTCAGCCGGTCCCGGACCTCCTCGGTCAGCGGGCCGGTCCGGCGCTCGGCGGCGGCCTCGACCATCGGGTACAGGACCGGGCGCACGGTCTGCGCGACGCCGAGCACGGTCAGCAGCCCGGCCGCCGCGGTCACCTGGCGCAGTGCCAGGTAGCCGAGCAGGATCCGGCCGGGGGTGAGCGAGGCGAGCCTGCCCACCGTCCGGCGGACGTGCGCCTGCAACCCCATCCGCTCGACCAGCCCGACCATCGGCAGCGCGAGCAGCAGGATCATCACCGGCCGGCTGTCGGCGAACGCGGTACCGACGATGTCGAGCATCTGCAGCGGGGTGAGACCACCGACGGCACCGGTGACCAGACCGGACACGGTGACCACGAGCAGCGGGTTCATCCGCAGCACGAACCCGATCACGACCAGTGCGAGGCCGATCAGGACCAGCATCGAGGCAACTCTTCCCGGGACGGACGACGAGCTCTGTTGACACGTGAAATTGTCCTACAATCCAACAACACGCAAGCTCCTGTGGCGCGCCTCATGCCGCGCTCACGCCAGGCCGAAGAAGAAGTCCCGGAAGGTCCACGCGGCGGCCGCCAGGATCAGCAGGTACCAGACCGCCGGGACGCTGGAGTGGAACCGGCGCAGCGCCACGACCAGCGGGCGGGCCGGGCGGACCAGCGCCAGGGTCTCCAGCGTCGAGTACCAGAACACGGTGATCGTGACGAGCCAGACCACCATGCAGTACGGGCACAGCGCGTGGATCTCGGCCAGGCTCTGCCAGATCAGCCAGTGCACGAACACCAGGCCGAGGGTGCTGCCGACCTGCATGCCGACGGTGAACCAGGCCGGCGGTTCGAACCCGGCGAGCATCGCGACGCCGCCGGTCACCACCACCGCGAACGCGACCAGCCCGATCAGCGGGTTCGGGAACCCGAACACCGACGCCTGGGCGCTCTCCATCACCGAGCCGCAGGAGATCACCGGGTTGATCGAGCAGGACGGGACGTAGCCGGGATCGCTGAGCATCGCCAGCCGCTCCAGCACGAGGACCGCGGCCGCGGCCAGCCCGATCGCGCCGCCGACCAGGTAGACCGCACCGGCCCGCCGGCGGCGGGCGACGGCCCCGGACGACGAGCGCCCGGTCCCGGCGAGCGTGGCCGTCACGCCGCCTCCGCCAGCGCCCGGTCCAGCTCGGCGCGGATCTCCTGGTCGACCTCGGCGAAGGTGCTGCCGGCCGGCTCGAAGCGGCGGCCGTCGATGAAGAACGTGGGGGTGCTGAACACGCCGAGCTCCTCGCCGAGGTCCATGTCGGCGTCGACCCGGTCGGCGACCTCGTCGGAGTCCAGATCGGCCAGGAACCGCGGCATGTCGAGCCCGAGGCGCTCGGCGTAGCCGGTGAACCGCTCGCGGGCGGAGTCCTCGTCGGACGCGGCGCCGTTCCCGGCCCACGCCGAGTACTCGTCGTAGAGCAGGTGGTACATGTCGGCGTAGCGGCCCTGGTTCTCCGCGGCCTCGGCGGCCTGCGCGGCGAGCGGGGCCAGCGCGTGCATCTCCAGCGGGAAGTTGCGGGTGGCGAACGTGATCCGGTCGGCGTAGTCCTGCTCGATGCCGACGGTCAGGTTGTCGTAGAACGCCGAGCAGGCCGGGCACTGGTAGTCGAGGAACTCGACCATCGTCACCGGCCGGCCGGGCTCGGTGATCATGCTGGCGCCGACGACCAGCTGGTCCTCGGACACCTCGGACGGCGGCGCGGGCGAGAGCAGCGCGCCGCCGATCGAGAACGCCGCGAACAGCACGACCACCACGGTCAGCACCGTGTTGATCGAGATGCCCCTCCGCTCGGCCATCGGGTTCGTGGCCGGCTTGGCCGGGCGGGCCTGCGGCTTCTTCTTCTTGGACATCGGGATCTCCTCCGGAAGGGGGTCAGTGCGCCGAACCCGGCGCGGTGAGTGCGGGGAGCAGGGACCGGATCCCCGCGGTGACGGCGGCCCGGCCGTCGGCCCGGCGGGTGCCGCCCGGCTGGTGGGTCAGCAGCACGACGACGAACCGGTCGTCCGCCCCGACGACGCCGGTGGTGTTGAGCACCAGCTCGCCGCCGGCGACCATCCAGCCCTGCTTGATCGCGCGCGGGAGGCCGGGCAGCGCGTCCGGGATGCCGAAGTACTGGTCGACGCCGTCCAGCGCGATCCGGGGCGCCTCGCGCAGCGCCGAGAGCACCAGCGCGCGGGAGCGGGCGGGCAGCCGGTCCAGCACGAACCGGTAGACGGTGACGACGTCCTCGGCGGTGGTCCGGGTCAGCTCCCACTCCTGCGGCTCGGCCGGCGGCACGGTGCCGGTCAGCTGCAGCTCGGCCACCGCCCTGGTGACGACGGCCGGTCCGCCCTGCGCGGTCCACAGGCGGGTGGCCGCGCCGTCGTCGCTGCCCCGCAGCATCCGCGCGACGACGGTCGCGGTGGCCGGATCGGGCGGCTGCCAGCCGTTGGCGCGCAGCACGTCCAGCGCGATCAGCAGCTTCACCACCGATGCCGTCGCGAAGCCGGGGCGGTCCGCGACGCCGACCGTCTCCCCGGTCCGCCGGTCGTGCACGGCGACGCCGACCTCGGCCCCGGGAACCTGCGCGACGACGGCCGCGCGGGCCCGCTCGGCGACCGACCGGCCCAGGGTGGGCGGCGCCGCGGACGGGGTGCCGACGACGGTGGTCCCGGGCATCCCGGTCGAGACCGCCACCAGCGCGGTCGTCACGACGGCGGCGGCGGCGACCACCAGCAGCCCGCGGCGGGGGCTCGCCGGCCGGGCCGGGCCCTGCGGGCCGTGGCCCCCGGTGCCGGACGCCGAGCCGGGGCCGGCCGGCCCGGGGCCGGCTGACACGGTGTCGAACGCTGACACGGGGGCCTCTCGTCCGGTCGGATGCGGATGGACCGGTGGCCGGGCACGCAGGTGACCGCCGCCGGGCCGCCCGGCCGGAGGGCACCCGCCGGCCGGGCGGGGTTCCGGGGCGGGGGAACCCCGGAACCGGGTGTCACCGCGGTCGTGGGGCCGGTCCGGTGACGCCGTCGGCGACCGTACGAGCACCGGCGACGGTCCCGCCGGGACGTGAGCAGGCGCTTTCCCCGGCGCGGAAATCAGCGACCGGCCACCCGGGGGTGCACCGGCCGACCGGTCGGTGCCGGGCCGGTCAGGGCCTGCCGAGGCACCAGCTGCGCTCCTCGGGGAGCGCGGCGAGGACGGCGCCCGCGGTGTCCTGCAGCAGCGAGGCGAGGTAGGGCAGGTCGGCGGCCGGGATCCGGTGCCGGGGGCCACCGACCACCAGGGCGGTCTGGTCGGTGACCGCGAGCCCGATCCCGCGCACGTCCGGTTCGGACTCGCCGTCGATGGTGGCGTAGCCCCGCTCGCGGACCCGGTGCAGGTCGGCCAGCAGCGCGGGGACCTCGGTGATCGTCCGGTCGGTCATCCGGCGCAGCGGCCGCCCGGCGTAGAGGTGGCCGACCGTGTCGTCGGTGTAGCGGGCCAGCAGCGCCTTCCCGCCGGAGGTGGCGTGCGCGGGCATCGTCATGCCGAGCCGGGTGGTGACGCGGGTGGAGCGGTCGCTCTCCCCGTTCGCGACGAACTCGACGCTGCGCCCGACGAGCTGGACCAGGTGCGCGGTCTCGCCGCAGGAGCGGGCCAGCTCGCGCAGGTGCGGGAGGACGTCGTCGGGCACCCGGGGGGCGGCGAAGGTGGTGGCCAGCTCGGCGAGTGCGGGACCGGGCCGGTAGAGCTTGGAGCCGGTGACCCGGGCGAGCATCCCGGTGTGTTCCAGGCTGCTCAGCAGCCGGTGCGTGGAGCCGAGCGCCAGGTCCAGCTCGGCGCTGACCTCGGAGAGCCGGACGACGCCGCGTTCGGCGATCAGCCGCAGCACCTGCACCGCGCGGTCGACACCGCGCAGCGAGGTGCCGTCCCGGTTCGTCTCGGTCATGGCTGGTGTCCTCCGGCTCCGGTGGTCGGGCTGGGCGTCAGTCTGTGCCGGTACGGGCGGCGCGGGCCACCGGGTCGCTCAGCCGGATGACGGCCCGGTCCGGCGGGGTGCCGTCCGGCAGCGGCTGCCGGTCCCGCCGTGGCAGCGGTCGCGCCCGGCGTCCCGCCTGCGCCGGCGCCGGCGGGCGACCAGCGGCCCGTGCGGGGGGTGCACGATCAGGTTCCCCGGACCGTCGAGCAGGCAGGTGCCGGTCGCCGCTGCGCACGGCCCCGGAGGCCGCCCGCGCAGCAGGGCGAGCACCCGCCGGCCGGCCCGGCGGCAGCTGGCGCCGGTGTGCCGGACGACCCGGCCGGCCGCGGCGGCCAGGGCGACCAGGCAGCCGGCGAGCCGCGGGACGTCCCGCTCGTCGTGCCAGTAGGTGTCGTGGCCGCGGTCGGCGGTGTCGTCCGGCTCGTCCGCCCAGCCCATGTTCACGTCGTGCACCCGGTGCGGAGGAGATCCATGGTGGTCCTTCCGGAACTCGGTGTGGCAGGCGGTCCCGGAGGACCGGGGGCGGGGTGCGCGCAGCGGTCCCCCGGCCGGTGGGACACGGCGGCGGGCCGATCCTCACGGCGGCGCGCCGAGCGGATCCGTGACAGCGGGGACACGGCTCAGCCGTGGTCGGCGGGCACCGGCGTGCGCGGCGCCGTGACCGGGAGGTGGATCCGCCGCCCGTGCCGGTCGAAGGCGTGCAGCGACCGGGCGTCGAAACCGACCGCCATCCGCGCGTTCACCGGTGGCCGGTCGTGCGGCCCGAGCCGGACCCGGAACAGCGCGCGGCGCGGGGGCCGGTCGAGCGGGGTGAGCACGTCACCGCCGTCCGGTTCGCCGCCGCCGTGCGGATCGATCCCGCCCGCGCCGGTGTCCAGCACGGCGTAGACACCGCCCGGACGCTGCTCGACACCCTGCACCACACCGGTGAGCACGAACCCGGACCCGCCGGGGAGCACCGCGTCCGGCCGGACGCCGAGCACGATGCGCTCCCCGTGGAAGCGCGCGATCGACCGGGACCGCAGGTCGTTCCAGGGCATCCAGTGGTTCTGCCGCCCGATCGTCAGCACGACGTGCCGGTCCTGCTCGGCGTGCACGCCCGCCTCGACGAGGTTCATCGGCGGATCGCCCAGCGCGACCGCGCCGAGCACGGTGCCGGGCCGGTCGGCGAGATCCCGCGGGGTGCCGGAGTCGCGCAGCCGGCCGCCGTGCAGCAGCGCGACCCGGTCGGCGATACCGGCGGCCTCGGCCGGATCGGCGGTCGCGTACAGGATGGTCCGGCGCTCGGCGCGGAACTGGCGGAGGACCTCACGCAGCACCGCCTCGGTCTCCTCGTCGACGCCGGCCAGCGGCTCGTCGAGCAGCAGCATCCGCGGGCGCCGGGCGAGCGCGGTGGCCACGGCGACCCGCCTGCGCTGTCCGGCGGACAGGCCGTCCAGCGGGTAGGGGAGCAGGTCGCCGACGTGCAGCCGCTCGGCCAGCTCGGCGATGTGGCAGGTCCGGGTCCAGGTGCCGACGCCGGCGACCTGCATCGGGCGGCCGATGTGCTCGGCGACGGTGCGCCGCCGGGTGGTGTCGCGCCGGGTGTCGACGAGGGCGGCGGGCCGGTTCCGGGCCCGGAACCGGGAGCAGGCGGTGCCGTCGATCAGCACCGAGCCGGTCGCGGGGGCGAGCTCACCCGAGCCCAGCCGCAGGACGGACGACTTGCCGCTGCCCGGCGGGCCGAGCAGCGCGACGATCTCGCCGTCGCCCACCTCGAACGTCACGTCCACCAGGGCGACGGTCCCGTTCGGGTATCGCGCGCCCGCGCCGCGGAACGACAGTGTCGGCATGCGTTGTCCAGAGCCCCGTTCCCGCTTCTCGTCGCACCGGCGTGCGATTCCGGGAAGCTAGGAGATCGGAGATCAGGGAACTGCGGATCTTTACCATTTCTTAAGGAGACAACGGCCGGAACGGCGCGTTGCACGATGCTCGTACACGAGCGGCCGAATTCGCAAGATAGTTGACGAAATCAATTCGGTCGGGGGACGGCGGGGTGGGCCAGCGGATGCAGGTCCCAGCCCGCGAGCCCGCTGCCGGGCGCGCGCCAGGCGTGCCGCACGGCCGCGGTGTGCACGAACAGCGGCCCGGGCAGGTCGTCCGGATCGGCCCAGCGCCAGGCGTCGACGGCGTGCGGCTCGGTGACCGTGAGCAGCGCGCCGGCCGGGGCGGCGACGTGCACCGCGAACGTCACCCCGCTGCCGGCGGTCCGCACGCACACCGCGAACAGCGATCCCCGCGCGGCGACGACGCCGGTCTCCTCGGCCAGCTCGCGCAGCGCGGCGGCCACCGGCGTCTCGCCGCCCTCCAGGTGGCCGCCGGGGAACGACCAGCTCGGCTCCTCGCCGGCGGTGACCCGGTGGCCGATCGCGATCCGGCCGTCGTCGCGCTCCAGCACGACGCCGACCCCGGACACCGGGCGCGGGAGATCCATGCGGACGAATCTGGCATGCCGGAGGATCCTGGTCGGCATGGACCCCGCAGCGCTCGACGCCGAACGGGCCCGGGTGGACGGCCGGCTCGCCTCGCTGCGCCACGAGCTGGCCTCGCTCGCCGAGGAACAGGCGCTCACCAGCCACGACGACGAGCACGATCCGGAGGGCGTCACGATCGCCGTGCAGCGGGCGCAGCTGCAGGGCCTGCTCGCCGCCGCGGAGCGGGACCGGGCCGAGCTCGACGACGCCGCCCGGCGGCTCGCCGACGGCAGCTACGGCGTCTGCGCGGAGTGCGGCGGCCCGATCGCGCCGGAACGGCTGGAGGCGCTGCCCGCGGCCCGCACCTGCATCGGCTGCGCCGCCCGCCGGCGCCCCCGGTCCCGGCGCTGACCCGCGGATCGTCAGGTAACCGTCAGGGTGACCTCACCACCCTGTCACGATCTCCCGGGGAACCTGGGGGCATGCCCGACTCCCCACCCGCCGGTGACCGCGCGCGCTTCGTCCGTCGCAGGCTGTTGCAGGGGATCGGGGCGAGTGCGCTGGCCGGGGTGCTGCTCGCCGGGATGCTGGCGCCGGTCGCCGTCGCGACGGCGGTGGTGACCGAGGAGATCACCGGCGTCGCCGACGAGGCGACCAGCGCCCGGCTCGGCGACGGGCGGATGGGCGCCACGTCGGTGCTGCTCGACGCCGCGGGCGAGCCGTTCGCGCACCTCTACGACCAGCACCGGGAGCCGGTCGGGGCGGACGGCATCGCGGACACGATGACCGCCGCGATCGTCGCCATCGAGGACCGCCGGTTCTACGAGCACGACGGCGTCGACTGGTACGGGATGGGCCGGGCGCTGATCAGTAACGCGGCAGGCGGCTCCGCACTGGACGGGCAGGGCGCCTCCACGCTGACCATGCAGTACGTCAAGAACTACCGGCTCAACGTGCTCGCCTCGACACCGGAGGAGGAGCGCGCGGCGACCGCGAACACCCCGGCCCGCAAGCTCGCCGAGGTGCGGCTGGCGCACCAGGTCGAGGCGGTGCTGGACAAGGAGGAGATCCTCGCCGGCTATCTCGACCTGATCTACTTCGGCCGCGGCGCCTACGGCGTGCAGAACGCGGCCCGCACCTGGTTCGGGACGACCGCCGACCGGCTCACCGTCCCGCAGGCCGCGCTGCTGGCCGGGATGATCCAGGCCCCCGAGCGGTTCGACCCGCTGAACAACCCGGAGGCCGCGCAGAACCGCCGGGACACGGTGATCTCCGCGATGGTCGACGTCGGCTCGATCACCCCGGCCCAGGCCGAGCAGGCCCGCGCCACCCCGGTCGAGGTCCGGCCGGACGCCGGCGTCCCCGCCCAGGGCTGTGCCGGCGCCCGCGAGGGCACCGGCCACTTCTGCCAGGCCGTCGTCGAGGCGCTCGACGCCGCCGGCCTGGAGGCGGGCGTGCTGCGCAACGGCGGGTACACGATCCGCACCACCCTCGATCCGCGGGCCACCGAGGAGGCGCTGACCGCGGTCCGCCGGACCGGCGGCGCCGAGGGCTCGTCGTCGGTCGCGAACGTCGCCGCGCTGGTCGAGCCGGGCACCGGCCGGGTCGACGCGCTCGTCTCCAGCAGCGAGTACGGCTTCGACGCCGACGCCGGCGAGACCGCCTACCCGCTCGCCACCCTGCCGCTGCACGGCGCCGGCTCGGTCTACAAGGTGTTCACCGCGGCGGCCGCGCTGGAGAGCGGGATCGTCACCCCGGACAGCATGCTGGACAACCCGGCGAGCTACACCTCGCGCAACTTCCGCAACGGCACGGCGCCCTACACCGTCGCGAACTACGGCAACTCCGGCAGCGGCCCGATGACCCTGCGGCAGGCGCTCGCCAGCTCGCCGAACACCCCGTTCGTCGAGCTCACCGACCGGATCGGGTCGTTGCAGCCGGTGGTCGACATGGCATGGCGGCTCGGGCTCCGGCAGACCCTGGAGGCGCCCACCCGCGACGGCGGCACCGTCGGCGAGGCGGTGATCGCCCAGCGCCGGGCGTCGTTCACCCTCGGCCCGGAGGGCACCAGCCCGCTGGAGCTGGCGACCGTCGGCGCCACCATCGCCTCCGGCGGGGTGCACTGCACGCCGCTGTTCGTCGAGTCGGTGACCGACCGGGACGGCGGCGACGTCGCGCTCCCGGGCCCGCGCTGCGACCGGGTGATCGACGAGTCGGTGGCCCGCGACCTGGTCACCGCACTGTCCGGGGACGCGACCTCCGGCACCGCCGCGGGCGCGGCCGCCGCGGTGGGCTGGAACCGGCCGGTGATCGCCAAGACCGGGACCACCCAGAACTACGCCTCGGCCGCGTTCATCGGGGCCACCGGCGACCGGGCCGGCTCGGTGATGACGCTGCCGACCGGGACGCCGCGCCCGGTGTGCACCGGCCCGCTGCGCACCTGCGGGTCCGGCAACCTCACCGGCGGGGCGGTGCCGGCGCGGGCCTGGTTCGCGATGGTCTCCGCCCTCGACGGCGGCGCCGGGGCCACCCCGCTGCCCGGGACCGGCGCCGGGACCTGACCGGCCGGCGGCCCGCCGGGCCGTCCGGCCCGGGACCCGGCCGCCGGACGGTGATCGGCGGCTCGCCCGGCGCGTGCGGTACGGACCGGTCCGTCCGGGACGTCCGGTCCACCCGGGACGGCGACGGGCGTGAGCCGTCGCCGTCCCCGGTCGCGGACGGGTACCCGTCCGCGGTGGGCCGTAGCGGCGGGGCCGTGCGCGACCGCTCCCCAGAAGCCGCGCACTCCACCGCCGATCACCCGTCCCCGATTCTGCCCCCGGCAGCTCCCGGCCGGGGACACCGATCGCGATCGTCAGCCAACCGTCAGGCATCTCCGCCCTGGTCAGGGCGGGTGTCCGGAGCAGTTCCGGAGTGCGTCGGGGTCGAGGTGGGGGTCGGGGCCGGGGTGGCCGACGGGGTCGGCGGGTCCTCCGGCAGGTCGTCCGGCCGGACGCTCACGGTCGGCGCGGGCGACGGCGCCTCCGTGGCCGGGCCGTAGGGCTCCGGCTCGTCCTCCAGGGTCACCCCGCACCCGCCCAGCGCGACCGCCAGCCCGACGGCGAGCACCACCGCGACGCGTCTCATCCCGCCACCCCCGGAAGCTCCACCACGACCCGGGCACCGCCGCCGGGCCGGTCCTCGATCCACACCGATCCGTCGTGCCTGCGGACGTGCGCCGCCACCAGCGACAGTCCGAGCCCGGTGCCGCCGCCGTCGCCGCGGCTGCCCGCCCGGGCGCCCCGGGAGAACCGCTCGAACACCTCGGCCCGCTTCCCGGCGGGCACCCCCGGCCCGGCGTCGTCGACCTCGATCCGGCCACGGCCCTCCCGCGCCGACACCCCGACCCGCACGGCGCCGCCGCCGTGCGCGTCGGCGTTGTCGAGCAGGTTGCCGAGGATCTGGTCGATCCGGCGCCGGTCCGCGCGCACCGTCACCGGCTCCGGCGCGTCGATCTCCGGCGGCGCCCCGCCGCGCACCCCGACGATCCCGCGCACGAGCTCGCCCAGCTCCCACGGCTCGCGCTCCAGGGTGTCGCTGCGGGAGATCTCCAGCAGGTCGAGCACCATCCGGCGGAACCGCTGGATGTCGCCGTCGAGCAGGTCCACCGCCTGCTGCGCGGTCGGCGGCAGCTCGGAGCGCCTGCGCCGCAGCACGGCGACCGCGTTCACCAGCGTGGTCAGCGGCGAGCGCAGCTCGTGGCTGACGTCGGCGGCGAACCGCGCGTCCCGGGCCACCCGCTGCTCCAGCGCGTCGGCGGTCCGGTTGAAGGTCGCGACCAGTGGCGCGAGTTCGGCGTCGGAGCTGCCCGGCAGCCGGGCGGCGAGATCGCCACCGGCGACCCGGCCGGCCGCCTCGGTCAGCTCGGTCAGCGGCTGCAGCGCCCGCCGGCCCGCCCAGTGCCCGAGCCCGAGCCCGAGCACCGTGCTGACCGCCACGCCGATGATCAGCACCGAGCTCAGGAACCGCAGGTTGGCGTCCAGCAGCTGCAGCGGGAAGACCTCGACGAACACCGTCTCGCCGGGCATCGGGGCGGCGACGACCAGGCTGGGCATCCCCTCGACCAGCATCCGCTGCCGGGCGCCGATCCCGGACCGGGCCATGTCCAGCAACGGCTTCGGCAGCTCGGAGACGTCGATGTCGCGGCCGCTGGTGATCCAGTTGCCGTCGTGCCGGAGGGCGACGGTGGTGTTCGGGGTGCCGGCCAGCCCGGTGAGCAGGTCGTCCAGCCCGTCGGACTCGGGACTGGCGGAGATCGCCCGCTCGACCAGCCGGACGTTCACCTCGACCTGCCGGGTCGCGCCCTCCACCCGCTGCTCGACCAGGTAGTAGGACGCCAGGTTCCAGGTGACGGTGGCGAACAGGCCGGTCACCACCAGCGACACCAGCGCGAACGCGGCCCCGACCCGGTGCCGCAGCGGCAGCCGCCGCAGCGGCAGGCGGTCCAGCACCGACCGGCGGGGCGCGCCGGGAGGGGTCATCCGCGCCAGCCGGGCACCGGCTCCGAGTCCGGGACGGCCGGTTCGGGCCTGCGCTCGACCCGGCCGGCCTTGTAGCCGGCCCCGCGCACGGTGAGCACCACGGTGGGCCGGTCCGGATCGGCCTCGACCTTGCGCCGCAACCGGCGGACGTGCACGTCCAGCAGCCGGGTGTCGCCGTGGTACTCGTAGCCCCAGACCCGGGACAGCAGCTCGTCGCGGGTGACGATCCGGCCCGCGGCCGCCGCCAGCTCGGCGAGCAGCCGGAACTCGGTGCGGGTCAGGTGCACCGGATCGCCGGCGCGCAGCACGACGCCCTCGTCGGGGCGCAGCTCGACGTCGCCGAGCAGCAACCGGCGCGGGGTGGCCGGGGCCGGCCTGCGGCGCCGCAGCAGGGCCCGGATCCGGGCCGCCAGCTCGCCCGCGACCAGCGGCTTCGTCACGTAGTCGTCGGCGCCGGCCTCGAGCCCGGCGATGACGTCGGCGGAGTCGGACCGCGCGGTCACCATGATGATCGGCAGGTCGCCCGCGTCGCGCAGCCTGCGGCAGACGGTGAGCCCGTCGATCCCGGGCAGCATCAGGTCCAGCAGCACCAGGTCGATGTCGGGCGCGCCGGCCCGGGCGAGGGCCTCCTCGCCGGTGTGCACCGCGTCGACGTCGAAGCCCTCGTCGTCGAGGGCGAGCCCGAGCGCCTGCCCGATGCGCACGTCGTCGTCCACGATCAGCACCCGGGTCCGGGAACCGACTCCGCCCTGTGCCACCTCGAGCTCGACCATGATGACCCCGATTCCACCCGATCGCCGACGTGAGGTCGAACCGCTGGGTCCGCCCGCGACGATCGTCAGCTGATCGTAAGCAGCGGGCGGTCGGCGTGCACCCCACGCGAACGGGGCGGCACGCCGACCGGGCCGGGATCCGGCTGCGCCGGCCCGGGATCCGGCTGCGCCGGCCCGGCTCAGCGCGGCGCGCGCGCCACCAGGACCGAGTTCACGACGTCGGTGCGCGGATGCACCTCCAGCAGCACGTCCAGGGCGGGCAGGTCGGCCGGGCCCACCTCCGGGTACAGCAGGGTCCGCAGGCCGGCCGCGGTGCGCACGAGCAGCGCCGTGCCCGGGCCCGCGGCGGCCGCCAGCCGGGCGGTGACCGCGTCCTTGGCGGCGGCGTCGGCACCCACCAGTGCGCCGAGCAGCACCAGGTCGGCGCGCCGGATCTCGTCCGCCAGGTCCGCGGGCAGCGCCGCCGCGGACAGGTCCGCGGCGAGGCTGCGGGTGCCGATCCCGACGGCGTCGGCGACCGCGGTGCCCGCGGCCAGGGCGGCCGGGTCCCGGTCGACGTGCAGCACCTCGCTGCCGTGCCGGTCGGCGAGCACCATCCCGGTCAGCGGCAGCGGACCGGACCCCAGCACCACGGCCCGGCGCGGCACACCGAACCCGACCGCGGCCAGCGCGGCCAGCTCGAGCCGGACCAGGTCGAGATAGTTCCCCAGGTAGGGGAACCGTTCGAGCTCGGCGGCCGGGTCGGCGGCGCCGGCGATCCGGTCCGCCCAGTACTGCTCCATCAGGCCCTCGCCCGCCGAGCTCAGCCCGCGCAGCCGGTCGACGTGCGCCGCCACGCGCTCGAGGACCGCGCCGGTACAGCCCGCCGGCGGATGGCAGCAGAGCCGCACCAGCTCGCCGAACGTGGCGTCCACCACCGGACCGGGCCGCAGGTCGGTCCGCTCCAGCTCCTCGCACAGCGCGACCAGCCGCTCGGCGGTCGTGATGGCGGCACCGCCGGCGTCCCGCGGCGCGCGGGGCGCCGGAAACCCGATGGCAGTGATCGCTTGGCTCCTCTGCGTAGTCACGTTGATCGACAGTAACCAATGACAATCGTTATGCATGTCGGTCGACCGGGTGGCCGATAAACCTGAGCATCTGCTCCAGAATCGGGGTAGCCTCGGGCCGGACACCGCCGGACAGGGGAGGACGGACACATGTGGGGATGGCTCGCACTGGCGATCGGGGCCGAGGTGACGGCCACCATGTCGCTGCGGGCGTCGCAGGGTTTCAGCAGGCTGCTGCCGTCACTGGTCACCGTCGCCGGCTACGGCCTGGCGTTCTGGGCGCTGGCCCAGGCGCTCACCCGGGGGATGGCGCTCGGCGTCGCCTACGGGGTGTGGGCCGCGGCCGGGGTCGCGATCGTCGCGCTGCTCGGGGTGCTGTTCCTCGGCGAGTCGCTGACCTGGGTGCAGGTCGGCGGGATCGTGCTGGTCATCGGCGGCGTGCTGGCGCTGGAGATGGGCGGATCGGCGGCGCATGCCTGAGCCCGCCGACGGCCGGCTGCGCAAGGGCGAGCGCCGCCGCCGCGCGCTGCTCGACGCGACGCTGCGGCTGGTCGGCCGGGACGGGACGGGCGCGGTCACCCAGCGCGCCGTGGCGGCGGAGGCGCAGGTGCCGCCGAGCGCGGTGCTCTACTACTTCGCCTCGGTCGACGAGCTGCTGGTGTCCGCGCTGGCCACGGTCAACGACCGCTACATCGACCGGCTGGCCGGTGTGCGCACCGTCGCCGAGCTGGTCGTGGCGCTCGGGGAGTGGGGCAGCAGGCACGACCTGTCGCTCACGGTCGCCGAGTACGAGCTGCTGCTGTTCGCCGCCCGCCGCCCGGACCTGGCGCACGAGCTGCGGCGCTGGGACGACGCGCTGGCGGCGGCCGCCGTCCGGCTGCTGCCCGACGACCCGCAGCGGCGGCCGCTGCTGGTGGCCTGCGTGAACGGCCTCTGCCTGGCCGCCGCACTGGGCGCGCCGGAGGACCCGTCGGTGCTGCTGCGGATCTGACGCCACCGACGGCTCAGGCGAACGGCTCCAGCGGCGAGTCCAGCCAGCCGGCGTCGATCCCGAACCAGTCGCTCACCAGCCCGAACACGTCGAGCAGCCACAGCGTGACCAGCACCACGGCGCCGGTCGCGGCGAACAGCAGCAGCCGGACGACGATGTGCTGCTGCTTCTGCCAGTCGTTCCACCGGTCGTAGTGCCCGCGGGCGAAGTGCAGCAGCCGGCGCGCCCCCTCGAACTCCGAGGCCAGCACCGCCAGCCCGGTGAACACGACGAGCCAGCCGGGGCCGGGGTAGGGGATCAGGATGATGCCGACGATCACGATCAGCGTGCCGAGCACCCCGATGCTCCAGCGCCAGCAGCGGTCCACGACCGGGCGGTGCCGCAGTCCGTCGCGGAAGCCGCGGTAGCGGGTGTGCGCGCCGTGGTAGCGGGCACGCCAGCCGCGGACCGGCGGGGCGGCGGACGGGTCGGCGGACGGGTGGGTGGAGGAGCCGTGGTCGGGTGCGCTGCCCGGGGGCCGACCGTCGCTCATGGCCAGCATGGTTGCAGATGTTCATCCCCGGCTCCTGCTGCGGGCGGATACCGTGGGCCTCATGAACACGGTTCCCACCGGCGAGCGCCATTCGGAGTCCGTGGAGAACTACCTGAAGACCATTTTCCTGCTCGGGGAGCGGTGGGAAGGCTCGGTGGGCATCTCCGCGCTGGCCGAGCGGCTGCAGGTGTCGTCGCCGTCGGCGTCGGGGATGGTGCGCAAGCTGGTCGAGACCGGGCTCGTCGATCACGCGCGCTACGCCGGGATCACCCTCACCCCGGCGGGCCGGGCGTCCGCGCTGGCCGTGGTCCGGCGGCACCGGCTGATCGAGATGTTCCTGGTGACCGAGCTGGACCTGGCCTGGGACGAGGTGCACGAGGAGGCCGAGGCGCTGGAGCACGCCGTCTCCGACCGCCTGCTGGACCGGATCGACGACCGGCTCGGCCATCCCCGCTACGACCCGCACGGCGATCCGATCCCCGGCCGGGACGGCGAGCTGCCCGAGGTGCTCGCCCGCCGGCTGCCCGATCTCCGCTTCGGCGAGGGCGGCGAGCTGGTCCGGGTCGACGACACCGATCCCGAGGTGCTGCGCTTCCTCGACGCGCACGACGTGCGGCTCGGCGACCGGGTGCAGCTGGCGGCGCGCAAGCCGTTCGACGGCCCGTTCGTGGTGCGCCTGCAGCGCACCGGCGACGGGCGGGACGACACCGACGAGGAATGGGGCCCGTCGCTGGCCCGCGCGCTGTGGGTGGGATCGGGCGACCCGGCCTGACGCCCGTGACGGCGGCGGGGCCGGGGGACCCGCGTCCCCCGGCCCCGCCGGCCGGTCAGCTCCGGTCGCCGGGACCGGACGCCCGCCCCGGGCCGTCCCCGCCGTCCGACGGGGACGACGTGGCGAACTCGGCGACGGCCGTCTCGCGCATCAGCGGATCGGACCCGGTCCGCTGCCCGGCCGGCCGGTCGTCGTCCGCACCGGGCTCGGCCCGGCTGGTGCTGCGGCGCAGCGAGTCCAGCGGCGAGGGCTCCGGCGGCAGCGCCACCACGAACTTCTCGTCGCGCAGTGCCGTGGACAGGCCGATCGCCATCAGGATCAGCACGATGCCCAGCGGGAGCCCGGCCACGATCGCCGCGGTCTGCAGCGCGGACAGCGCGTCCGCCCCGGTCGCCGCGCCGGCGGCGAGCAGCACCGCGGCGATCACGCCCTCCAGCACCGCCCAGAACAGCCGCTGCTGCCAGCGCGGGTTCGGGTCGCCGCCGTTGGTCAGTATGTCGACGACGAGCGAGCCGGAGTCCGAGGACGTCGCGAAGAACAGCACCACCACGAACACCGTCAGGACGGACGCCAGCGTGATCAGGATCTGGGCGACCGGCAGCTGGGCCAGCAGCACGTAGATCGCGGTCTCCGGGTCCGCGGTCGCCAGCGGGTGGTCCGGGTCGTTCTGCACGAGCTCCAGCGCGCTGTTGCCGAAGACGGTCAGCCACACCATGGAGGCGCCGACCGGGGCGAACAGGCAGCCGGCCACGAACTGCCGGATGGTGCGGCCGTAGGAGATCCGGGCCAGGAACATGCCGACGAACGGCGACCAGGAGATCCACCAGCCCCAGTAGAAGAGCGTCCAGCCGCTCTGCCACTCGGCCGCGGTGCCGTTGCCGCCGTCCGGGAAGGTCTGGAAGCTCAGCCCCGGGACCTCCTGGACGTAGCTGCCCATGTTCGCGGCGAGGCTGTTGAGCAGGTCGCGGGTCGGCCCGAAGAAGAACACGAACAGCATCAGCGCGAGCGCGAGCCACAGGTTCAGCAGGGCCAGCCGCCGGATGCCCTTGTCCAGGCCGAGCATCAGCGAGGCGATCGCGACGGCGGTGATCCCCAGGATCAGCAGCACCTGCAGCGTGGTGGTGTTCTCCCAGCCGAACAGCACGTCCAGCCCGGCGGCGACCTGCTGGGCGCCGATGCCGAGGGAGGTGGCCAGGCCGAACAGCGTGCCGAACACGGCGAGCACGTCGACCAGGTAGCCCGGCCAGCCGTTGATCCGCTCCTTGAGCAGCGGGTAGAGCGCGGCGGCCGGGCGCAGCGGCAGGCCGCGGCGGAACGCGAAGTAGCCCAGCGACAGGCCGAGCACGATGTAGATCGCCCACGGGTGCAGGCCCCAGTGGAAGAACGTGTAGAGCATCGAGTCGCGGGCCGCCTCCGGTGAGCTCGGCTCACCGGTCGGCGGTGCGGTGAAGTGCGAGATCGGTTCCGACACCGCGTAGAACACCAGGCCGATACCCATGCCCGCGGTGAACAGCATCGCGAACCACGAGGTGTTCCCGTACTCCGGCGTGGAGTCCGACGGCCCCAGCTTCACCCGGCCGTACCGGGACATCATGAGGAACAGGACGAAGATCAGGAACCCGGTGGCGGAGAAGATGTACAGCCAGCCGAGCGTGTCGGTGATCCAGGTGTTGACGGCCCCGGCGACCTCGCCCAGCGACGTCGGCGAGATCACCCCCCACAGCACGAAGGCCACGGCCAGCACGGCCGAGCTGATGAACACGGGTGGGCTGGTGTGCTCCCGGAAATATCGAAGAATCAACTCATTTCCCCCCATACCGCTCGGATCGACACGACGACGACCACGGTCACGATTCAGACCTTTGCGTCATATCGCAGGCACTGTAGGTCCACTCGGAGCATCCGCACAGCACGGGGGCGCGCTCCGGTGGCCGGTGCCACCGCCGCGACCTACCCTGAAGACCCATCGCGTCCGCGCCGGACCCTGACGAGGAGTGCCGTGCTGGAGGACCGTCCCGCCCGTCCGCTGGACCAGCGTGAGCTGCGGGTGCTGGACGAGATCTCGGCGGCGACGCTGCGCGACGACCCCGGTCTGGTGCACCGGCTGCACGGTGTCGAGGGGAACACGCACCCGCCCGCGGCGCAGACCGGGACGCCGCTCGCCTGGCCGCTCGTGCTGGGGGTGATGACGGTCGCCGTGCTCTACGCGCTGGTGATCGTCGCGCTCCCGCCGGTGCTGGCCCTGGCCGTGGTGCTCGGCGTGCAGCTGGTGCTGGTGCCGGCCGGCTGCCTGTACTGGGCCCGCCGGCGCGGCGAGCTCTGAGCCCCGGGCCGCCGGCCCGGGAGCGGTCCCGGCGCCCGGCCCGGGAACGGTCCGGCGCACACGGACGGGCCCGGTCCCGCGGATGCGGAACCGGGCCCGGGTGCGTCAGGCGCTGTGCATGGGACTCAGCGCGGGCCCCAGCGCATGGGACTCAGCGCATGGGACTCAGCGCGCGGCGTCGGCCGCGTCGGCCTCGGTGCCGGAGTCCGCCGAGCGCAGCGAGCCGTCCGAGCTCTCCAGGTGGGCGCGCACGAACCACTGGAACTGCTCCAGCTCACCGGACTGCGCGATCAGCATGTCCTGGGTGACCGGGTCGAGCGTCTCCAGCTTCTCGATCTGGGTGCGGTGGTCGGTGATGACCCCGGTGTAGACGAGATCCAGCGCCCCGAGGTGCGCGATCGCCTCGTCCCGGCCGATCGAGTAGTCGTCCCAGGTGCGGTCGCGCACGAGCGCCCCGGGGGTGCCGTCCGGCGAGCCGCCGAGGGTGGCGATCCGCTCGGCGACGTCGTCGACCATGCCGCGCACGCTGTCGACCTGCGGGTCGAGCATCTCGTGCACCGCGATGAAGTTCGGGCCCACCACGTTCCAGTGCACGTGCTTGAGGGTCAGCTGGAGATCGTTGAGCGCGTGCAGGCGGTTCTGCAGCAGCGCGACGACCTGCTCGGCGTCGCCCCGCTCGAGTCCGGGAACGGTGTAGCGGATGGTGGCCATGAGGGATCGCTGTCCTTCCGTGTGGTGATCGTGTGCAGGGCGGGTCTCAGGACGCCGCGGGACGCTCGTCGTCCGGTTCCACCGGCTGCTCGGCGAGGTGCACGCCGTCGCCGTCGGGGGTCTCGTCGACGGGTGTGTCGCTCTGCTCCGTCGGGACCGGACCGGTCTCGCGGCGGGTCGCGTCGGACGTCGTCATGGAATCCGGGTACCCGCTCGGCGCGGGTTCATGTACGGCACCGCGATCGGGGTTCCGACAGGTGCGCCGCCGGTCGCCGTGGTAGTTGTGAGGGCAACGACCAGACGAGGAGGGTGGATGTCGACCGAACTCACCCCGCACGGCCTGCACCACGTCACGGCGGTGGCCGGTGATCCGCAGCGGAACGTGGACTTCTACGTGACCGTGCTGGGGCTGCGGCTGGTGAAGCGGACGGTCAACTTCGACGCGCCGCAGGTCTACCACCTCTACTACGGCGACGGCGGCGGCAACCCGGCCACGCTGCTCACCTTCTTCCCGTGGCCGGACGTGCGACCGGGCCGCACCGGCGCGGGGCTCACCACGGCGACCTCGTTCGCCGTCCCGCCGGAGTCGCTGGGCTGGTGGCAGGGCCGGCTCGCCGGCCTGGGCGTCCCGGTCGACGGGCCGGTCACCCGGGACGACGAGGAGGTGCTGACCCTGCGCGACCCGGACGGCCTGGTCGTCGAGCTGGTCGCGGCCCCCGGCGACCACCGTTCCGGCTGGGACGGCTCCGGCCACGTCCCGGCCGAGCACGCCGTCCGCGGGCTGCACGCGGTGACCCTGTCGGAGGCCGACGCCGAGCCGACCCACCGGATGCTGGCCGAGCTCGGGATGAGCCACGCCGGCGACGACGGGCCGCGCTCCCGGTTCCGCGCCGACGGTCCGGCCGCGACCGCGGTGGACGTGCTGGACGGGGTGGACGGCCGCGGGCTGCAGGCCGGCGGCACCGTGCACCACATCGCGTTCCGGGTGCCGGACGGGGAGACCCAGCAACGCTGGCGCGACGAGCTCGTCGCCCGCGGTCTCGAGGTGACCGAGATCCTCGACCGGCGGTACTTCACGTCGATCTACTTCCGGGAGCCCGGCGGCGTGCTGTTCGAGCTCGCCACCGACGGCCCCGGCTTCACCGTCGACGAGCCGCTGCTCGAGCTCGGCCGGTCGCTGCGGCTGCCGCCGTGGCTGGAACCCGATCGCGCCTCGATCGAGGCGAACCTGCCCGCACTGACGGCCGGGGACTGAGCCCCGGTCAGGTGTCGTGCCGCTCCGCGCGGTCCGCCGGGTGCTCGCCGGTGAGGTGTTCCCAGGTGCTGGTGATGCGGAGCAGCCGGTCCAGCGCGCGGCCGCGGTTGTCCAGGCGCAGCGCGATCCCGGCCGCCGCGGTGCGCCGGCGCAGCATCAGCAGCGCCGACAGGCCGTAGGAGTCGCAGAACCCCAGTCCGGCGCAGTCCAGCCGGAGCTCGTGCGGATCGGCGACGGCCTGCAGCGCGGCGTCGGCGGCGTCGGCCAGCTCGTCGGAGGTGTCGTAGTCGAGATCGCCGGAGAGCGCGACCAGCGCGACCCCCGGTCGTGGCTCGGAGTGGGGCACGTCCGGTCCTCGTTCGTCGTTCATGCCGGCCTTCCGGCACCGTGCGGGTCGCCGTCGCGGGCGGCGGCGGCCACCGCCAGCAGGTCCGACGCCCTGGGGAAGTCGCGCAGCTCCTCGCCCAGCAGGTCGAGGACCGGGGGCAGCACGTGCGGCGGCACCGACCGGGCGGACAGCACCGAGGCCGTCCAGTCCAGGAACCCGGTGAACAGCTCCGGATCGCCGGTGTAGAGCGCGACGGCCAGGAAGTCGACGATGTGGCGGACGTCCTCGGCGGTGCGCAGCAGCTGCGCGTCGTCGTAGTGCGCCATCTCGGGGATCCGGCCGGACAGGCCCTCGACGACGGCGGCGACCAGCCCGGGCGCGTTCCGGTCGACCAGGGTGAACTCCTGGTCGGACAGGTGCGGCAGGTCGTCGGTCGGCTGGGCGTGCGGGCGGGCCGGTACCGGCAGGCCGCCGGCCAGTGTCTCCGCGGCGGCCCGCGCGTCGGGCGCCCAGGCGTCGGCCGCGAGCAGCCGGGCGTACCGGCCGTCCGGTCCGAACGCGGCCCCGCCGACGATCACCGGGACGCCCGCGGCCTGGCAGGCCGAGATCGTGGCGTGCGCGGTCGGCAGCCGGGTGGCGATCGACGACGACAGCGCCACCGCGTCCGGCCCGGTCCGGTGCAGGTGGGTGATCAGGTGCGCCGACGGGACCTGGGCACCGAGGTAGTCGACGTCGAAGCCGCGCAGCCGGAGCACCTCGGCCAGCAGCCGGGCCGGGAGCGCGTGCCACTCGCCGTCGACGCAGGCGACGGTGATCCGGCCGCGGCCGCCGGGGCTGCGGGGGGTGGACAGCGCGAGGGTGCCGATCACCCGGTCGTTGATGGCCGTCGCGGCGTGCTCCTGGGCCACCGAGATGCGGTTCGCGGCCCAGTCCTCGCCGACCGACGCCTGCACCACCCCGATCACCTCGAGCAGCACCGTCTCCGCGTCGATCCCGTCGTGCAGGGCGTCCACGACGACGTCGACCGCGGTGTACTCGTCCCCGCGCAGCACCGCGTCCCGCAGCAGCGCGGTGCAGCGGACGACCGGATCCGGATGCCCGCTCATGCGGTGTACCGGCCGCGACCGTGCCCACCCACCGCCGACAGGTGACGCCCGCGGGGGGCGGTGACGGCCAGCAGGGCCATGTCGTCGTGCGCGTTGCGGCCGACCCACTCGGCGGCGACCATCTGGATCCGCTCGACGAGGGCCTCGGCGGGCAGGCCGGCGCACTCGCCGGCCACCCGCTGCAGGCGCTGCTCGCCGAACTGGTCGTGGCCCATCGGGCCGCCGCGGGCCTCGGTGATGCCGTCGGTGTAGAGCAGGCAGGTCTCGCCCGGGGCGAGCCGGGTCTCGTGGGTGGTCGCCGCGACGGCGGGGAGCACCCCGACCAGGGTGCCCCGGGTGTCGGCCTCCTCGACCCGGCCGTCCGCCCGCACGATCAGTGGCGGCGGGTGGCCCGCGGCGGTGAGCCGCAGCCGGACGTCCGCCCCGTCGCGGGTCACCGACGCCAGCACCATCGTCACGAACCGGGTGTGGTCCTCGCTGAGCAGGGCGTCGTTGAGCAGGTCGAGCAGGCGGCCGTGGTCGTCGGCCATCGGGAGCAGTGCGTGCAGCGTGCTGCGGATCTTCCCGGTCAGCACGGCCGCCTCCAGGCCCTTGCCGCAGACGTCGCCGAGCACGGCGAGGGTCCGGGCGGCCCCGTCGGCGGTGGGCGCGCAGGGGTGCACGTCGTAGAAGTCGCCGCCGACCCGGTCGCCGTCCTCGGCGGGCCGGTAGCCGCCGGCGAACTCCACGCCGGCGATCTGCTCCAGGCGCGGTGGCAGCAGGTCGCGCATCAGGGTCTCGGTGACGGACGCCTGCTGGGCGAACATCCGGGCGGCGGACATCGCCAGGCCGGACCGGGCGGCGAACTCGCGGGCGGTCGTCTCCTCGCCCTCGCTGAACGGGCCGGAACCGGCGCGGCGCAGCAGCACCAGCGCCCCGGCCGGGATGCCGTGGCCCGGCAGCGGGGTGATGACGATCGAGCCGGCCGCGCCGATCCCGGACGGCACCAGCCAGGCCGGGGCGGCGGCCGGGTCGATCCAGCGCGACGGGACGGGCGGGAAGCCCTGCAGCGCCTCGGCCAGGCCGGGCACCTCGTCCGGATCGAGCCGGGTGGTCGCCGACTGCACCGGGCCGCCGCCCACGACGGCGCTGACGACCCGGTACTGACGGCGGCCCGCCGGGGAGAGGACGACCGCGGCGTCGGCGAGCACGTCGACCGCCAGCCCGGCGGTCACCTCCATGCACCGCTGCAGGTTCAGCGAGCCGAGCAGTGCGGCGGACGCCTCGGACAGGAAGGTCGCCCTGGCCTGCTCGATCCGCAGCTCGTCGCGGACCGACCGGACGTCGGTGACGTCGACCAGCCACCAGGTGACCGAGCCGTCGTCGTGCGATGTGGGGGTGGCCTCGATGGCGCGGCCGTCCACCACGTCGGCGAAACCGGCCGGACCGGCGGCCACGTGGGCGCTGTGCAGCCACGGCGCGACCCGGTCCAGCGGCTCACCGGTCCGCAGCGTCGGCACCAGGACCAGCGCCGCGTCGTTGATCTCGAGCACGGTCCCGTCGGCGCGCACGGTCAGTGCGGCGCAGGGGGCACCCGTCCACCGGGGGTCGGCCACCCGGGCCGGCCCGCCGGTGGTCTGCTGGATCTCCGTCACGTCGGGTACCGGTCTCCCTGCTGTTCGTGGCGTGTTCCGGGTTCGGAAGGGGGTACCGCACCGTACCGTCCGCGCGGCCCTCCCGGAGGTCACGGTCCGGCCGCACGGTGCGCGGCCGGACCGTGGGATCACGCGTGTGTGCTGCCCCGGCCGGTGAGTTCCTGCCAGGCGCGGCGCCGCTCGGCGAGATCGCGGATCGACCCGACCTCGGCGAGCAGGCGGCGCTGCTCGTCGGTGCCGCCGCCGGAGGCGACCAGCCGTTCGGTCTCGGCGAGCGACCCGGCGGCCTCGATGTCCGCCGAGCCGTGCGGGAGCCGCTGGTCGCGGTCCTCGTCACCCTCGGCGTCCACCGGATGCCGCTGCTCGTCGGAGTACGGATTGTCCGACGGGAGCCGTCCGGTGAACCGGCCGTAGCCGCCGAGCGTCAGCAGGACCAGCCCGGCCAGCAGGCTGAACACGACGTTCGGCATCCGGAACGACAGGATGTTGTACGGCGTCCCGATGAGCAGGACGTTGGCCACGCCGGACAGCATGAACAGCGCGCCGACGGTCACGCTCACCGTGGACGCCATCCGGCCGCCGCGCACCGCGGCCGCCACCAGCACGGTGCCGACCACCAGCGAGACCGCGGACAGCAGGTTGTTGGTGGTCATGCCGAACAGCGGTGCGCCGGTGGTGGAGAAGAAGTCGAGGTTGTTCGTGATTCCGAGCCCCCCGAACACCCAGAGGGTGACACCGATCAGCGCGCTGCTGACCCGGTGCAGGCCGTTCAGCAGACGCGGGTCGGACCCGAGCGATGGCATGCAGTTCCTCCGATACTGATCGAGCGGGGCTCTTCCGGATATCCCCTCGCCAGGCCGGTCAAACCCGGCGGCGGGCCGGGCCTCAGCGCGCTCTCAGCTCCGCCGGGCACTGTCGGTCGGGTAACGGCGGCGGAGGACGCCCGCCGGGGGAGGACCCATGACGCTGCTCGACGTGATCGTGCTGATCGTGCTGCTCGCCGCCGCGGTCGGCGGGTTCCGCAGGCTCGGCGGGGTGGCTCGGGCCGGGAGCCTGCTCGGCCTGGTCGTCGGCGCCGGTGTCGGTGCCGCCTGGGGCTCGCAGCTCGCCGGATTCGGGGCCACCCCGGGCTCGGCCTGGCTGTGGGGGCTGCTCGGCATCCTCGGCGGCCTGCTGCTGGGCTCGCTGGTGGGGAGGTTCCTCGGCGGCCTGGTCAGCAGGCTGCTCGCCGGTGCCCGGCTGTCGTTCCTGGACCGGGTGGTCGGGGCCGTCACCGGCGGGGTGGCCGCGCTGCTGGTGATGTGGCTGGTGTCCTGGGTCGTCCCGGCGCTGGTCGACCCGGCCGCACTGGCCCCGGTGGGCTCGCTGGTCGACGCGCTCGGCGGGGGCAGCCGGATCCTGAGCTCGGTCGGCGAGGTGTTCCCGGCGACGACGTCCGCGGTGCGGGACGCGGTGGACGCGGCCCGGCCGCCGGCCGGCTGAGATCGGGGAGTGCTCCCCGCCGGATCGCGACGCGCATTCGCCCCCGACGCGCTGCGGGAGCCGGCGAGGAGCACTCACCCGGTCAACGCGCCGGACCCCGGCGCGGATACCCCCCTGATGCGGTGACGGCACCGACGGTCGGCCACCCGCAGCGACCGGAGCTCCGTCCCGGCCGGCCGGGACGGAGCCGCTGCCGGGGCCGGGCCGGCGGCGCCGCCCTGTTCAGTGCGGGGTCGCCACCCGTCCGGGAGGTCCGCCGCCACCGCGCGATCCCGGTGCCGGGGTGCGGACGGCGGGGAGCCGCCGATACCGGGTGCCCGGGCGCTACCGATCCGGCGATCCGGCCGTTCCGCCGGGCAACGGGCCTGGTCGGGGCACCCGATCCAGGGCCGATGCGACGACCCCGACCGTCGAGAACACCACGCGGACACCGTCCCGCAGCCGTGAAGTGCTCGGCGTCACAGAAGTCCGGGGATCCCCGAAATCGCTTGTGAGGGCCGCTCGGGAACCGTGCAGCCGGTCCTCGCATGCCGGTTGACCTGCGAGGACACCTGCCGTTCGACACGAGGACCCCCCGGTTTGACCATGCCGGACACCGTGCCGTAACTTCTTCCCTGTCAGCGAGTGAGCCGGACAGAACGGGCCGCAGAGCCCGGTCAACAGGCTCCGTTGGCCAGATGGTCCCCCCGGTGGATGTCCGAGTTTCTCGGGTGTTTATGGTGGTGGGGTC